>JAFTLZ010000072.1 GCA_017452665.1 Clostridia bacterium
GTCGTTTTCGCCCTTCCGCGCAAGTTACCATCTCCCCACCCCCTTCCCGCCGTGGTCGTTCCCTTCTATTTTCCGGATGCAATACCTGGCATGGATCTGGAGAGCGGAGAAAAGCTCCCCAAATACGGGCAGATCGAAATGATGCTCCATCTGGTGCGGCGCGGCATGGATCACACCGAGCTGCTTAGCATTGCGGCGCCAAAGCCCTTCTGTCTTTTGGCAGGGCAATACGATGACGCTGCCAGCGGAGACGCGATGCGCCGTGCCCGCGGATACGCGCAGAACGGTGACCGATTGATGCTCGTCAACCATGCAACCGGACATCGCCCGCCCCTGTGGGCGCTCGAGCAAGGCTACGCGTTTTTGGACCGTTGGCTGAAAATATAAAAAAATTGAAAAAAAGCCCTTGACAAGCTGTCAACATTGTGATATAATGTTTGTACCTCTGTCAAAGGGCTTTTTTGTTGTGCGCAGATTTTGCGTCTCACAAACGTCGGTCAAGGTGCCGCCCGCATATGGGTTTGCCCGACTCCTTTCAGAGGGAGGTACACAGACATCCCCGCGGATGTCAAATAAATTTGATATGGGAGGTGCCGCTAAATGGCTAATGATGCACGAGTCAAAATTACTCTCGCCTGCACCGAGTGCAAACAGAGAAATTATGACACAAAGAAAAACAAGAAAAATGACCCGGACAGATTGGAACTCATGAAGTATTGCAAGTTCTGCCGCAAGCACACAACACACAAGGAAACCAAATAAGTTTGGTCAGAATGGAAGAAAGGAATCAACAAAAAATGAAAACAGGAAAACTGTTGCACAGATGGATTGCAGCCATCAGCGCTGCTCTTCTGATGATTTCCCTTTTTGCTCTTCCCGTGTTTGCTGATGATGCAACAACCGAAACCGAGCCGCAGGGCCTTAGCACTGCCGCATGGGTTTGGATCATCATCGGTGCGGTTTTGCTGGTTGCAGCTGTCGTTCTTGGCATTAAGTTCCGCGAACAGATCGTAAAGGGCTTGCGTGTTATGAAGAGCGAATTCAAGAAGGTCTCTTGGCTTTCTTGGGAGCAAACCAGAAAAAGCACGCGCGTGGTTATTCTCGTTCTGCTCGCTTGCGCAATCGTAATCTGCCTGCTCGACTTGGGCCTTTCCAAAGGCTTCCTTGCAATGATCTCAGCCTTTCAGTCTATGTTCTCCGGAACGTAAGGTAGCAGAGCAATGAGCGATATCAACGAAATGAACGTAGGGCCGAGATGGTACGTGGCACACACTTATTCCGGCTATGAAAACAAAGTAAAAGCAAGTTTGGAAAAAATCATCGAAAACCGCGGACTCGGTCACTTGATTTTTGACATCTGCATCCCCACCGAAACCGTGATCGAAAAGAACGGCGACGTGGAAAAGGAAGTGGAAAACAAGATCTTCTCTTGTTACGTCTACATTAAGATGATCATGAATGAAGAAAGCTGGCACGCAGTCCGTAACATCACCGGCGTTACCGGTTTTGTAGGTCCCGGATCCCGCCCCACCCCGCTGAGCGATGAGGAAGTCGCGGCGCTTGAGATCGAGCAGGTACAGCAAGTGAAGCTTGCCTTTGAGATTGGCGACAGCGTAACGGTAACGGGTGGCTTGTTTGAAGGATACAGCGGTGTCGTTCAAACGATCTCCGACGACCTGAAAAACGTAACCGTGCTGATCAAGCGCGGAAATCGCGATATGCCCGTTGAGCTCGAAGCATCCGAGGTCAAGCCCGCAAACGCGTAACATCCGGCAGCATCCGTTTGCTGCACGTGGGAGGAAGAAAATTTTATTTTATCACATTCTTCCGTAAAAAACCACATTTGGAGGTATGAAAATCATGGCAAAGAAAGTTTTAGGTTATATCAAGCTCCAGCTTCCCGCTGGTAAAGCAACTCCCCAGCCTCCCGTAGGTCCGGCTCTCGGTCAGTACGGCGTGGCGATTCCGGTGTTCACCAAGGAATTCAACGAAAGAACCAAGAATGACATCGGTATGATCATCCCCGTCGTTATCACCGTTTACGCAGACCGTTCCTTCACCTTTATCACCAAGACTCCTCCCGCACCCGTTCTGATCAAGAAGGCTGCCGGCATCGAGTCCGGTTCTGCTGCTCCGAACAAGACCAAGGTTGCAAAGCTGACCAAGGAACAGGTTAAGAAGATCGCCGAAACCAAGATGCCCGACCTGAATGCGGCAACTCTGGAAACGGCAATGAGCATGATCGCCGGTACTGCACGCTCCATGGGCGTTACCGTCGAGGACTAAGGGGGTAACGAACAATGGCAAAATTCGGTAAAAAGTATGTAGACAGCACAAAGCTGATCGAAAAATCCAAGGCTTACGATGTAGCCGACGCTATGGGTCTGGTGTGCCAGACTTCCAAGGCAAAGTTTGACGAAACCATCGAAGTACACGTTCGTCTGGGTGTTGACTCCCGCCAGGCAGACCAACAGGTCCGCGGCGCAATCGTCCTCCCCAACGGCACCGGCAAAAAGGTGCGTGTGCTTGTATTCGCTAAGGGCGATAACGTACAAAAGGCTCTGGACGCAGGTGCTGAGTACACAGGCGGCGCAGAGTATGTTGAAAAGATCACCAAAGAGAACTGGTTCGAGTTCGACGTGGTTATCGCTTCCCCCGATATGATGGCTGTCATCGGCCGTCTGGGTAAGGTCCTCGGTCCCAAGGGCTTGATGCCTTCTCCTAAGGCAGGTACCGTAACCCCCGACGTTGCCAAGGCTGTTACCGAGGCAAAGGCAGGTAGAATTGAGTACCGTTTGGATAAAACCAACATCATCCACTGCCCCATCGGCAAGGCTTCCTTCGGCGCTGACAAGCTCAAGGAGAACTTCGACGCACTGCTGGGCGCTATCATCAAGGCAAAGCCCGCTGCTGCAAAGGGTCAGTATATCAAGAGCTGCGTGATCGCTTCGACCATGGGCCCCGGTATCAAGATCAACCAGGCTAAGCTGGGCTAATTCCCTTTAGCTATCATAAACAGAGCAAATGCAGAAATGCGTTTGCTCTGTTTTTTGTAGGGACATTTGAAAAAAGGGCACGTTTTGGGGAGTGTTTGGAGGAGCATTTTGGGGGGAGTGTTTTTGTGGGGGACTTTTGAAAAAGTCCCCCACGCCCCTCAAAGCTTTAACAACAATTTATAAGATAGGCGAGGTAGGGAAGTCCCTGCCTCGTTCTTTCGTTTTTGTACCAAACTCCTTTCCGAGCACGCAGACAGAACAATAGCTCCCGCGAGCGGTCAGGTACCACCACCCTGCCCGCTCCACGAAAAGCATCCCCCCTGCGCGTCATCTCTGAAAAGGCTCGCAAGCTCGGCGGTCGAACTTTTGCGGCATGCCGCAAAAGCGCGAAGGGTAAGCTGAAGCGGGATCTATAAAGAACTCTTGCAACTCTATCCAAGCCTCTCCCTACGGGAGAACTCCGCGGAGCGGGTGAGAGAGTAAATTGCAAGGACATACAATTCATATTTAAAGTTTCCCGTGGAGCGGGCAGGGTTAGTGGTCCCTGACCGCTTGCGGCAGCTGTTTCACTGGCTACCTACTCGCAAAATCTTACAATGCCAAAACAAAAAAATGAGGCAAGAGCTTTCCCGCCTCTTCTGTTTTTATTTGTGTGTTAAAAGTTTTGAGGGGGCTTGGGGGAACTTTTTCAAAAGTTCCCCCAAAAACCGCGTCCTTCCCCTCCATAAACCGCGTCCTTCCCCCCAAAAAGACCGCGTCCTTTTTAAAAGCCTTCCCCGCGAATCTCGTGCGCCCGATAGACCATCACAAACGCATCCGGATCCTGCGCTTTCACAATCTGCATCAGAACCGCATATTCTCTCATTGAAAAGGAAACCGCCAACATCTGCTTCGGCTTGCCGGAGTAGCCGCCTATCGTCTCCCAGACCGTTGTACTGCGATCCATGCGAAGGATCACTTCCCGATTGATCTCTTCCCAGCGCTCGGTTACAATCTGCGCCACAAGCGCCGCAGAACCGCCAAGAAATACCTTGTCAATCACAAACGCACAAACCAACGCCGACACAATCCCCAAAAGCGAAAGCACCAGATCTCCAAATACAAATACTCCCAAAAGGATCACCAGAGCATCCATCGCGAACAAAATGCTTGACGGTTTTATCCTCCGAAATACCTTGCAAACGGCAAACGCGATCACATCCACTCCGCCGGTAGAACCGCCGCTGAAAAAGGTGACCGCACATCCAAGCCCGACCAATACTCCGCCAACCACAGCCGAGATCATCAGCGAAAGCTCCGGATATCCACTCTCGCGCAGACAAAACAGCCCGCCTAGCACATCCGGCTCCGTCAGCTTTAAAAACAGCCCCACACCGAACGGATAAACGGCAGATGAGATCAGCGTCTGAATGGCAAATTCCTTTCCCAGTAAGCCCCATCCCAAAAGGAAGAGCAACCACGTCAGCGCAGTAATCAAAAGATCGACACCCAGCATTGGAAATACCGCGTGCAACAAAACGGCAATCCCGGCAACGCCCCCCACAACCAGATCAAACGGAATGATAAACACCGCCACACCAAATGCAAGAATCAGCGTTCCCAGCACTGCAAAGCCAACTTTTTTTGCCGTTTCGATACCGCCCAAGGCTTGTATTTTCAAATGATATACCTCCCTCCATCCAATCACAGTTAGTTTGTACCAAAACGGAATTTTCTATCGCTACCTTTCCAAAAATCCGCCAATTTGCGGTTCTGTCAAAAAAATAACGTAAAAATTCCAAAAAGCCCTTGACAAACTGCAAGAAAAGTACTATAATAATGAATAAGTTTTTGCTTTAGCTCGCTAAACAGCTAAATTGAAAATGAAAATAAATTCCGGAGGAATATTAGAATCATGAACAGAGTTTTTAACTTTTCGGCAGGCCCTTCCATGCTTCCGCTTCCCGTACTTGAAAAAGCAGCATCCGAACTGGTCTGTTATGGGGAATCCGGAATGTCCGTCATGGAGATGTCTCACCGATCTCCGGATTACGAAGCAATCATCAAAGATGCAGAGGTCATGCTTCGCAGGCTGATGAACATTCCCGATAACTACAAGGTACTCTTTTTGCAGGGCGGCGCTTCCACGCAGTTTGCGGCAGTTCCGCTGAACCTGATCAACCGCACCGGCAAGGCAGACTACGTCGTTTCCGGTCAGTTCTCGGGCAAGGCGTTCAAGGAAGCGCAAAAAATGGGCTACGACGTCAAGTGCATCGCAACCACCAAGGACGATAACTTCGATCACGTCCCCACGGTTACCCGCGATATGATCCGCCCCGACGCATCCTATCTGCACATCTGCTTCAACAACACCATTTACGGCACCAAATATTCTTACATTCCCGATACGGGTGACATCCCGCTGGTTGCAGACCTTTCCTCTTGCATCATTTCCGAGCCGATCGACGTCAGCAAATTCGGCGTGATCTACGCAGGCGCGCAAAAGAATATGGCGCCCGCAGGTATGACGCTTGTCATCGTACGCGAGGATCTGCTCAACTACGCCGACGAAAAAATGCCCACTATGCTGGAGTGGAAAACCATGGCAGAAAACGACTCCATGTACAATACCCCTCCCTGCTACACCATCTACATGGCAAAGCTTGTTTACGAGTGGATCTTGGGGCTGGGCGGCCTTGACGTAATGAAGGAAATGAACCAAAAGAAAGCAAATCTGCTTTACGATTATCTGGATTCGCAGGACTACTACATCGCTCCCGTCAAAAAGGACAGCCGCTCGATGATGAACGTCACGTTCGTGACCGGCAACGCCGATCTTGATAAAAAGTTCGCATCCGAGGCAGGCAAAGCGGGACTGAAGAACCTGAAGGGCCACCGCTCGGTTGGCGGTATGCGCGCGTCCATTTACAACGCCATGCCTTACGAGGGCGTGGAGGCTTTGATCGCATTCATGAAGGAATTTGCGGCAAACAATCCCAAAGCATAATCAAAAGGAAAAGAGAGTACGAGCATGAAAATTCAACTGTTAAATAAAATTGCCGCCGTCGGGCTGAAGCAGCTCGGCAACGGCTATGATGTAGGCGAAACCGTAGAAAACCCGGACGGTATCATGGTGCGCTCCGCCGTCATGCACGAGATGGAGTTCGGCTCCGAGCTGAAGGCAATCGCGCGTGCAGGTGCCGGCGTCAATAATATTCCGATCGACCGTTGCTCCGAGGCGGGCATCGTCGTATTCAACACCCCCGGTGCAAACGCAAACGGCGTGAAGGAGCTGGCAGTTTGCGCACTCCTGCTCGCCGCACGCAATGTCGTTGGCGGAATTGAGTGGGCAAAGAGCCTTGCGGGAAGCACCGACGTTGCCAAGCAGGTCGAAAAAGGCAAGTCCAAGTTCGCAGGAACAGAGCTGCAGGGCAAAACGCTGGGCGTCATTGGTCTGGGTGCAATCGGCGGTCTGATCGCCAACACCGCGATCCACCTCGGCATGAACGTCATCGGCTGTGACCCTTACCTCTCGGTCGAGGGCGCGTGGAACCTGAATCACCGCATCGTCCGTGCGGCAACCTACGACGAGATTTTTGAAAAATGCGATTATATCTCGCTCCACGTTCCGGCAACCAAGGATACCAAAAACATGATCTGCACTGTTAACATCGCAAAGATGAAGGACGGCGTCAAGCTGATCAACCTCTCCCGCGCCGATCTCGTGAACGCAGAGGACCTGAAGGTTGCAATGGCAGACGGAAAAGTATCCGCTTATGTTACCGACTTCCCCACCGAGGAGATTCTGGAGATCCCCGGTGTTGTGGCAATCCCCCACCTCGGTGCTTCTACCGAGGAAGCCGAGGACAACTGCGCAGTCATGGCAGCCATCGAGCTGGATGATTATTTGAAAAACGGCAACATCAAAAACAGCGTCAACTTCCCGAACGTGGATATGCCCCGTTCCGCAGGCGCCCGTATTTGTGTTCTGCACGCAAATGTTCCCGCAGTTCTGACGCAAATTACAGGTGCAGTAGCGGATGAAGGCTTGAACATCGAAAACATGACGAACAAATCCAAGGGAGAGAACGCCTATACGGTTTTGGACGTCTCCTCCACCCCCTCCGATGCCGCCGTTGCGCGCATCTCCTCAGTAGAGGGTATCATGCGCGTCCGCGTCATTTAAATCCAATAGAACAAACAATGGTGCTGTCTCCAACCACAGATCTTGAGACAGCACCATTTTCATAAAAAAATCTGTCACCGTAAGGATTGTACGTTAAAGGACTGGAATTTTAATTTAAAAAAATAGCCGCCGAGAGTAGCAAAAAACAGTTGCTCTCGGCGGTTTTATTACTTTTTAACACCCCAAACACAGAGAGGTATTTTTTCGTTCGGAACAATCAGTTTGTTTTCTTTGATAAGCTCCTCCAATAAGAAGGCTGCAACGTCGAGTCGATGATGGATCTTCGCAATATCGCCGCACTGTCCTTTGAGCGAAGCGGGGACGTGCTCGGCGAGTATCCTTTCTGCTTTGTTTGATATATCAATCATACAGTTTGCCACTTCCTCTATAATATCCGAGAGGATAGAACTAACTTTTTCAAACACATCGTTGTCAAAAACAAGGAAGTTTGCAGAAAGTTTATTATCATCGCAAAGAATCAATTTGTTCTCAATCAACCACGGAAGTGTGGGATTATCTTTATTCGCGTCCTTTCCGTGAATCGCATCGCACATAGCTTCTGCTTTGTTACGAAAATCATAGTGGTCATACATCTGTGCCTGCTTGATTACTCTGTAATTCTCTGCGGAGAACCACGCCGTTTCGCTCTTATTCCACGTTTCCATCGTTACACCTTGAAAATGGTGATTGGCGTAATCGTTATCATATCCGAATATCCATCCGTTACCGCCAAGAGCAAGCTTGTTGGGATTTCCAAGCGGAGATTTCTCTTTTGCCAAAATATAGCCCTTGACAAACGCGAGGTTCAAAAGACCGAACAGCAAGCGGTTATCATTGTAGTTGTTGCCGTGAAAGTCAAGCTCGCGGATTCGCGGCAAAAGGCTCGCTACTTTTTCAAATGCTGACTTTGCAACGGCAGTATAAACAGCAGAAGTGTTTTTCACAAACTCCTTTTCATAAGCATCAGTTATAATAACGATGTTAGTCTGATACTTATCGCCCGTTCTTTTCAGCACTCCCGCAGCTTCCAAAATCTCAATTTCTTCCTCAAGATAAGGCATTGAAACTCCAAGCTCCATTGAAAGTGCTTCTGCTGTCATAGCTTCATAATATGCGGCAAGCACAATAGAGCCGGGCAATTTTCTCTTAAACAGACTGTCATATTTGTTCCAATCTCCCCAAAAGTCAAGTCTAAACGTTCCGGGGTTGTAGCTTTTTTCTCCAAGTGTTCTCGTCATACCGATACCTTCTTTCAATAATTTACGTGTTTTGAATAAATGGTATTTTACCATTTCCACGCTGATATTTTGTTCGTTTGCGATTTGAGAACAACTTTTATTATCGACATAATAAGCAACGCATACCTCTCGGTGCGTTTTCTTCAAAAGTGAAAGCTCGCGTCGAAGCAGATATATTTCTTGGCTCGCTGTTTCCTTTTGTATGTACTCCTGCTCGGGAGAAAGATCGTACACACCTATATTTTCTTCTGTTAGTTCTACGGTCTGCGCGGCAAGTTCACTCTTACGGATAAAGCGACGGAATGTATTTTCGGCGATTTTCCAAGCAAAGCCCCAAAAGGCTTCTTCATTTTGCAGATTGCGCGCCGAAACGATGATCTCATATACAATTTCGGATGCGAGGTCGTCCACCTTATCTTTATCATAGAGCTTCGAAAAAGCGTAACCGTAGATTGCCGTCAGATTTTCTGACAGCAATTCCGATGCTCTTTTGTCAGTCATAGTTGTTCTCCTGTGTTTGAAAGCTTTCACTTATATAGTGTCAGTAAGGACGTATCGGTTAATTGGCTTATGTGTTTTTTTGTAATAATTATATCAAAAATTTGTGAATTTGTCTACCGAGAAAGCATTTGTGTTTACAAATGCACAGACTGTAGACCAAAGATATTCAATTTGTAATATTGCACAAATTTGTTAGTAGCGCTTTTTCTTTTGACCAAGAAGGCGCAAAAGGAAAAAAGGCTCGCAGGCTCGCCGCAAATCGCTACGCGAGGTTTGCGCTTGGCAAAAAGA
>JAFTLZ010000073.1 GCA_017452665.1 Clostridia bacterium
GAGTACCCGCGGCATTTTGACCAACGCACGTGCAATCGCAACACGCTGCTGCTGACCGCCCGAAAGCTCTCCCGGCTTGCGCTCCATCAGCTCGTCGATCTGCACCAGCTTTGCCGCGGAGTAAACTCTTTCCAGCATCTCGTTTTTGGAGAGCTTGTCCGCACCCTTCAGATTCTGGAGCGGGAACATGATGTTCTGCTTCACGGTCATGTGGGGGTAGAGCGCGTAGTTCTGGAACACCAGACCAACGCCGCGGTTTTCGGCAGCGAGCGCGGTTACGTCGTCGTCACCGAAAAAGATCTTCCCGCTTGAAGGCTTTTGCAACCCCGAAATCATATAAAGCGTCGTGCTTTTTCCGCATCCGGAGGGACCCAAAAGCCCTACCAGCTTGCCGTCCGGAATGGTGAACGTAAAATCGTTTACCGCCACGACCTCTTCATTGACCTTTTTGTTCCGTCCCGGGAAGACTTTGGTTAAATTTTCCAATACAACTTTCATAAAAAATCTTCCTTCCTTGTTTTGGTGTATGATTTTTTTGCAAAACAAAAATCAGAATTTCCGAGCAAGCTCGGAAATGTGTTTGGGGGTACCCCCAAACAAAGAGCTATTGATCAACTAAAATGAAAACACAAAAAACGGACGTCACCGGTCATCGGATTTTTCAACCTGTTCGGTGTGGATCTTCTGCCGATACGCGATCATATCCTCCTGCGTGTCAAAAATCATCTGGCTGGAGAGGTCTACCGTTACGGTGTTTGCAATCACGTCGTGAATCGGTGTGCGTGCACGGGTCGCGATCAGCAAAATCAACTGCACCAGTAAAATCAAGCCGATGATCGCTGTTCCGACGATGCCGACGATGTTAAAATAGATCATAATCAACAGCAGCACGGGAACCATGGTTTCGATCGTGTATTTGCACAGAACCGTCCGAACGAACAGGATCGGCGTGGAAATTCTGATGCCGTCAATGCGCATCACGCCGATTCCGAATATTTTTTTACCGAGTGTTTGTCCGTTTTTGAAAAGAGAGGGAACCAAAAGCTCCAGAATCAAATAAGCGAATAGGATCCCAAAGGTGGTGATCAGCAGGGTCAGGTTTAGCATCATAGAGTAGGTGTAATTCACCTCCGCATCGGCTGACAGCGCGGCTATCGCGGCTTCGTAATTCGCGGCTTCCTCCTCCGAGTATGCCAGATAATCCTCTTCGGTGATGTCAAAGGAGACTCCGTACAGTTCCTCGTACTTTTGATACAAGCCTTGCAGATTTTCACTGTAACCATCGTAATTTACGGCGGCGGAAATCAAAAGCGCGAATCCAACGGCGGCAATTCCCAAAAGAATCACGTCAAATATATATGCGGAAATCCGTTTCCACATATTTGCTTTTTGCAGATCGTAAATCATATCGGCGCGCCTCTTTCATCACAAAATCATCTATATTATTATAACACCAAAGCTCAACAAAAAGCAACCGTTTTTTCGCTTTTTTGGCAAAAAAACAGTGATTTCGGCGTTATTACCAATTCTTTCAAGCACGGTTTGTGAGATTTTTTCGGCAAAATGAAATTTTTTATAAAAATATGACAAAAACATGATGAAACCGGTTGACAAAGCGTTTTTGCTGTGCTATAATTAGTTGCAAAGGAAACTGTTGCAAACGAAACAGTTGTGTATGCAACAAAAGGAGGAGATTGTATGGCGGCAATGACGCGAAAAATGCTGATTATCAGCCGTTGTCAGGCAAATTATCGAATGGCAAAGCTTCCCGGCTTGGGATTGAAGGGGCTGGATCACTCCTTCATATTAAAGATCTGTGGAGATCCGGGACTGTCACAGGATGTTCTGGCAATGCGCCTGTTCTTAAACAAAAGCACGGTTGCGCGTACGCTCAGTCGGTTAGAGGAGGATGGCTACGTTTTGCGTAAGGTCAGCGAAACTGATAAGCGTGTGACGCTGGTCTATCCAACCGAAAAAATGTTGGATATTTATCCTCGCGTAGCACAGATTCGGACGGAGTGGAATGTGCAGCTTGCCAAGGAACTTGGCGAGGAGGAATATGCGGCGTTTCTTGCCGTGCTGGATCGAATTGAGGTTCGCGCCCGCGAGCTGGCGGAGCAAGCTGAACAGGAGGGAAGCGAGACGTGAAGCTACTGGTACGTTATCTCAAGCCCTTTCGTGTACGTATGGCGATTGGCTTTTGCATCAAGGCAGGCGGTACCATGGTGGAGCTGATGCTGCCGTATATTTTGAGTTACATTCTGAAAAACGTGGTCGGCTCCCGCAGCGTTCCGCAGATCCTTGCCTGGGGCGGCTTGATGATCCTCTGTGCGGCAACCGCTTGCATCTGTAACATCGTTGCAAACCGTATGGCGGCGCGCTCGTCCGCAGATTTTTCGGAACAGCTCCGTAAGGATCTGTTTGCCAAAACGCTCCGCTTGTCGGCGGCGCAAACCGACCGATTCACGATTCCGTCTTTGGAGTCGCGCATCACCACGGATACTTATCATGTACACAGCTTTGTCAGTATGATGCAGCGCATGGGTGTCCGTGCCCCCATCCTTTTGCTGGGCGGCATCGTGATCACGCTTGTAATGGATGCCTATCTTGCGCTCGTTATGCTTGCCGCACTACCGCTGATTTGTGTAACCGTTTTTCTGATCTCTAACCGCGGTGTTCCGCTGTATGCGCGGGTACAGCAATCGGTGGATAACATGGTGCGCGTGGTGCGCGAGGACTTCCAAGGAATTCGCGTCATCAAAGCGCTTTCCAAAAACGATTACGAAAATCGCAGATACGATGCGGTCAACCGCCGGCTGTCACGTGATGAGACCTTTGCGGGTACCATTATGGGAATTGCCAATCCGGCAATGACACTTTTGATGAACTGCGGAATTACCGCAGTTGTTGCTTGGAGCGCGTACCGTGTGGCGGGGCATCAATCCGATCCCGAAACGGTTATTGCGTTTATGCAGTATTTTACCTTGATTTCCATGGCAATGATGTCCATTTCCCGTATTTTCGTCATGTACACCAAGTGCGCGGCATCCTCGCGCCGCATCGGGGAAGTACTGGAACAGCCCGAAGAGATCTTTACCCCAGAGAAACAAACGGTATGCGAACCCCGCCGGGAGGATGCACATATTGTTTTTGAAAACGTCGGTTTTTCCTATACCGGCAAGCACCGCCACTTGAAAAACATCAACGTATCGGTGCCGCGCGGCGGCTCGCTCGGTATCATCGGTGCTACGGGAAGTGGAAAATCTACGCTGGTCAAGCTGTTGATGCGCTTTTACGATGTGACGGAGGGAGAAATCCGCATCAACGGTCTGCCGCTTTCTTCCTACGGTCATCAAACGCTGAGCGGAATGTTCGGTGTAGCTCTGCAAAACGACTTTTTGTATGCCGATACGGTTGAAGAAAACATCCGTTTTGGCAGGGAACTGAGCCATGACGCCATCGTTAATGCGGCACGCATTGCGCAGGCGGACGATTTTATCACCGCATTTGCGGACGGGTACGGGCACTTGGTTTCCTCCAAGGGAACAAACCTTTCTGGCGGTCAGCGTCAGCGCTTGCTGATCGCACGTGCGATTGCGGGTATGCCCGAGATTTTGGTGCTGGATGACAGCTCATCCGCACTCGATTACAAAACCGACGCCAACCTGCGCCGCGCACTGGCAGAGGAGCTGACAAACACGACCGTTGTTACGGTTGCACAGCGCGTCAGCTCAATCAAGGATTGCAGCGTGATTCTGGTTCTGGAGCACGGGCGTGTGATCGGTCAGGGAACACACGACGAGTTGATGCGGGATTGCCCCGCATACCGTGAAATCAGCGATTCGCAGATGGGAGGTGCTTTTGTTGAATAAGGGAACATTTTCGACGAACGCGCATTCGGGCGGAAATCCGAACAAGCATACGCCCGTTCAAAAGCTGAACCGAAAATCCGCAAAGGGCGTATTTCTGCGGTTGTGCGGGTACGTTCTGCGCCAATGGCCGCTGTTTTTGCTTGCCATTGCACTGACGCTGGTTTCCAATCAGCTGTCTTTGCTAGGGCCGGAATATTCCGGCAACGCCATCGATGCCATTGCTGCAACAGACGGTGTGGATTTTGACGCCGTCTGGGATAACGTCATCCGTATGTTGATCTGCTACGTGTGCTCGGCAATTTTCTCCTACGTGCTGGCGGTTTTGATGATCCATTTGAGCCAACGCATCGTTTACACCATGCGCAAACAGCTGTTCGAAAAGCTGAACACCCTGCCTGTCAATTACTTTGATACGCACGCGGTAGGGGACACCATCAGCCGAATTTCTTACGATATTGATACGGTCAACAGCTCACTTTCGCACGATCTGGTGCAGGTGATGACCAGCCTTTATACTGTCATCGGCTCTCTGATCTTCATGTGGCAGATCTCCAAGCCCATGATCCTGATCTTTGCGTTCACCGTGCCGATCTCCATTCTCTTCACCCGCTACCGCTCCAAAAAAGTGCGCCCGCTGTTCCAGGAGCGTTCCCGCAAGCTGGGCGAGCTCAACGGATATGCCGAGGAGATGCTATCCGGCTGCCGAACCATCTATGCCTACGGCAGAGAGGATGAAATCTGCGATCGTTTCAATCGGCGCAATACCGATGCAATGCGATCCTATTACCGCGCGGAGTACTACGGCGGTACGCTTGGCCCGTCGGTCAACTTTATCAACAATCTGTCTATCTCGTTGGTAACGATCTTCGGTGGAATTCTGTATATGTACTCCCAAAGCGGTGCGGCTCTCGCGGGCTCCGTGTTCTTCATTACGCTTGGAGGTGTTTCCAAATTCGTGCAGTATTCGCGCAAATTCGCAGGACCGATCAACGAGTTCGCCAATATTCTGCATGAGTTTCAATCCGCATTTTCGGCGGCGGAGCGCGTGTTCCGCGTCATTGATGAGGCTCCCGAACCCGTAGACACGACCGATGCACAGGATCTGCCGGATGTACGCGGAGAAGTGCAATTTGACGGCGTCAGCTTCGGCTACACGCCCGAAAAGCAGATTCTGCATGATATTTCGATCAGTGCGGAGCCTGGCAAAACCATAGCGATCGTCGGCCCCACCGGTGCGGGAAAAACCACAATCATCAATCTGCTGATGCGCTTTTACGATACCAACGCAGGTGGAATTTTCATCGACGGTAAGCGAATCGAACAAATCAAGCGAAAGGATCTGCGCTTGGCTTACACCATGGTTTTGCAGGATACGTGGCTGTTTCACGGTACGATCTTTGAGAACATCGTCTACGGAAAAGAGCACGCAACCATGGAAGAGGTACGCGCGGCGGCACACGCGGCAAGAATCGATACTTACATCGAGAGCCTGCCCGACGGCTACGATACGGTTCTGTCGGATGACGGCATCAATATCTCCAAAGGGCAAAAGCAGCTGATTACGATTGCAAGAGCAATTCTTTCGGACGCGCCGATGCTGATTTTGGATGAGGCGACCTCCAATGTGGACTCTCGTACCGAGATCAAAATTCAGGAGGCAATGGGTGAGTTGATGCGCGGTAAGACCTGCTTTATCATCGCGCACCGCCTGTCCACCATTCAAACCGCGGATTGTATCCTGGTTTTGCAAAACGGCACAATCACCGAGCAGGGTACGCACGATGAGCTGATGCAAAAAGGCGGATTTTACAGCACGCTTTACAATTCGCAATTCCACTAACAATAAAAAGGCAGAACGTAGCACCGTAACGGTTGCTGCGTTCCGTTTTTATGGGTTCATTTCTAAGTTGTGTGAGCGGCATCACCGCCGTGACAGGAGTATATTAGCTTTTTTGATTGAGATCCACCAAATTCTGAATTCTTTCCTGGTTTTCACCGCAAGCCCATTCCTTTAGCGTGCCGCACGGGAAGGAGGTCTCCTCGACATTTTTATTTTGTATACTCAATTTCATATTCCACAAGCTGCATTGTATTGCTTTCGCAGTTATACAGAACATTGATTAACCGATAACTTCCGCTTTTTGTCGGTAACTTGTTGAATTCATTGGTTTGGGTATTGTATATGATGCAGTAATCAAAAGCTTGGATATCACAGAAATAAGATGTGATACCGATCATATCGGTTGGAATAGACGACATCCATTTGATATCATCCGAAAGGTGTTTCTCAAAATCCTTTACTGAATTTTCATCAAAATAAATATCACTGGTGAAATAAATATATCCGCGCGGCAGCGATTGCGTTCCGCGGGTCCAATCTTGCGTTTGAATCCGGGAGTAGGTAGGAATATCAATTTCAAGCAGCTGTTCGACTTTCAAGATCGGTTCCTCGTTATGAGTATATATGTCTGTGAATAAAAATGAAAAAGAGGCGTAAATACAAAGAATTACCGTCATAACGATGCCTACAACGATATTCTTTTTATATCTATACCCCTTCCTCTTCAAATAAAACGCGAAGAGAATCGAAGCAATGGGCACCGGGATAAACAAAAAGAATATCCACATATTTTTTACAAACAAATGATTGATTTCCGACAAAAGCGATACGCACATCAAGGCACCCAAAACCGTTGCGATGGAGCATACAAACAAGATAATGGAGAGTATCTTTAAAATGTCCCTCGGGACTCGCGTTTCAACGATTATTTTTTTATTGTTTTTGCAATAGGAATAAAAAAGAGAGTCGTTTATCAAAGAACCTTTTTTTATGATGTACGCTTGTCCTCCATTTTGTAAAATCAAATAAGTTCCCAGATCTTGTACTTTTTCAATGTCAGTTGCAAATATCTTGAATGTTTTTATGATTTCCTCGCTCTTAGAGATGTTCAAAATGAAATAGGTGTCAAAAAGCTGGTACGAGTATGTGTTCTCAAGCATTTTGATTTGGTTGCCCTTCCAGGCTTTTTTATAAACCAGATATCCTTTGATATGTGAAAACATTCCTGTAAAAAATATACCTAATAGCATGCCAACCATAACCATAGGAGTTTCTTCTCCAATGGAGGATATCACAAGAAAGAGCAAAGAGAGCGCAAAAATAATTGCATTCCTGAAAAGGGGAGTACGGACTTTTTTAAAAATATCATTCAACTCAGCGGCGGAATATTCAAATCGGTAGGATTCCTTTGGCAACTCTCTCTTGCTTTCAACCGGATTGGATTCGCTTAATATATCGTCAACCGATACAGCAAATATTTCTTTCAGCAAAAGCAAATTATCAACGGTTGGCATTGTTTTATTCATTTCCCAAAGACTGACGGTTTGTCGGCTGACCAGCAATTTTTGTCCGAGTTCGTCTTGAGAAAGCCCGATCTGTTTTCGGTAAAATTGTATTTTCTCACCAACGGTCATAAAATCACTCCTTTCGTGTGCTTTTATTATACCATGCTCCCTAAAAAATGTAAAGCATTTCTTTCTTGACCGTGTCAAGTAATACTTGCGGCGGTTATTTTAAGCAGATTTTTCAGCCGAATTCTTTTTATAATAAGCTTACCTACTCTGGGGGGACATTTTTATACAAACTGTAAACAAAAAGCGTTCCTGCCTCGTTTTTCTTGGCGTGAACGCTTTTTGCCTATGGTTTATTTCAAGGACAAGTCCTCTGGGGCTTGCGTTGTGCAATCAAATAATGAAAAAGTAAAATCGTGTCGGTTTTTTACGCTTTATATGGAATTGCTTTTTGAACGCTGAA
>JAFTLZ010000074.1 GCA_017452665.1 Clostridia bacterium
AAAGAAAAGCGCCATAAAGAGGCTATTTCGCCCTCTGCGGAGGGCGAGGAGGGCTCCGCGCCCTCCACTGCGCGAGCTTTTGAAAAAGCTCGACCAAAACTTTTCGTCAAACTGACGAAAGCCGGTTGTTTTGTCTACAGCCTGTTATTCTCTCTATAAGAACCTACGGTCCTGCATTTTTATTTTTTCCGCAATTTCAAAACAACCCGACGATCCAATAAATCACGCCGTAAATCGTCCCTGCAAGTGTGCCGTAAAGCAGGACCGGCCCCGCTACGGTAAAAATTTTTGCCCCCACGCCCAGTACCAAGCCCTCGGCATGGCTGTCGATGGCGGGGGAGACCACCGAGTTCGCAAAGCCCGTGATGGGTATCAGCGTTCCTGCTCCGGCAATCTTCGCAAAGCGGTCAAAGATTCCAAATCCCGTCAGCACCACTGCAAGAAAGATCAAGGTTGCCGAGGTCAGCGTGGCGGCGTTTTCTTCTTCCATGTGGCAAAGATTTTGATAGACGTCGCGCAGCGCTTGCCCCAGTACGCAAATCAGCCCACCGCTCCAGAATGCATTCAAGCAATCCTTCAGCAGGGGAGAGTGCGGTGCGTGCGCCGCGGCAAAGCGCTTATAGGTCTGCTTATCCATATTCATAGCAAAAACTCCCTTCAAAAAAAGCAAAAATTCATCGTTTTTTGCGCTTTCTGTTAGTATTTCCCGCAAAATTTACATTCATGCGGTTGACAAGATGAAAAAAACGGTATATACTATTTGTATCAAAGCTCGAAAAGGAGACTCGATATGAATTGGGATGAAATATACAGCAGCGTCAAACGCTTTGCCAGCCGCGCCGCAGACAAAATCAATCAATCGGCTGATATTGCCACTCTGCAGGTAAAGCTCTCTATGGCAGAAAAGAAATTGGACGATGCATATTGCCTTTTGGGGCAGATTGCATACCGCCATTTCACCAGCGACAGCGATGAATCCGCTAAGGTTGCGGCAGCAATCGCAAACGTCGATAGCATCAAGCAGGAGATCGGCGCGCTGAAGGATCAGATTGCACAAGCCAAAGCAAGAGCCGCTGAGGATAACAAAGAAGCGGAGGAAGAATCCGAAGCTGCCGCAAAGCCGCAGTCCGATGCCACAGCCGAGGAATCGCCGGTTGCGCAAGAGAACGCCGTGCCGGAGCAGCTTGTTGCCGCAACAGAGGAAACACCCGTTGCCGAGCAGGTGTCGTCAATTTCGGACGCAGAGGACGCCGTAGAGATCACCGTGGAAGAAACCGCGGAATAATTGCCATGAAGCTTTCGATTGTCATCTGTGTTTACAATACCCCAAAGGATTATTTGCGCCAGGCGCTGGAAAGCATTGCAAACTCCACCCTGCGCGATTATGAAATTTGCCTGGTAGATGACGGTTCCGCAGAGGATTACACCGATCTTGCAACGGAATTCGGCGCACGTTTGCAAAAAACGGCAAACGGCGGCATTTTGCGCGCACGTCTGAACGGGATCTCCATGGCAACGGGAGATTATCTTGCGTTCGTTGACAGCGACGATACCGTTTCGATCCATTACCATCAACCCATGCTGCAACGTGCCGAAGAAACGGGCGCTGATATCGTGATGAACGATTGGGCGTTTCACACCGAAAAAACGCGTTACTGTTGCCGAAAGGATAGTACCCTCTGCTCCGACATCAATGCCGAGGGCGACGATATCCTGCGCCTGTTTTGCGCGCAGGGGGGAAGGGAACATTCCTATTTTGTCACTTGGAACAAAATTTACCGCCGCGAGCTGTTGGTTGCGGCGGCAAAAGCAATGGAGAACAGTGCGCTCGGCAATCAAAACGTGTGCTACGGCGAGGATACGTTGATCAATTTTTATGCCTTCCGCGATGCAAAACGGCTGTGCAACGTGCATACGGGATACTATTTTTATCGGATTCACGCCAACCAAACGGTAAACGTGGTAAATGAGGAGCGTCTGCGCGCGCAGATCATGTCGATGAGTGCAATTTTGGCATTGATGCAAAGCGACGTAGGGGCAAACCGCCACCGCGAAACCGTGATGTACGATCTGCGCCGTTGGCAGGAGCTGATGGCACGCACACATTATTCGCACGCAAAAGCCAACAAATATCAAGCGCTGTATCCGCTCATCCGCTCGGCTTACGGAGTGGAGCACCTGCGCATTTCTACTTGGCACGATTCATCGGTTTATTACAAGGTGCGCCTTTTGCCGTCGAATTTTTCCGGGATCGATGCCGCCCTGCGCCCGCTGTTTGATTTGCAAAACGAAACGGTTACGCTCCGCTACGACCGCAAGGACCGTTACGTTGCGCGTATGCTCACCGCGTTGCAAAACAGCGGTGTGAATGTGCGATATGACGCAGATGCCGAACGCCAAATTCCGACAGGGGAGATTCGAACGGCGGATCGCATCCTGCACAATGATCTCGTCTATGCCACGGGGGTTTTACTCTTTCCAAAAGGCTCAAAACTGCGTGCATTGCTAAAACGGATTTTATAAAATACAGGAAGGGCAAGCAACTTCAAGCTTGCCCTTTGTGTCATTCTGCTTCAATTTTTCTCCAACGGACGCCCGTTCAGCTCCGCAGAGAGCAACTTTTCGCCACGGTAAACCAGCTTCAGCGAGAAAAACGGCTCCGCGGAATCCAGTAGCTTCAGAAAGATCCGATCTCCCTCCCAAAGCGTCAGATCAAACAGCTGCCGCTTGTCAATCCAAGCAAGCTCACCCTCGTCGCACACCTTCTCCGTGCCGCACCAATCGGTGCAGGTAAACAGATGCATATATTCGCAAGGATATTCGTCCGAAACAAAGGTCACAATCCCGCGGTAGCAGAATGCCGTAACGCTCAGCCCCGTCTCCTCCCGCACCTCGCGGCGCATACAATCCTCCGGACTTTCTCCGTCCTCAAATTTTCCGCCCACGCCAATCCATTTGTCACGGTTTTCGTCGTTGGCCTTTTTTGTACGGTGGAGCATCAGATAACGCCCGTCGCGCTCCAGGTAGCACAGCGTTGTCATTTTCATTCTTCGGGCTCCTCCTTTGCAGATTCGTCGTCGGTCGGTGTTTCTGCCGTTGCGTCATCCGATCTTGTCTTTTTTGCTTTGTAAATGCGGAACATATCCAATTTCAGCTCCGCCTGCGAGGGGAGCGTCAGCAAAAACAGTGCAACCGTCAGCACCGAAAACACAATCGCAAACACCAGATCGGGGCAGAGGAAGGTATGCACGGTCATGCTGTATCCCATCATGTAAAAGTAAAAATGCACCAAGATCTGCGGGAATGCCGCCCAAAGGATGGGGAAAAGCTGAAAGAGAAGAAATAATATCCGATTTGGGCAGTACAAATACAGCACCCGCTTTGCGATGTTGGAGCGGCGCGCCGTCGGCTTTTGCGCAAACGCCAGGATGCTGCAAACCGCCAAAAGGAGCGCCGCAATCGAAAAGCAGATCACCGCAATCCAAAACAGCACGGTAAATGCGCTCATAGTATAGGAAAAATAAACGGCGTATTGGGAGCTTCCCTCGGTGGCAGAGAAAATGGCTTGACATTCTTCCCACGTGTTTTGCACCAGACCGAACAGACTCAGGGTATCGTGTGCGGCACCGTCGTATACGAACCACAAATGCGGAATTGCCGCATAAATCAGCATCACCGTACCTCCAATGGCGGGCAAAAGATAGCAGATGCGAATCAGCAAGCGGCGCACGCCTTTTGGCAAACGGTTCATTTCTGCTCTCCCGCAAGCTTTCCTTCCATCAAAAAGGCGGCTTCCATGTCGGCGCAGCAGGTGGCGTAGGCAAGCGGGAACATCTCCAGCGCGCGACCGACGTTGTTGGTGTCTTCCGTGCCGGAAAAGCCCATATGGTAGCGAATGGCAAACGCCTCGTCCCGCGTCAGCTTCATGTATGCGGAGACGATATAAACCGATTTTTCTCCGTGTCCGTAGGGGAGCGTGTCCTCAATGGTGTAGTAGGGAGCGCTGACCCATTTTCCGTTCTCGTCCTTGACGTTGCGAAAACTGGTCTTGTAAAAATTGACCTTGCTAATGTCGTGCAACAGCCCCGCGATGGCAATGCTTTCCTCGGGGTATTCAATTCCGTATAGCTCCTTCATGCGCGGGCGGTTCAAAATATCCCACAAACAGTCGTAAACGTTCAGGCTGTGTGCAAGCAAGCCCCCTTCGTGCGCGCCGTGATAGCGTGTGCTGGCGGGGGCTGTGAAAAAATCACTTCCGTTGATCAAAAAATCCAACAGCTTGTCAGCACCCTCCCGCGTGATATGCTCGTTGTATATCTGTAAAAAACGTTCTTGATTCGTCATAACCTTCATCCTTTCCGTATCATCTTTATTATCTTTATTTTATCATGTCATTTGTAAAATGTAAAGCCTATTTTTTGCATTTTTTGTAAAAAAATCAAAAAGGACACAAAATAGACACAATCTTGTGCTATGCTATTACGGGAAAACAAGGAAAGGACGATTACAAGATGAGAAAAACCAAAATCGTATGCACACTGGGTCCCGCTTGCCTGAAGGAGGATGTGCTGGAGGACATGCTGAAAAACGGCATGAATATCGCGCGCTTCAACTTTTCGCACGGGACACATGAATATCATAAAAAAGCAATGGAGTTGTTCCGCCGCGTGCGCGACCGTATGCAGCTCCCCGCCGCCGTTATGCTGGATACCAAAGGGCCGGAGATCCGCCTGAAGGATTTTGCAAACGGCAAGGTAACGTTACATAAAGGCGACGAATTCGTATTAACGGTCAATGACCGTATGGGAGATGAGCACGGCGCGGCAATCTCGTTTGCAGACCTGCCCAAGCAGCTGTATGCGGGCATCCGCTTACTCTTGGACGATGGCAGAGTCGCTATGACGGTTCTGGACACCACCGAGACCGATATCCGCTGCCGCGTGGACGTTGGCGGTCTGCTTTCCAATCACAAAAGCATCAATATCCCCAACTTCCACATTGATATGCCGTACCTCAGCGAGCATGACGAGGCAGACCTGATCTTCGGCATCGAGCAGGACGTAGACTTCGTTGCTGCTTCCTTCGTGCGTTGCAAGGAGGACGTCATCCGCCTGCGTAAGTTTTTGGACTATCACGGCGGGCATAGCATCAAGATCATTTCTAAGATCGAAAACATCGAGGGCGTCAACAATTTTGACGAGATTTTACGCCATTCCGACGGTATCATGGTGGCGCGCGGGGACATGGGCGTAGAGGTGGAATTCGAACGCCTGCCCGGTATCCAGAAGCGCTTTATCCGCAAATGTTATCAATCCGGTAAAATGGTCATCACCGCAACCCAGATGCTGGAGTCCATGATCCACTCCAACACTCCCACACGTGCCGAGATCACCGACGTGGCAAACGCCGTATTTGACGGTACCTCTGCAGTCATGCTTTCGGGCGAGACCGCCGCAGGAGACCATCCCGCGCTCGTCGTACGCGTCATGGCGCAAATTGCCGAGCAAGCGGAAAAGGACGCCTTTGAGATGGAGATCTATCAGGGAATCAAGTACGAGTCTGATATGACCGACGTCACCAACGCAATCTGCGATGCCGCCGCTACCACCGCGCGGGACGTTCATGCTAAGGTGATCATCGCGGTGACCAAATCCGGTCTCACGGCGCGTCGTGTGTCCAAGTTCCGTCCGTCGCAAATGATCGTTGCTGCAACGCCGGTGCTCAAGACCTTCCATCAGCTCAGCCTTTCCTGGGGTGTGGTTCCCGTGCTGGCGCTGAATCAAAACAACACCGACGATCTTTTCGTCCATGCCATTGATTGCGCCAAGCAGATCGACATCGTCTCTACAGGAGACAAAGCAGTGATCACCGCAGGCGTCCCCCTCAACCAGGAGGGCACCACCAACCTGCTAAAGGTGCAGATGGTCAACTGACAAGAAAAAACAAAAAACGTTGCGCAGGAGAGCCTTTCAAGGGTTCTCCTGCTTTTTTGCACTCAAACGAGACAAAATAAACTTTGTATTTGCTTAATAATCATCAAAAATAGCAATATTGTGCGAAAAACGGACAACGCAAGGTATTGAAAAGGGGAGCGGTTTGTGATACAATAAACACAGAGTCCATTCCGTGAGCTTTTTTGCAGAAAGAAAGGAGAATTTTATGGAATCCATCAAAAAAATTGATATTCACGCACACGCCACGGCGTTTCCGCAATACGCATCTCCACACATCCGCACCGGCTACCGTATGCCCACCGCCGAGGAGATTTTCGTCTTTTACGACCGCCTCAATATTGAAAAGGGCGTCCTGCTTCCCATTGTTTCCCCGGAGGCACAATGTCTGCCGATGACAACCGAAAACTGCAAATGGATCGTTGATCAGCATCCGGACCGTTTCCTATGGTTTTGCAACGTCGATCCGCGTGCCATTGATAACCACGCACAAACCGATCTTTCCTTCCTTTTGGAGCATTACAAGAAGCTGGGCGCAAAGGGCGTGGGAGAGCTGACCTCCAATCTGTACGCAGATGACCCCAAAATGGATAATCTGTTTACGCATTGCGAAAAATGCAAGCTCCCCGTCACCATTCACATCGCGCCGGAGCCGCACGGCTACTACGGCATCGTGGATGATTTGGGTCTGCCGCGCTTGGAAAAGATGCTGAAAAAGCACCCCGATCTGATCATTCTCGGTCATTCCCAGCCCTTCTGGGCGGAGATCGGGGAATGTTGGGATGAGATCCGCAATTCTTACCCGACGGGAAAAATCAAGGAGGGCAGACTTCCGCAGCTGTTGCGCGAATACGGCAATCTTTACTGTGACCTTTCTGCAGGGAGCGCCGCAAATGCCTTGATGCGTGATCCCGATTACGCCGCACGCTTTGTTGAGGAATTTGCCGACCGCCTGCTGTATGGCTGTGATATTTGCGCCGCGATCAACAATCATCCATATCAGTTTAACGATTTCCTGGATCAAATGCGCGCGTCAGGTGCCATCAGCGAAACCAACTATCGCAAAATCGTGCGTGAAAACGCCGTCAAGCTTTTGAATCTGTAAGGAGTAAGCATGAAAACCGTACGTTTTGGACTTGTCGGATGCGGAGTAATCTCGCAGGTGCACGCCGATTCCATTGCTACCATCGAGGGCGCGGAATTGGTAGGCGCTTACGACGCATCCAAGGAGCATTGTGCAGCGTTTGCCGAAAAAAACGGCATCCGTACCTATTCCTCCTATTCATCCATGCTGGCGGACGAATCAATCGACGCGGTCTGCATCTGTACCCCCAGCGGTCTGCACGCTGACCAAGCCGTGCAGGCACTGCGTGAAAATAAACACGTCGTGTTGGAAAAGCCAATGGCTCTCACCGTTGCCGATGCAGCGCGGGTATGCCGCGAGGCAGAGTACAGCCATCATTTGATCACTGTCATTTCTCAACATCGCTTTCACAAGGATGTGATGAGAGTGCGTGAGCTGATCCGTTCGGGTGCCTTCGGTCAGCTGGTGCTGTGCGACCTTTCCATGAAATACTGGCGGGATCCTTCTTATTATTCTAATAGCACCTGGCGCGGAACCTTTCGCATGGACGGCGGCGGAGCGCTGATGAATCAAGGCATCCACGGCGTGGATCTGATCCGCTTCCTGGTCGGAGACGCCAAGCTGTTGCGCGGGAGAGTCAAGACCTTGGTTCACAGCATCGAGGTCGAGGACACCGCCGCCGCGCTGGTGGAGTTTGATTGCGGCGCACTGGGCGTTATTGAGGCTTCCACCGCAACCGCTCCCGGCTTTTCCCGCCGCATCGAAATTCTGGGCGAAAAGGGCTATGCCGTTCTGGTTGACGCCCACCTGGAGCGCCTGCGCATCGGCGACGAAATGCTGATCGATCAAACCGTTGCGGTCGATGCGGGAACTGCTTCTGATCCCACACAACTGGGCTTTGAAGGGCATTTGCTGCAGCTGCGCAATTTTGTTGCCGCAATTCGAGGCGAGGAGGATTTGCTGATCACCGCACAGGACGGCTTTGCCGCGGTGCGCCTGATCGAAGAGATCTATCAATCCTCCAAGCAACCCCAATCTTAAATCAAAAGAAAAAGGAGACAACATCATGTCAGAGCTTGCATATTACGGCGGAGCTCCCGCCATCAAATTGGATCAGGATACCCAAAAGCACTTGTTTGGTTGGCCTATCATCACCGAGGAGGACGAAGCCGCCGCGCTGGACGTCATCCGCAACAATAGCTTTTCACTTACCGACGTTACTATAAAATTTCAGGAAGAGTTTGCCGCGTGGCAGGGAAGAAAGTACGCGCTGGCGTTCTGTAACGGTACCGCATCACTCTTGACCTCTATGTTCGCATTGGGACTCGGTATGGGAGACGAGATCATCTGCCCCACCAAAACCTATTGGGGTACGGCATCGGTTGCCGCAAACCTTGGGATTTCGGTCGTGTTCTGTAACATCAACGAACAGCTTTCCATCGATCCCAATGACATCGAGCGTTGCATCACGCCGCGCACCAAAGCCATTATGGTGGTGCATTATTTCGGATATCCCTGTGATATGGATCGCATCATGGCGATCGCAAAGAAGCATAACCTGAAGGTCATTGAGGACGTTTCTCACGCGCAGGGCGGTATGTACAAGGGCAAAAAGCTCGGTACGTTCGGTGATATTGCCGCGATGTCGCTGATGAGCATGAAGTCCTTTGCAGCGGGTGAGCTGGGGATGATGGTCACTGACGACATCAAGTATTACGAGCGTGCGATCGCATTTGCGCACTATGAGCGCAATAACCCCAACTATATTAAGGAAAGCCCCGAACTGGCACGTTATTGGAATCTTGCGCTTGGCGGCATCAAGGGCAGAGCCAACCAGGTCTGCACCGCCCTGGCGCGTGTACAGCTCAAATATTACGACGAGCGTTGTGCCGAAATTCGCCGTGCGATGAACTACTTTTGGGATCAGATGGAGCAAATCCCCGGTCTGCACGCCATCCGCGTGGACGAATCCACCGGCTCGAATATGGCAGGCTGGTACTGTCCGCACGGAATCTACCACCCGGAGGAGCTTGGTGGGCTTTCGGTCAAGCGCTTCTGTGCGGCGGTGCGCGCCGAGGGGGTTGACTGCTGTTGGGAGGGCGGAAACTACTGTCTGCACACGCACGCCTTTTTCAAGGACTTTGACTTGTTCAACGCGGGCAAGCCTACGCGCATTGCGTTCAACGATCGCGACGTTCGTCTTGACGACGAAAAATGCCGCCCCTCCGAGCAAATCCTGTGCTTCCAGGTGCCGTGGTTCAAGCACTTTGACAAGGAGTGGATCGACCGCTACGTTGCCGCGTTCCGCAAGGTCGCGTCCCACTACGAGGAACTGCTGGTAGACGACAACGACAAGAGTCAGGGCGGTCGCTGGTACGGCGTGGCAAACTGACGGGACGAAGCCCCTTCAAAACTTTTCACAACAATTTATAAGATAGACGAGGCGGGAAAGCTCCTGCCTCTTTCATTTATGCGGACGTCAAACTCCTTACCGAGCGCGCAGACAAAGCATTGGTTCCCGCACGCAAAATCTTACAGCACCCAAACAATGGGCGGGGCGGAAACATTCCGCTCCATCCACTTTATTGTGGAAAAACTTTTTTTAAGTTTTTCTACGAAAAAACACGTTCCAAAACCTGCATTTTGCTTGACAGATACTGCTTTTTGTGATATGATGAAAGCACGAGGAGGTGATTGTTTGAAAAATGAAGAATCCATTTTCTTTTCTGATCCGTCTTTTCTTTTTGAGGCGTATCCCAATCGCGTTTCCAGCGTGATTGCTTTAGAGGAGGCGCAAAAGGCTTTACACGAGGAGCTGGAAATCAAATATTTTTATGAGGGCAGTGCCACGTTGCTCATTGGCACGCAAACGGTGGAGGTCAAGGCAGGCGACGTGGTAGTGATCAACCCATACGAGTTCCACACCACGCTGGACGGCGGCGGGGAAACGCCCGGCAAGTACCATTTGTTTATGATTGGTCTGGATATTTTTGCCGACGCAGGAGCAGATGTTCCCGACCTGCGCCACCTATTGCTGGGCGGGCAAATCTCCTTCCAAACGCACTTTCCGTCCGATCCAAAGCTTGGTACGCTCCTGCAAATTCTGGTGCTTGAGAGCACTCTGCGCCGGTCCTATTACCGCCTGACTGTGCGCGGTCTGCTGATGCAGATTTTTGCGCACCTGCTGCGAGAGGGCGTACGGGACGAAGAAAGCCCCGTGCCGCACAAGGACGTCATCCGCCACTACCGGATCATCGAGCCTGCCCTGCGCGCCATACGGGACGAATACGCCCGCGCATTCACAG
>JAFTLZ010000075.1 GCA_017452665.1 Clostridia bacterium
CAACGTGCACATTCCGCGCACGGGAACGCCAATGGACGCGCAAAGCTGTTCCGAAGCCTTTGCAAAAGCGGCACAATTCTTCGCCCCACAGCTGAACGGCGCCCCCGTTGCATTCGTGTGTCACTCGTGGTTGCTTTTCCCGGAGCATCAAACCATGCTGAAGGAAACCACCAACATCCGCCGCTATATGGATCGCTTTGAGATTTTGGAATCCGGCGAATACGCGGATTATAGCGAGCTTTGGCGTGTGTATGACCGCCAATACAACGGCAATCCCGAAACGCTGGGATACGCCACCTCCCTGCACCGCGCCTATACCGATCGCATCAAGGCAGGCAAAAAAACAGGCTGGGGTTTTGGTATTTATTTCTGGAATCCCGAAAAGCAATGAACGAAAAAAGAGTGCCGTGCAAACACTTGTACGACACTCTTTTTCTATCTCTATCAATACTCCGCGTTGCCCACGGTACGGGGATACGGAATCACGTCACGAATGTTCGAAACACCCGTCAGATACATGATAATACGCTCAAATCCAAGACCGTAGCCTGCGTGCTTGGTACCGCCGTACTTGCGCAGATTGACGTACCACCAGTAGTCCTCTTCCTTCAGGTGGCACTCCTCCATGCGGGCAAGCAAAACATCAAGACGTTCCTCTCTCTGGCTACCGCCAATGATCTCACCAACACCGGGCACCAACAAATCCATCGCGGCAACGGTTTTTCCATCGTCGTTCATGCGCATATAAAAGGACTTGATCTCCTTCGGATAATCAATGACAAACACAGGCTTGCCAAAAATCTGCTCGGTAAGATATCTCTCGTGCTCGGTCTGCAAATCGCAACCCCAATCCACGGGATACTTAAAGTCAGCACCGCTCTTTTTCAACAGCTCCACCGCGTCGGTGTAGGTAACCTTCTCGTAGTCGCTGTTGGCAAGCATATTCAAACGCTCCAGGAGTGTTTTGTCAACAAAGCTGTTAAAGAACTCCAGCTCCTGCGCACAGTTTTTCAGCACGTGGCGAATGATAAATTGGATCATATCCCAAGCCAGCTGCATATTGTCGTTCAAATCGGCAAACGCAATTTCCGGCTCGATCATCCAGAACTCCGCCGCATGGCGCGCAGTATTGGAATTTTCGGCGCGGAATGTCGGACCAAAGGTATAAATATTTCCAAATGCCATGGCATAGGTCTCACCCTCAAGCTGACCGGACACCGTCAAGTTCGTGCTCTTTCCAAAAAAGTCCTGCGACCAATCAATGCTACCATCCTCGCGGCGAGGTGGATTTTCGGGATCGATCGTAGTCACGCGGAACATCTCTCCAGCACCCTCACAATCTGAGCCGGTGATCAGCGGTGTATGCACGTAGACAAATCCGCGGTTGTGGAAGAAGGAATGAATCGCATATGCAACCTCACTTCTGACACGGAATACCGCCGAGAACAAATTGGTACGCGGGCGCAGATATGCCTGCTCGCGCAGATATTCCACCGTGTGGCGCTTTTTCTGCAACGGATAATCGGGCGTGGAGGCCCCCTCTACCGTAATTTCAATCGCCTTCAGCTCAAACGGTTGCTTCATTTCGGGGGTCAGTTCCACTTTTCCGCGTACGATCACCGCCGAACCAACGTTCAGCTTGGCAATTTCATCATAGTTTTCAATCTTATCACGCTCAAATACGACCTGCATGGTCTTAAAGCAGCTTCCGTCATACAAATCGATAAAGCCAAATGCTTTGCTATCGCGGATGCTTCTTGCCCAGCCGCAAACGGTAATTTCCTTGCCGCCAAAGGCTGCCTGATCCGCATAAACACTTTTAATCAGTTCTCTTTTCATTTTTTACCTCTTGATGCAAACCAATGCTTGCAATTTATGGAATACATTATATTATATCACAAACTTACGGTCTTGTCAATGCAAATTTGAAGCCGATATCCAAAAATATGCAAAAATCAAGCGTTTGAGCGCTCCGCCAGTGCACGGCGATCCAGTTTTCCGTTCGGCGTCAGGGGCATTGCCTCCAAGCGCTCACAAACGGCAGGCATCATGTGGCGCGGCAGATAGGAGCGCAAAAACAGCTTCAGCTCCTCCGTCTCGATCTCTCCAGTATAATAAAGCAGAATCCGTAAAGCCGTACGATCGTAAACACAGCACGCCCGCGATACCTGCTCACACTGTGCCGCGGCAGCCTCGATCTCACCCAGCTCGATCCGATGCCCCATATGCTTGATCTGCGCGTCGCGCCGACCGACAAATACCAGTTCCCCGTACGAATTGAAATATCCGAGATCCCCCGTGCGGTACACGGTTTCGGGGTATGCGGATTGCAACGGATTTTGCACAAACGCCTCGGCTGTCTTTTCGGGATTGTTATAGTATCCGTGCGTCACGCAGGTTCCGCGCAAATAAATTTCCCCCGTCTCGCCATCTGCAACCCGTTTTCCGTCCTCTCCGACCAAAAAAAGATCAGTATTGCGGAACGGGCGCCCAACGGGGATCGCTTCCCCTTCCTCCAGTTCTCTCTCCGCCCTCCAATAGCAGGACATTCCGGTCGCCTCGGTCGGGCCGTACAAATTAAAAAATTTCGCCTCCGGTAACGCTCCTCGCCACAATCGGTATTGCCGCAGGGGAAACACCTCACTGCCAAATGCAACCGTGCGCAAATATTTGGGCGGATTTTTTTCCAGAACGCCCATCGACGAGATCATCGTCAGCGCAGAGACCACCCAGCAAACTGTGTTGATCTTGTGCTCATTGAGAAAATCGCAAAGCTTCATCGGAAAGGCAAAATACATTTTCGGCACCAGATAAGCCGTCGCGCCGAATTTGATCACCGGCATCAGCTCCTTCAGCGGCGCATCAAAAAACAGCGGTGTTTGATTGGCAAAGATACTGTCCTCCGAAAAGCCAAGCGTATCGCAAAGCGTTTCCACATAGTCGATCACCGAGCGATGGCAAGCCACCACGCCCTTCGGAACTCCGGTGGAACCGGACGTAAACACAATATAAATCGGATCGGTGTCGATCTGCTTTGCGCGTACACGGGCAAGCGCTACGGGATCCTCATTGCAAGCCGCCAGCGCTTCATAAGAAAGGACTGCTCCGTCAAACGCCAGCTTTTGCGCCGTGCGCGCGCCTTTTTCATCCGTAATCATCACGCGCGCGCCCACGCTTTGTAAGATTTTTTCCATACGCAAAGGAGGCATTTCGGGATCGATCGGCACATAAAAGCATCCCGCATACACACAGCCGAAAAACGCCGCAATCTCACGCGGGTGCTTATTCATCAAAATGGCAACCGCCTCCCCGCTATATCCCAAGCGCAGCAATTCGCTTCCAACGTTGCGGCAAGCGCGAAACAGCTCCGAAAAGCACATATCGTACGTCCCGTCCGAATACGCCACCTTATCCGGGCAACGCGGCACCGTATGCTCCAGGTATTCCAAAATATTGGTCTGCATCCTCTGTCTCCTTAATTGATTTTGGTCACAATCTGCGTCGCACTTGCGGGATACGCATCGGTATCGTACGCATAAAAATATCCCGTTACGCCGTTTGTGCTGACGCGTTGCGCGGTATACTCTGCCAGCTGGGCATCAGTCATCAAAAAGCCCCACGGCTTTCGCACGTCATTCAAATGGCAAGCGTCAAAATGATACCAGGCAGGAGCGCCCGCTCCCCCGATATTCACAAGACTCCAAAAATGCCGCTCATCCACCTTTGCAACCGCGTCGGCCGCACGCTGAATATCCATGTTTTCAATCCCCAACCGTTCAAAAAACGCTTTTGAGATTGTAAAATACGTGTAACAGTCCCCCTGACCGGTTCGAAGTCCCTCGTACGCCGCACGCACCCAACTGCTCTTGTCAGAGGACGCCCCGTACGAAACCGAATCGTATACGTAGTCATAGATCGCCCGCAGCTGCTGCGTCAGGCTCATCCCGTCGGTGATGATGCGATCGATCACGGGATCCAACAGCCCGTTCAGCATCTCCTCGGTAATTTCCGCCTCGTAAACCGCCACCGTAATGCGCAGGACTGTCGAGTTTCCCGCGGCATCGGTCGCCGTATAAATCGCGGGATAAATTCCCACCCGCGTCAGATCCACCGCGGAGGAATCGATCGACAAGCTCACCTCACCGTCGCAGTTGTCGCTGACGCTCACCCCGGAACGGTACGAAACCCCGTCGCCGTTGATGTAGGCGACAATATCCTGCAAACCCGCAATCACCGGAGGCTGTGAATCCAGAACCAGCGTAAACCGAACCTCCTGCATGGTTTCTTTTCCTCTTGCATCGGTCACAATCAACTGCAAAGTATAATCACCGAGCGACGAAAACAGATACTCCTCTGCAAAGCGCACCGTATAGCCGTCGGGAAGCGTTTTCACAAAATCCTCTGCCGCAGGCAACGGCGTTCCCACTGCCCACGTCAGATCACGAAAGGTTGGCATTTCTCCATCGGAGGAGGCACCACAACCGACCAACGTCCCCAACAGCATCACGCACGTCAACACATATGCAAACCCGCGTCGAAACGCTTTTTTCATGAATCAATCTCTCCCTTTTCTCCATCCATTCGTTTGAAGGGAGCGCCGCACAGCTTCGCGCAAACGCTCCCCACCATCCAAAAATCAAAGCAAATAAACGCCCGCCGAGCGGCAAGTGCAAATCTCTTCCTCTGTCCAGAAGGAGGATTGCACCTCACCAATATGCGCCTTCCGCAAAAAGAACATACAAAGGCGCGACTGACCGATACCGCCGCCAATGGTATAAGGCAATTCTCCATCCAGAAGCGCTTTATGGAATGCCAATTTTTCCCGCTCGGAGCATCCGCGCTCTGCAAGCTGATGGCGCAAAGCCTCCTCGTCCACACGAATTCCCATAGACGAAAGCTCCAGTGCAATGTCCAGAATCGGGTAATAAACGATGATATCCCCGTTCAGTGTCCAATCGTCGTAGTCCGGCGCGCGTCCGTCGTGAATACTGCCGCTCTTCAGCTTTCCGCCAATCTGCATCAAAAAGATCGCGCCGTATTCCTTTGCCGCCGCATATTCGCGCTCCTTCGGCGTCAAATCTGGATAGCGATCCTCCAGCTCCTGCGAGGTGATAAAGGTAATCTCCTCGGGCAAAAGCTTTCCGATAAACGCATACTCGTTGACAATGTAATTTTCCGTGTGATGCAGGGCGCGGTAAATCGCCTCCACAGCCTCACGCAAGGTCTTTTCGTTGCGCTGTTCCTTGGTAATGATCTTTTCCCAGTCCCACTGATCCACATAAATCGAATGTAAATTGTCGGTCTCTTCATCACGGCGGATCGCATTCATGTCCGTATAAAGCCCCTCGCCGGGTTGAAAATCATACATCCGCAAAGCATACCGCTTCCATTTTGCAAGCGATTGCACGATCTCCAGCTCCTGCCCGCAATGCAGATCAAACGATACCGTGCGCTCCACACCATTCAAATTGTCGTTCAAGCCGCTCTCCGGAGAGACGAACAGCGGAGCCGACACGCGAAGCAGATTCAACTGCACCGAAAGATCGCGCTCAAAAAAATCCTTCACCTTCTTGATGGCACACTCGGTCTGACGAAAATTCAAAAACGACCGATATCCATCCGGGATAATCACCTTTGACATATTGGGTAAACCTAAACCTTTCTTTGGGATCACAAAATTGTAAAAAACAAAAAATAAATTTAACCTTCCGGCTCAACGCTCCCGCCGTTTTCTTCTTGCCTGAAAAAAGCGGCTCAGCAAATCCAACGCTTCCCCCTCCAGCACACCGCCGCAACACATGGGAGAACACTCCAGCGGATATGCAGGCAAATTCAGCAAGCTGCCGCAAGCCCCCGCGCGGGGATCCTTTGCCGCAAAAACGATACGCCCCACACGTGCATTTACCGCCGCACCCGCACACATCGAGCAGGGCTCAAGCGTGACGTACAGCGTACAATCGGAAAGCCGCCAACGCCCAAGTGTTTGACAGGCGGAGGAGATCGCCAAGCGCTCGGCGTGCGCCGTAGCATCCTGCAAAGCTTCGCAAAGGTTGTGCGCCGTCACCAGAACCTCGTCTCCCTTTACGACTACGGCACCAACGGGAATCTCCCCCTCTGCCGCCGCGCGCTCCGCCTCCTCCAGCGCCAAGCGCATCCATTTTTCATCTGTCAATCGGTTCATACTCATGAAAGCATCAATGCCAGACCGATCAGCATCACGATCTGCAACAAACACAAAGCCAAAAAAATCACCATCGTCGGCTGTAAAAAGAGCCGGGACGCACGTTTTCCCGCAATCGGGGAGGTAGCATAGAAATCGGAAGCGGCAACCTCCTTGCCAAAAAAGCCGGAGGACAGCGGCTTCTTCTCACGACCGAAGCGCATCACTAAAATTCCAATGGAGATTGCCCCCAAAAGATAGATACTGCCTTCAATCAACAGAATGATCAGGTTTCCCTCAAAGCTGTCACCGAGCTTATAAAAAACAGCCGACTCCGCAACCGAAACAAAGTTGTTCAGCAAATGCAAAACCGTGCAGTTCCAGATACTGCCCGTGCGCTCGTATACCAAACCCAAAACGATCCCCGCAACAAAGGTATATAAAACCTGCTCGGCGTTCTGGTGCATCATGGCAAACAAAAACGCACTGATCAGAATCGCATTGCTCTTACCGAACGGCATACAGGTGCTCATAATGGCACCGCGGAACAAAAATTCCTCGCAAAATCCGGGCACCACACACATAACGATAAAGCTCAATACCAGCTCATAAGGCGCCATCGTCGCGCTCTCCCCCCAAAGATACTCGGAGGAGAACTCGGAGTAATCAAAAATACTCACCATTGCCGCATTGATCTGCGCCGCAGAAAAGCAAATCGCAAGACCTGCAAAAATCATAAACGGAAGCCACGGAGATACCCGCGGTGCAACCGCCATCGGTTGAATCGGACAGTGTGCGCGGCGCAAAAACAGCCGCAAAAATGCAACGGGAAGCATAAAGCAAGTCAAATACCCCGCGGCGTACACCAGCTGATAAATCACGTTGGAAGCCACGTCCCCCACACCAAGGAGCGCCGGTACGTACACAACCAATGTAATTGCTATGCCAAAGACGTTTATCAGTCCCCAAAAAATGAGCATCGCACCGCCAATCGCGCCAATCACTTTTTTATAATAATATTCATTCGGCTCCACGCACCGTTTCCTCCTTTCCGGGGTATTTTAAAAACTACCTTTTTATTGTATCACAAAACGGGACGGTTGTAAAGGGCTATCTGCAATTTTTAACGATATCTTTTTCGAAATTCGGTGGGAGTGATCCCATTCTGATCCCGAAAGCTGCGGCTGAAATTGCTGTCATCGCTAAATCCGCAGGCAGATACAATCTCCCCAACCGAAAGCTCGGTCGTGGCAAGATATTTTTTTGCCGCCAGCATCCGGCAGGCAAGCAGATATTCCATCACCGAGCTGCCCGTAATTTCCTTAAACAAATGGGACAGATAAGACGTGCTCATGTGATACTCTTCCGCAAGATTTTTCAACGAAAAATTTTCGCGATAATCGGTTTCAAAGCGTTGCTGAATCCGATAAATCACGCGTGCGCGCTCACTTTGCTCGGGCAAAAGCTGCTTTGGCATACGGCGGCAAACGCTCACCAACAGCTCCCGCAAAAGCGCGTCCAGCATCTCCTCCCGAAAAGGAGCGTTTCCGGCATATTCTTCCGTAATCCGCCGAAACAGCAGCTCGGTGTTGTCCTCATTCTCTTTATCCCGAATCACGTCACAAAAGCCGGGAGCACGGTTGACCAGTGCCGCAAACAACAGCTCGTTGTCCCGCATATTTCCAAATTCGGGGGAGACCCGCAAGGAATACCGCTTATATACCTTGCTGTTCACCGTAAGGGAATGCTCCTTGAATCGGCTGAACAGCAACAGCGTTCCGTTCCCTACCGTTTCACAAGCCTGATCTACCCGCACGGTCACCTCTCCCTCCACGATATACAGCATCTGATGCCCCTCGTGATAGTGGTTTGATTTTCCGATCGGAGACTCGGAGTAGCTTACCGATAAAATTCCGGAATGCATTCTGACTTCCCCCTTCCGCACTTTCTTGGCACTATTATACACCGTTTTGCGGCAAAAATCAAGTCAAAAAGCAGGATTTACATAAAAGAAAGCATGATTTTTATATGATTTCAACGAAATTCGGTTTATAATAGAGTTAACAAGAAAAAAAGAAACGGAGCACTTATGGGAAACGTATATTTGAATCAACAGAATTTTGAACGTGAAAACGACGCGCTGGGCATCCACCTGCCGTATACCGAGCAGACCGAGATCCTCGCCTCTCCATTGCAGGTCGGCAACAAAACCATTCCCAACCGCCTTGCCTGCCAAGCCATGGAGGGATGCGACGGTACGCGCAACGGATCCCCCGACGAGCTGACCGTCCGCCGCTATGACCGCTTTGCCACGGGCGGCGCGGGATTGATCTGGTTTGAAGCAACCGCCGTTTTGCCGGAGGCAAGAGCCAATCCGCGTCAGCTTTACATCAATCAAAACAATTTAGACGATTTCCGTGCCGAGGTCGAACGCATCAAGGAGACCGCTGTGCGAGCTGGCAACAGCGAGCCGACCATCATCATGCAGGCAACTCATTCGGGCAGATACAGCAAGCCCGATGGCACGCCCGCACCGCTGATTGCCTATAACAATCCCATATTCGAAAAGGATCATCCCCTCTCCCCCGACCGCATCGTTTCGGACGACTATCTGGATCACGTCAGGGACGCATTGGTCAGCGGTGCAGAGCTTGCCGAAAAAGCCGGCTTTGACGGCGTGGATATCAAGGCATGCCACCGCTATCTCAACTGCGAGCTGCTCTCCGCCTACGAAAGGAAAGGAAGATACGGCGGAAGTTTTGAAAACCGCACCAGACTCCTGCGGGAAAGTGTTGCAGGTGCTATGGAGGTCTGCGGAAAGGACTTCCTTGTCACCTCGCGTCTGAACGCATACGATGGGTTCCCCTACCCTTACGGCTTCGGTGTCAAAAACGACGGATCTTTGGAGTTTGATCCAACCGAGCCCATCGCGCTCCTGAAAATTTTGTCCGACATGGGGATGAAGATGATCAACATCACCATGGGCAATCCCTATTTCAATCCGCACGTCAACCGCCCGTTTGCGGCAGGGCCGTATGAACCGACCGAGCATCCGCTTGTCGGTGTGGCAAGGATGTTAAACGGTACGGCAATGCTGAAAAAAGCCGTTCCGCAAATGCAGATCCTTTGCTCGGCGCTCTCTTATCTCGGCGTTGCGGCGCCCGGCGTGGCGGCGGCAATGATCGAGCGCGGCGACTTTGACCTCGCAGGCTTTGGAAGAACAGTTTTCGCCTATCCGAATTTCGCCAAGGATATTCTGACCTGCAAAAGCATGAAAAAGGAGCATTGCTGTATCGCCTGCTCCAAGTGTACCGAGCTGATGCGTGCAGGCTCCACCCCCGGATGCGTCATCCGTGACGAGCTTTACACCAAGCTCTACCGCGAAATCATTCTCAAAAAGTGAGGAATCAACCATGAAAAATGCAATCGTGACCGGATGCCTCGGCGGCATCGGAAAAGCAACGGCAGAGCTGTTTTTAAAGGAGGGCTACCGCGTATTCGGCATGAGCCGTACCTCCCCTGAAAAAGCCGCCGAAATTCTTGCACACCCCAATTTTGTCTACGTTTCGGGCGACGTTTCCAACACGCAGGACCGCGAAAAGCTGGTCAGCACCGCGTTGGAGATCGGCGGACAAATCGACGTCCTGGTCAACGTCGCAGGTGTTGCTCCCAAGGTGCGCGCCGATCTATTGGAAATGAGTGAGGAAAGCTACGACTACGTTATGGATATCAACACCAAGGGCACCTTTTTCCTAACGCAATCGGTGGCAAATCATATGAAGCAAAATCAGCCGATCAACGGGATTCGCGGCTACATCTGCAACACCTCCTCCCTCTCGGCTTATGCGGCATCAGTCAACCGCGGTGAGTACTGCATCTCCAAGGCAGGCGTTTCGATGATCACCAAGCTGTTTGCCGTGCGCCTTGCCGAATACGGAATCCCCGTCAACGAAACGCGCCCCGGCATCATCGCCACCGCAATGACTTCCACCGTCACCGAAAAATACGACAAGCTGATCGACGAAGGTCTTTTGCCCATGGCACGTTGGGGTCAGCCCGAGGACATTGCCGCCGCGGCATTTGCGCTTTGCAATGGCTCCATCCCATACATGACGGGACAGTCGGTCGACGTAGACGGCGGCTTCCACTTGCAGAGGCTCTGATATGAACAACGACATCCCAATCATTTCGGTCGATGCATTGGTCATCGGCTCCGGCGCCGCCGGATACAACGCCGCAAACCGCATCCGTTCCGATGGACGCAAAAGCGTAGCGCTGATCACCGAGGGTATCCTTTGCGGCACCTCCCGCAATACGGGAAGCGACAAGCAAACCTACTATAAGCTCGGTCTTGGAGGCTCTTCTCCTGACAGCGTGCGGCAAATGGCAGAGGATCTGTTCTCCTACGGCTCAGTGGACGGTGACAACGCGCTCTGCGAGGCGGCACTCTCTGCGCGAAGCTTTTTGCACCTATGCGAGCTTGGCGTACCATTTCCCGTAAACCGCTACGGCGAGTACGTCGGCTACAAAACCGACCACGACCCCTACGCCCGCGCAACCTCCGCAGGTCCGCTCACCTCCAAGTTTATGACCGAGGCCCTGCAAAAAGAAGCAGAACGCCTCGAACTTCCCGTTTACGACGGGCTGATGGCAATCGAAATCCTCACCGACCAAACCGGTGTTTGCGGCGTCCTTGCTCTGAAAAAACATACAGGTGAGCTCGTCTGCTTCCACTGTGCGCACGCCGTCCTTGCAACGGGAGGACCCGCAGGCATCTACGCCGATAGCGTTTACCCAACCTCACAAAGCGGTTACACCTCCCTGGCTCTGCGCGCCGGCGCAGCTCTGCA
>JAFTLZ010000076.1 GCA_017452665.1 Clostridia bacterium
ATTCCCTCTACAATATGGATCAGTCCCGCGCCACCCGAATCGACAACGCCTGCCTCCTTCAGCACGGGCAAAAGGTCGGGGGTGCGATCTAAGGACCGCTTTGCCTCCGCAATGAAAGCCTCGAAGTACTCCTCTACGGTACTGCAATCCGCGTGTGCGGCATAGCCCGCCGCATCCTTAACCACGGTTAGGATTGTGCCTACCGTTGGATTCATGACAGATTCGTATGCGCATCCCACACCGCAGGCGAAAGCCTTTTCCAGCGCGGGAACATCTGCCGCGTCACAGCTGCGGAACCCCTCGGCAAGTCCGGCAAAAAACTGTGAGAGAATGACGCCCGAATTTCCGCGTGCTCCGAGTAGCATCCCGTTGGCGCTCCGCTCGGAAACCTCCGATAGCGGTGCGGCGGGATCGTGTGACGCGTGGACACCGCCCTCTACGGTCAGCATCATGTTGTCGCCCGTATCCCCATCGGGGATCGGAAACACGTTGAGATCATTGACCTGTTGGCGATGCCGATGCAAATTGGCGGCACCGGCACGCAGCATTCCGTCGTATAAAATTCCGTCAAGTGTTGAATGTGCCATTATTTTGCTTCTCCGACGGCGTAAACGACCTCTTTACCGAACGCCCAGATACCGATGGCATCCGGTCCGATGCTGGCGCCGATGATGGGGCCGATGGTAACGGTGACGATCTCGCTGCAGGGGATCTGCTCCTTGATCATCGAGCATACGGTGTCAAGCTCCTCCTGCGGGCAATCCGCGTGTGCCAGATAAACCGTTTGCTGTTCGGAATCGATGATGGATTCCTTCAAAAGAGCAACCAGCTCTTTAAGAGAAGTCATTCTTCCCTTCACCTTTTTGATCGGCGTTTGCACGCCGTTGGCGTCCGAAATCAGGATCGGCTTGACGCCCATCAGATTTCCGAAAAACGCAGAGCTTGCCGTGACGCGTCCCGCCTTGCGCAAAAACTCCAGCGAGTGAACCGTGACATATTGGTTGACCTGATTGCGCAGAGCCGTAACAGCCTCGGCAACCGCATCAAAGCTCATGCCCTCCTGCACCATTTGTGCGGCGCGAATGGCAAGCATTCCCTCGCCGATGCTGGCGTTCAGAGAGTCGATGCAAGCAATTTTGGCATCCGGGTATTGCTCCAACAATTTTTTGGAGACGACGGATGCGGTATTCACCGAGCCCGATTGCTTGGAGGAGCAACCGATATAGATGATATCACAGTTTTTTCCAAGATACTCGGTAAAAATACGGTTGAACTCCTCGGTGGGGACCTGGGTCGTCGTCACTCTTTCGCCACCGCGCATGATGTCGTAAAGCTCCTTCGGAGAATAATATTCCCACGTCAGCGATGCAGGAGTCTCCTTTTCGTGATACACGGTGTTCATACGTGCGTAGTCGATGCCGTACTGTTCCAGGAGCGCTCCGCTCAGATCCGAGCAGGAATCGGTGATGATCTGAATGTTTCTCATGTAGTGTTTTCCTCACTTATCCGTAAAATTTTGATGATTTTCCCGGATACGGACGGTATACATGGTCGTCCAGAAGTTCGTAATTCCAACCACCGCCATCGAGGCACCCATCCAGACATGGACATCCATATCAAGATATGCCAAAACGAACACGATAATGCCAATCGCCATTTCTGCCAGCGCCGACAAAAGCACCAAATACCACTTGCGGATACCGAAACGCTGACCCTCGATTGAGATCTGGGCCTTGTTTCCGCAATCCAAAAGCGTCAGGATGGCAACCGCGGTAGGCAGAAGCACGGGCAGCTGTACCGGGTTGATGATCAGCAAAATGCCAAGAATGACGTTGAAAATGCCCAAAGCAAAATCCGATTGGAAAGCCAAACGGTACATATCGTTTGAAAAGTAGCCGTAGATGCCGGTGGCGCCGATGACGATGCTGGCAATGCCGACGAGCAGATTGCCGATGCTATTTTCAAAATCGGGAACCAGAGCGATCAGGAGTCCGGCGATCAAAAAAATGACCGCGGAGCACAGATGCATGATCTTTGCACTTTTTACGATGGCACTGTTCGGTTTCAGATCGAAATGTTCGTTCATTTGTATTCTCCTTTCTGCTGATCACAATCAATCAGCCTAATTTTACAGTAAATCCATGAAAAAAAACAGATACAAATTGCGGAAAATGTCTGTTTTTTGGGCATAAAAACAATTTTGTAACAAAAAATCAAGGCTTGGAAATCAAATTTTGGCGGCAGTTTTTCAAGAGCAGAGGCAGCTGTCCGTCAAAAATCACGCGGACACGCTCCACGATTTGCCGTACCTCCTCCGGTGTGCGGGGATTTTTTTCCTCCTTCAGCCAGCGGATCATGATTCCCTGCAGGGCTTCTTCGTAAAAAGCGCAGATCAGCTCCAGATCCGAGCTTGAAACGCCGTCGGTCGCTCCGCCCCGGTGTAAGCAATCCAAAACAATATCGTGAACCTGCTTTCCCATGTAAGCAGAAAATCGCTCGTGACCGACCGTTTTGTACAAATTCAGCCACACTTTTTTATAGATACCGCCGAGTTCGATCAAAGAAAACAGCGCGTTTTCGTAATCACCCTTGCAGGTCTCCTTGATTTTGGCAAATTCCACCTCGATGGCACTTTCCAGCACCTCGTAAATGTCGTGAAAATAATAGTAAAAGGTATTTCTTGTAATCCCGCAGGCTTCTACAATGTCGCGAACCGTGATTTTATTCAGCGGTCTTTTTTCGGCAAGCTCGATCGTGGTTTGTACGATTGCCTTTTGGGTCAGCAGTGACAAAAAAACTCCCCCTTTCTCTCTTATAAACACAACATCTTTATTATAACATATTTTTCGCCTTTTTGCAACAATATCTTTTATAAATCGCAGAAAAAATTCACAATATTCAAAAAAAGATTGATTTTTAAAACACGGTGTGATATAATGAAAAGGTATGGCGGTTGGAAACGACCGAAATGAAAGAAGAAAGCGTCGGGTTACTTATGAGATCACTCAACAACATCAAGGGCAGTGCCATTCTATGCCTTGCCGCCTTGATTTGGGGGCTTGCCTTTGTTGCGCAAAGCCAAGCGGCGGACACGGTTCCACCGTTTATTTTCAACTGCTTGCGATCCTTAATCGGATCCGCATTCCTCTTTTTGCTGTTGCTGGTGCAAAAGCTGAGATCTGGGAAAGCGATCTTCCCCGTAGAGCGTCCCAAGCAAAAGGAACTGCTGATTGGCGGTTTGCTTTGCGGTGTGCTGTTGGCAATCAGCGTGAATTTTCAGCAATTCGGGCTGAGCAATTATCCTGCAGGAACTGCAAGCGAGGCGCGCGGCGGATTTTTGACCGCACTGTACGTGGTGCTGGTTCCCGTGATCTCGATTTTTATCGGCAAAAAAGTGAAGCTGCCGGTATGGATCGCCATGATTGTTGCCACATGCGGCATTTATTTGCTGAGCCTTTCCGGCGGAATTGAAAGCATTTATCTTGGTGACGTGCTGATGTTTGTTTGTGCGCTCAGCTTCAGCTTTCATATTCTGGCAGTAGACCGCTACGGCGAGCCGATTGGCGGTACATTGCTTTCCATGCTGCAGTTTTTGGTGTGCGGCATTCTCTCGGGGATTCTTTCCCTTTGCTTTGAAGAAGTGGTTTGGGCAAACGTGATTGCCGCCGCACCACAAATTTTGTATCTTGGCATCATGTCCAGCGGAATCGCATACACACTCCAGATTTACGGACAAAAATACGCAGAACCGGCGATTGCATCCCTTTCAATGAGCTTGGAGAGTGTTTTTGCGGCGCTGGGAGGCTGGCTGATCTCGGGAAATACGCTGACGGTGCGCGAATTTGCGGGGTGCGCATTGGTATTTGTTGCAATTATCGTAGCACAGTTGCCGCAATTTTGCAGCAATAAAGAAGCGAACAGAGAGGAAAAAAGTGCATAAACGAATGTTTTTTCAAAAAAAATGTGCCCGACCACTTGACATCGGGCACATTTTGTATTATAATATATAGGCGAATTGATGCAGATGTAACTCAATGGCAGAGTGTCCGCTTCCCAAGCCGAATACGCGGGTTCGATTCCCGTCATCTGCTCCATAACAAAAGGCCACACCCATGTGTGGTCTTTTGTTATGATGCGGAATGCCCCCTAATCGACCCTTGCAAAATCGCTTGCAATTTTGCTAATTTGTGCCGACGGTAGGCTCTTTTCAAAGTTTTTTTGAAAGATCCACTCATGTAAAAGCCTTGAAAACGGGAAACCGCCTCCATTTTTTAAGTTACCTTCCAAAAGCAAAAAAGTCTGTCTCAAATGCGAAACCGTACTTGAGACAGACTGCTTTATTGAATTATTTCAACTCCGCTTTTGGGAAATAAGTGATGCGAAGATTGGTACAACCATAAGGCTCAAGGATGAGCGGAAGACGGTCTGTGACGTATTGATACGCATCGTTCGTCTCATAGGTTTTCGTCGGATACGGCGGGCACATATAGGGGGCCCTATAGCAATGGGTATGGAGCCGGATGAGTGGATGCTCCCAGACGTAACCACTTTCGGGGAGCTCCTCAATGGTGAAATCTTCTGCCGAGAGGTGTTCATCCAGTGCGACATTCCATGTAATCTGCTCTCGACGCAATCCCAACTGCTCGTGCGGATCCGGTACATCCGCCTCGTCAAAGTCCGGCTCGACGTTATACCAGCTCCAGCCGTCCGGAAGCGGGGTCATCGGATTTCCCTTGATCGGGATCCATTTTTCTGGGATATGGTATGCGAAAAGCAACGCGCCATAACGGATTGCAATGGGATGCTTGCCCGCATTATTAGAATCATCTACGACAACCGTTTCCACTGCGGCATCAAAGGTAATCGTTACGGTATCGCCGTGCTTCCATGTATGTAGGAAGCTTACAAAGCCGTTGGTAGCGGAAACATCAATCGGTTCACCATTGATCGCAACGGTATATCCACGGCTCCAAGCGGGGATCTTGAGGTTGAGCGTGAAGCGCTTTTCACACTCGATCTTGACCGATACGCTGTTTCGGAACGGATACAAAGTGTCAAGTGTCAGTGCGGTATCGCCGTGGCGAAGTGTGCAAGGTCCGTATGCCATGACGTAGACATTGTCCTCCGCATCGTGTAAAAGCATTCCGCGGACAAACTCGGGAAGGACTGCAACGGCATTAACAGGACAGCAGGAGGTAGGATAGCATGGAGCATACACCTGATAATCATGCCAGGAATGCGAAGAGGTTTCGGTCGCATAGATCTGATTGGGTGAGTTCATATAAGCAATCGCTTTTTCATCCTTCTTCCTTGCTCCCTGCGCACCGTTATAGAACATCTGCTCCATCAGATCGCCATATTTGACATCTCCTGTGATAAAGCTCATATAGGAATACATGGCATTATAGAAGGCATAAGAACAATATTCAGTCTCGGCAATCGCCCCGATGGGCGCAGCATATTCCATTGTGCAGGCAGGACTCCCCGATAGTTGGACGGTCTTTTCGTAGATCTGATCGATCCTTTTTGCGGTTGCGCGCAGATATTCCTCATTGCCTGTGACCGAGTAGACCAGTGCCGGAAGACGGACGGTAGTGCCAAGCCCTGCCGAATGACAAGAATTGTAGCGGAAACGTTCGGTCAACATTGCCTTGTGTGAGATTTTGAAAATATCGTGCTTGGAAAGGAAAAGCAGATATTCCTCGGCAAAGGTTCGCAGACGATCGTCGCCCGTGTAGTAGTAGGTAAAGACCATCGGCTCTATGAGAAAAGGTCCCCCGTAGCAGGTTTTATTATCCCCCGACCAGTTGTCACAGAACCACAGCATACAGCGCTGTACCGCATCAAGCACATCACGTCGGCCTGTTGCCTCATAAAATGCAATCAAACCGCGCATTGCGCAGGCAGTTCCCCAGCCGTTGTAATCGTCAAGGATATTCGCGTCCTCCTCATAATAGGTGCCGAGATATCCGTCCGGCTTTTGCTTTTTAAGCATGGTGTTAACCCAATCGGTTGCAACGGAGATCATGTCGGCATCGTTCAGCGTGTACGCGAACTGGATGTACCCTGCCCAATAGTTGCCGGAGATCTCAGCGCCCCAGCCCGATTGATTGCCGTCTGACCATGCGGGGACATAGCTTTTGTTGATGAAAGGATCAGCAATCATGCCGGGCTCAAGCTCATGGAGATGTCCACAGATTCCGTCTTTGCCGCGTATCATTTGATCGCGCAGAAAGCCTGTAGCGTGAATGGATCCTAACGGGAAACGATCAAGTTTTTGGTAGGTTTTCATACGAATGGCCTCCTATATCAAATACAGCTGTTCGAAATACATTATAGCACTTTTCCGGAATAATATCAAGTATATTTTTACATACGAAGAACAAATTAGAAACATCTTGTATAAAAACAACAAAAAACCAGGGTCAAATCAATTGATCGATCTTGGTTTTTTCTTCGCTTTTACTATGGCTGAAGTCAAAAAAATCAACTTGACTCAGCCCCTTTTATATAGACTAATTTACAATTTTATGATATAATAATAAAAATCTCATTTCAAGTTCGAACCGAGAACAAGTTCTTACGACTATACAGGTGAACGTTCAAAAGCATTCCGGAAAGCAGGAAAATTTATGACGCACGATGAAATCATTCAATATTACGATTATCTAATGCGACTTGCGACATCAAAAAGCAACTCGCCAAGCGATGCGGAAGACCTTGTGGGTGACACAATGCTTGCGGCTTTTGCCTATCTGCATAAAGGCGGAACAATAGAATATCCAAAAACTTGGCTTACCAATACGCTTTACCATAAGCATAATGATAACCTCAGAAAGAAATATCGAGCGCCCGTTACAGTGTGCTTGGATGAGGGCGTTGATATTGCGGAGACAGAGGACGAGGAATATTTCATGTCTGAGGAAGCGTCTAAAGTACGTAAAGAACTGAATTACCTCAGCTTTATTACGCGCGAGGTTCTAATTCGCTTTTACTTTGGGAATCAAAGTGTTTCGGATATTGCAGAGGGACTTGGTATTCCCGAAGGAACGGTAAAAAGCCGCTTGTCCGCAGGTCGTACTCAGATGAAGAAAGGACTTGAAACAATGGAAATAAGAGAAAACTATTTACCCGGAGAATTGTATTTGTCTTTTGGAGGATCGGAAGGATTAAAAAATGAGCCGATGTCACTTGTTGAAGGTGATCTGATTGCACAAAATCTTTTGATTCTTGCTTATGAAAAGCCCATTACTGTCAGTGAGCTTTCTAAAGCTATAGGCATTCCTACCGCGTATATTGAACCAATCGTCAAAAAGCTTGTTGATGGCGAATTGATGGTGCAGATGAACAGCGGCAAGGTATACACTGACTTTATTATTACAAAACCTCAAAATTCTCTTGAAACATTCAAACCACAGCTTGACTTTGCCCATAAGCATTTTGATACAATTTGGAGTATTCTCCGCAAAATGTCAGATGTTATTTCTAAAATGACCTTCCAGTATGTTATAGAGAATGAAGAAAGAACAAAGCTTGACAGATACGCAATTTTGAAGGCATTGCAGGATTTTCAGCATTTTGGTACAGGTAAGATTGAAACTCCGAAATTTCCAAAGCGAAGGGACGGCGGATGCTGGTTTGCACAAGCAACGGCTTTTGATGCCGGATACAATATGAAAGAATATAACGAAGCCTCGGAATATGCGATACATGGCGGTCACCGTACAACAGAAGCATTCGCAGCGGGTGGAACCAGACGGATTCGTCTTTACGAGTTTGATACCACGCTGTGGGACAATCCTCATAGATATGGCTTTTCATATGAGCTTTATTTCAAACATATTATTCCGTTTCTTTGGTGCATTTTTGCTGACATTCCTCTTGATGAAAGGGTTGGGTATGATATCCCACATGAAATTATCTCATACATCCCCACACTTGAAACAATTGGTTTGATCAAGAATACGCAGAACAAGTTGTGTGTGAAAATCCCTGTTCTAAAAAAAGGAGAATATGAGGAACTGTGTGCCGTAATTAAAACTGCAACAGAAGAAATCAAATCAGCAGTCGGTGAAGAATTTACATCTTTCATTTCTTCTATGAAAACGCCAATTCCAAAGCATCTGACCTCTGTTCCCGAACTTTTCAGATATCACGAAGCGACAAAGTATTTTGTAATGTCAATCGTTCGTGAGGCGTACGAAAAAGGAATGCACCTAAAAGATGTTGATTATTGTTGCCCACCTGTAGTGATGGTCTACGCTTGTGTAGAATAATATTTCGCACCACAAGAATGGTTTTGCTTATTCTTGTGGTGCATATTTGCTAATAATGGTGAGCAAGTTGACTTTTTTGACTTCAGCCATAGTAAAAGCGAACAAAAAACCAAGATCAATCAATTGATTTGACCCTGGTTTTTTTGTTATTTTTACACAAGCTGTTCATAATTTGTTAATGCTATGAATCAGCCCCATTTTTATACTATTAGTGGATGATGCAACGCTCGGTGTCTTTGTCGAAGATGTGGAGTCTTTCCATATCAAAGCCGATCTTGATGTTTTCGCCGGCGCGGGTGGTGGATCTTGCAGATACACGTGCGGTCAGCTTGCCCTCTTCTCCAACCTTGAGGTAGAGGTAAATCTCGGCTCCCATCAACTCAGTAACTTCTACATCTGCGCTCAGTGTTGCTTCATCGCAGGCTGCGATCGAAGCCTCGTCATCGCGGATACACTCAGGACGCAGGCCTGCAACAACTTCCTTGCCGATGTATTCCTGCAGTTCGGGAGCGCTTGCCTTGTCTGCGGGGAGCTTCAACTCGTTGCCCTCGAATACGAAGTATACGCTGTCGCCCTTCTTTTCCAAAGAACCGTTCATGAAGTTCATCTGAGGCGTTCCGATAAATCCTGCAACGAAGATGTTAACAGGCTTATCATACAGGGTCTGAGGAGTATCAACCTGCTGGATCAGACCGTCCTTCATAACGACGATACGGGTTGCCATGGTCATAGCCTCGACCTGGTCGTGCGTTACGTATACGAAGGTGGTTTCTACGCGGTTATGGAGCTTGGTCAGCTCGGTTCTCATGGTTGCACGGAGCTTTGCGTCCAAGTTGGAAAGCGGCTCGTCAAGCAAGAATACCTGAGGATCGCGGACGATTGCACGACCGAGTGCGACACGCTGCTTCTGACCGCCGGACAAAGCCTTCGGCTTACGGTCGAGCAAGTGAGTGATATCCAGAACGCGTGCAGCCTCTTCTACCTTCTTTTTGATGACTTCCTTCGGAACCTTGCTCAGCTTCAGACCGAACGCCATGTTTTCAAACACGGACATGTGAGGATACAGTGCGTAGTTCTGGAACACCATTGCGATCTTACGGTCCTTCGGAGCTACGTCGTTGACCAGACGGTCGCCGATGAACAGCTCGCCCTCGGAGATTTCCTCCAGACCTGCGATCATACGAAGGGTCGTGGACTTACCGCAACCGGAAGGGCCGACCAATACCAAAAATTCCTTATCCTTAATTTCAAGGTTGAAATCGGACACGGCAGTAACGCCGCCCGGATATTTTTTATAAATATGTCTGAGGGATAAGCTTGCCATTTTAAAATCCTCCTGTTATAACCCGCATGCGGGCATTATTATTCAACGTATATTATTATAGCAAATTTTTTCGAAAAATGAAAGAGTTTATTTCTCCAAATTTTTACGCTCATTCTTGTGCAACATGCACAACTGGTGCGGATTTTGTGTGAACAAGCGCGAAAAGCAGGTGGAATATGTCTTTAATTTATTAAAATTATGCTTTGGATTTGGAGCGCATCGTCAGCGAAATCCGCTTTTTTGCAACATCCACACTCAAAACGCGCACCTTGACCGTGTCGCCTACCTTGACCACATCGGAAGGATGCTTGACGAATTTATCCGACAGCTGGGAGATGTGCACCAGACCGTCCTGGTGTACGCCAATGTCCACGAACGCGCCGAAATCGATCACGTTGCGCACGGTACCGGTCAGCTCCATATCGGGCTTGAGATCCTCCAAGCTCAAAATATCATCGCGCAGAACGGGAGGCGGGAGCGTATCGCGGATATCACGTCCGGGCTTTTCGAGCTCGGTAACGATATCCTTCAAGGTCGGCTCACCGATGCCAAGCTTTCCTGCCACGGCTGCAAAGCCTGCGGATTGCACCTTGCTGCCAAGATCCTTCAGGTTCCCCGCCGCCACGTCGGAGCGGGTATAGCCGAACATGGAGAGCAGCTCTGCCGCCGCCTCGTAGGATTCCGGATGCACGCCGGTGTTATCGAAAATTTCTTTTCCACCCGGAACGCGCAAAAAGCCTGCCGCCTGCTCGTAAGCCTTGGCACCGATGCGCGGAACCTTGAGCAGCTGTGCGCGGTTGGAAAACTCACCGTTTTCCTCACGGTATTTGACGATGTTCTTTGCGGAGGTAATATTGATGCCTGAAATATAGGACAGGAGCGAATAGGATGCGGTATTGATATCCACACCGACGGCGTTGACGCAATCCTCTACCACTCCGCCCAGAGCCTCGTCCAGACGCGCCTGCTTCATATCGTGCTGATACTGACCGACGCCGATGCCCTTGGGATCGATTTTAATCAGCTCTGCCAGCGGATCCTGCAAGCGTCTTGCAATAGACACGGCACTGCGCTGCATGACGTCGAATTCGGGGAATTCCTCTGCCGCCAGCTTGGATGCGGAATAAATGGAGGCACCAGCCTCGCTGACGACGATATATTTGACGTCCTCAGGGATCTCCTTAAGCAGGTTGGCGATAAAGATCTCGCTTTCCTTGGAGGCGGTTCCGTTGCCGATGGCGATGACGTCCACGCGGTGCTTGGTGATCAAGCGCTTGACGATGGCTTTGCTCTTTTCGGTTTCCTCGCGCGGCTTGACGGGATAAATGACGGCGGTATCCACTACCTTTCCGGTTTTATCGACGACCGCCAGCTTACAGCCGTGGGCCTAGCCGGGGTCAAAGCCGAGAACGGTCTTTCCCTTCAGCGGGGACTGCATCAGCAAATGGCTGAGGTTATCGGCAAAGACCTTGATGGCGCCCTCGCAGGCGTTATCAAAGATATCACTGCGGATCTCGCGCTCGATGGAAGGAGCGATCAAGCGGTCATAGCTATCCAGAATTGCCGCCGAAACGTGCGGCTCTGCCGGGCTTTTGTTGCCGAGCAGGATCTGCGCAAACAGATAATTGAGGACGATCTCGGAGGCGACCGTAACGCTGACCTTTAAGTATTCCTCTTTTTCGCCGCGGTTGATGGCAAGCACGCGGTGCGGAAGTACCTTTTTGAGCGCCTCGGAATACTCATAATACTGTGCGTAAACCGAATCCTCCTCCTTTGCCTGCTTGGTCGTCAGCGTACCGAATTCAAAGGTGAGACGGCGCAGCTCCTTGCGGAATTCGGCGTTGTCCGAAATATTTTCGGCAATGATATCCCGCGCGCCCTGCAATGCTTCTTCCACGCTTGCCACGCCCTTTTCCTCGTCCACATAAGCCTCTGCCTGCTCCTCGATGGAGGGGGTATAAGAGGGCTCCTGGGCGTAAATCAGCTCTGCCAGCGGCTCCAAGCCCTTTTCACGCGCCACCGACGCACGCGTTTTGCGGTGCGGGCGGAACGGGCGATAGATATCGTCCACCTCGGTAATGGTTTGCGCCGCCGCAATGGCTGCCTCGATTTCGGGCGTCATTTTTCCTTGCGCGGAGATCAGATCAAAGACCTCCTGCTTTCTCTTTTCAATGTTGCGCAAAAAGTTCAAGCGGTCGTTCAGGTCACGCAGAATATTGTCGTCTAGACTTCCCGTGACCTCCTTGCGGTAACGCGCGATAAAGGGGATGGTATTGCCCTCGTCGATCAGAGCAACCGTTTTTTCGACCTGCTCTTCCCGCAGGTTGAATTCCTGCGCCAGTTTTTCGATGATGTTCATGTTGTGATACGGATTCCTTTCTGTTGGGACATAGTATTATTTATCGTGTGAGTGATTGTATTTCTTCGTCGGTCAGCTCGCGCCATTCTCCCCGCGCCAGGTGCTGATCCAGCAAAAGCGTGCCGAAGGTTGTTCGCTCCAAATAGGTAATCTGGTTGTGTACTGCCTCCATCATCAGCTTAATTTGATGATATTTTCCTTCTGTCAATGTGATGACGCCTTCCCGTTCCCCGTCGAGCGTAACCGTGCATGGCTTGGTGATATAGCCGCCGATGTCAACGCCTGTCTCCAGTGCGGTGACATCCTGCGCGGAGAGCGGAAATTTGACGCGGAAGGCATAGCTTTTGGGCACGTGATGCTTTGGCGAGAGGAGGCGGTGGGAAAGCTGCCCGTCGTTGGTCAGGAGCATCAGCCCCAGCGTGTGCTTGTCCAATCTGCCGCACGGGAACACGCCCATTTTGCGGTATTCCTCCGGCAACAGCTCGGTCACCACGGGGTCCTTGCCGTCCTCGGTGGCGCTGACGTAGCCATCGGGCTTATTGAGCATGACATACACATATTTTCGGTAGCGGATCTCTCTGCCGCAATAGACAACGCGATCAACGGCGGGATCAAGCTGTTGATCTGCTTTTTGGGCGGGAATCCCGTTCACGGTCACCTGCCCTGCCCGTATGGCGCGGGCGCTCTCTTTTCGGCTGGCGATTCCGCACTCCGAAAGCAATTTATCCAATCGCAAGCAGACGTCCTCCTTTCTTGTGTAACTATATTATTATATCATAAAAAAATTGGTTTGTAAACCTTTTTGGTGCAAATCGGTGGAAAAAATCCGATCTGCGGTGTTAAGAATCAAATCACGGCAAAAAATTGAAAAAGATTACCGAAAAAGGTTGACAAAACAGAAAAACGGACGTATAATATAAGAAATGAATGGGCCTGTAGCTCAGTTGGGAGAGCGCTGCGTTCGCAACGCAGAGGTCATGGGTTCGAATCCCACCAGGTCCACCAAATTCTTGAGGGCACCCCACGATGTGGGATGCCCTCAAGAATTTTATGAAGCATTTTGTCGATGAGTTCCCCGCGGAACGCCGACGAAGGAGGCTTCCGCCAAGAACGCGCGCAAACGCAAATG
>JAFTLZ010000077.1 GCA_017452665.1 Clostridia bacterium
ACAAATTGTGATTTGTAGGATTCCACAATTTCAAAAGACTAAAACAGGTCATATTGCTAAGGAATCCTGCCGAGTATATCAGCGAATATCTGTAAATTGCGTTAGTTGCGTTGATTCGCTTCCCTTAATTATACAAAATTTTGATTTTGTATAATTTTATATAGGGTGGATTAAGGACTATATTTTTCATGTTGCTCCCTGTTTTGGATGTCAACTCTACATTCATCCCTGACGCCTATCCGCGAAAAAATCCTTCAGCATTTGTGTGGCTTCCTTTTCACAGCATCCGAACGTTACGTCGGGAATTTCCTTGTGCACAGGATGTGAATGCAGAGACCACACACTTCCCATAGCACCTGCCACGGGATCTTTTGATGCACATACAACACGAGGAATTCTCGCAGCCATGATCGCGCCTGCGCACATGGGACACGGCTCCAAGGTCACGTACAGCGTGCAATCCGAAAGCCGCCAATCCTTGACTATTTTACTTGCCTCCTGAATCACGTTGAGCTCTGCATGACCGGCTACGTTTTTATCTCGCTCCCGTGTATTATGAGAGACAGCCAGAATCTCTCCACTCGTGGGATTGACCAAAACCGCTCCCACCGGAACATCCCCGTGCCGAGCGGCTTCACGGGCTTGGTGAATCGCCTGCAGCATATACGATTCATCCGTCATTGTTGCATTTCTATCTTTGATTTCTGTATTCATTTTGTTTCCTCGTTACGCAATCATCATGAGCAAAGCCAAAACCGTAAAAACGATCATTCCGGGGGTCATAATTGCTACATATACAGAACGCCCGAGTGATATACCGTTCGTCGATACGGTTTGCCACGGCGACATCGAAGGACGTTTTCCAAACAAGCCTTGCGGTGCAGTATCCGAACGTACTTCCCTCTCCAACGATGCATTTTTGCGGTAAATGCTTCCAAGAGCTATGATGCTGATTGCACCTAAGAATATAACGGATGCTTGTATAATATAGGTAATTGCCGTGCCTTTCGCTGACGGAAACCGAACGGAGATCACAGTTTGAAAAATGGAATACAGATTGTTACACATATGAACGAGCACGCCGCTCCAGATAGAGCCTGTCATTTCATACAGCATGGCAAGCAGGATACCTGCGGTGGTCGTATACAGAAACTGTTCCGTGTTCATATGCATCAGGCCGAATAAAACGGAACTCATCAAAACAGCCAGGGTCTTTCCATACGACCTTAGATTCGTATAAACAACACCACGGAACAAAACTTCCTCCGCAAACGCGGGAGCCAAGGACGTTGTCATATACAACAGGATGATCTCGGGATTTTGCATATTTTTGTTCATGGGTTCAGGCTCTTGCACGATCCCGACAGCTTGACAAAACAGGCCGTTGAGTACACTCAGGCCAAGATTGATTGCGAGAAAAGCAAATAAAACCAGCGGGAAATACCGCGTGATCCTAAGAGAAAATCCAATGGGGGGATATGCCTCGCGGTGTGGGAGAACATAGAAAAGAACGGCGGGAATGATAAACGCGCACATATAGAGAAGACTTTCTGTCACAGCGTTGACGGAAATCCTCATATTATCCCCTGCTGTGAATGAAAGTATGTTGGAAATACCGTAGATCAAAAACGAAGATACAAACAAAATGCCGACCATTGCCGTCAAAATCCAGCCGATACGGTTACTTTGTTTTTTGAGTTGACGTTCATGCGGTTGCATCGTTGAGATCCTCCTTTCTGAGGGATGTATAAAAAATGCCTTGAGAGCATACGATGATACGAGGTGATCTTCATGAAAATAGCAAGATGGATGCTAAAGCCTTTTGTGTTTCTTATCATAAGCTCTTTCTTTTTCTGCATAGGGGGCATTTTTCCGTCCGGTCAAGATTCCGATATGCCTCCCGTCGTTCAACTGAATCCGAGAGAGAGCATATTACAAGATCTGGAAGCGCACGCCTCTTGTATTGACACAAGGGCTTGGCAATTGACCGCGGAAGAGATTATGGATATATTTCAAGAATTGATAGAAACTCGGCCGGGGCTGTTTTTTGTTTTTCCCAAACTTTCCTATGCCTACGAGGAGAACGGACTTGTCACTGAAATCTATCCGCAATATCGGATAGATCCCGAAGAAACCGAGGCTGCACGATATCATTTGCTTGAATACACGAAAAATTTTGCAAATGCGGTGTATCCTCGGATGAGCGATGGAGATAAAGCACTTTTGATTCATGATCATCTTGCGGATCAATACAGATACAGTCCACCTGGAGAGGAAAACTACGATACTTATTCGCTTTGGGCAGAAGGTCACGGCGTATGCCAGGCCTTTTCGCTTATGTATATCCTGCTGGGAGAGGCTATTGGTCTTGAAGTGGATCTTGTAACCTCGGACAGTATGGATCACGCGTGGAATCATGTCAAGGTAGACGGCAACTTTTATCACGTTGACGTAACGCGGGATCTTTCGAATGAATCAAAGCATTATCGCCACGACCGTTTCCTTTTGTGCGACATCGGCATGAAAAACAAAGGATATACAGATTTTTCCTGCCACGCAAGGCACATTTGTAATGTACATACATATGAAGTAAAGGACGGACAAACGGAACATGAAAGCCTCATGCGAGACATCGTGGGAGAATCTGTATATATCGGCTCTTCGTGGCTGTCGAATATTCCTCAGCAAGGGCTTGCCATCCTCGTTTTATTTGAAGTCTGTTCTCCCGAAAATCGATTGACAAGCGGTGCAGACCTTGACGGAAATGGTATGTTGTCCTTGGCCGATCTTATACTTTTACAGGCTCACTGTCATACAGAGGTGTCATATTTTATGTTATCATCACTCATAAACGCGCTTTTGGAGAAAGCATTACAATAAATAACAATTGTTATTCTGCGAGAGCGGGAGTATACAGCCGACCTCGCACTTTATAACGCGCGTTATACCAATGCCCGGACGCTATATGCGGTTAGAAGATATTATAGCACATAAATTGATTTTTGTCTATAGATATAAAACAATATTCCATAAAAGAAGAGGCAAAGATAATGCAAACCATTAACTTTGCCTTTTTATTATTTTTCTCTGATGCGCCGTTTGGCGGCATTGATGATGCTTTCGGCATCCTCAGCAATCACTAAAAGCACATAATTCTCGCAATAAGTCACGATTCCTTGATCGGCAATTTTTTCGTAGGCGCTTCCCTTCCACGCTTTTTTTATGCTTTCCAACCGAGAAGCGCAAATACCAATAACCCCCGCGTCTCCCCACATTTCATCTTCGCCTATACATCGGAAAACAGCCAATTCAAACGGATGCATGATTTCCGAGAGATATATCGCACCGTCTTCAACGGTTGTGTCGCTTCTCTTCCATATGGAGACAGCTGTTTCGCCGTACAGTGCTTTGAATAACTCCTCTGAGATCCTCTCCGGTTCTTCTCCTGTCGTCATCTGATAGAGCTTGCCATCGATCACCGCCGCTTCCGAAAGCATTGCTTTCAGCACGTCGGCAGACGTAACGTTAGGGATGGAACGTTCCTGACAGGCACAACAAAACAAGATCAAACTACCTGTCAGTAACAGGCATATCCATTGCATTATCATATGTTGAAGGAATTTTTTCATTTATATCAATAAATATTTGCCGAGAATTCTTTGAAAAACGCCCCAAAAGCCAATTCTTTCCGACGTTTGAACAGCGCTCACGGCAGTTCTTCCGATCTCTTTTCCACCACAGGTATACACGATCTCTCCGATTGATTCTCCCGCACGCACGGGAGCTGCAATTTTTTCGGGAAGTGTCAGTTTTTTCTCTACAGAACCAATTCCCCCTTTGGGCAAGACACATGAAAAACGCGGTGCTTGAGCATTGATCTTCATGATCTCTCCTCCGGTCACTGAAATTCCCTCAAAGCTCTCTTCCTCAGAAACGTAAAGTCCATAATTGGCAAATCCCCAATCCAGAAGCTGTGTTGCAGCCTGATTGCGTATATCACGGCTCTCCGCGCCCATGATAACGCAAATCAAAGTCATGCCATCGCGCTCGGCCGTGACCGAAATGCAGAACCCTGCTTTTTGCGTGGAACCTGTTTTGAGACCGTTACAGCCCTTGTAAAAACGCACCAAACGGTTGGTGTTCGTCAAGCCGAAGGTACCGTTACGGATCGTATCCATCCATACGGAGCTGAAAGAAAGGATCTCTTGGTGACTGATAAGTGCTCTTGACATTATGGCAATATCCGCAGCAGAAGTTACATGATTCTGCGCCGTATCATCCAGCCCGTTGGTATTTTCGAAATTCGTGTTTTTCATCCCCAATGAGGTCGCTTTTTCGTTCATCATGGCAACAAATGCCTCCTCGCTTCCCGCAATATGCTCGGCAAGTGCTACAGCCGCATCATTAGCTGAGGATATGACGACGCTTTTGATCATATCTCTCGCCGACATTTGTTCTCCTTCTTTCAAAAAAATCTGGGAGCCTCCCATGGATGCCGCGTGTGCGCTGGCTGTGACGGTGTCTTCCATGCTCAACTTCCCGGCATCGATCGCTTCCATAACAAGCAACAGCGTCATGATTTTCGTTACGGATGCCGGAGGCATACTTTCGTGTGGATTTTGCTCGTATAACACCATACCTGTGGAGGCTTCCATCAGCACCGCGCTTTTACAAGCCAAGGAAAATGCCGGGGCTCCCACCGAGGCGTCATCCGCCTTCTTTGATTTTGAGCTTCCCATTGCCGATGCAGTCACACACGTCAATAACAATATGAATGCCATACATATGCAGAGAAATTGGACTTTTCTCTTTTGCTTCGTCATATCTACATCACCTCTCGCCATATCCTATGAGCGATTGGATGTGCTTATGTCTTCATTTTGCAGATCAAAAATTTTTTCAAAGACTATTGACAAACCGGATTTGGTGTGCTATACTACAAGTGTACTACTCGATATAGTGCACTTAGTACAGAGCGAGAAAGGAGGAGATTCCATATGCTGATGATCGATAAACTGTCCTCAAAACCCGTATACGAGCAAATCATTGATGAGATCGAAAAGAATATTCTTTTGGGTATTTATCCGCCGGAAAGTGTACTTCCTTCCCTGCGAGAGCTTTCGGTTACACTAAGCATCAATCCCAACACCATTCAAAAAAGCTATACGGAGTTGACACGCAGAGGGATCATCAAGCCGTCTCCCGGAAGCGGCTGCTACGTTTCCCCGAACGCAAAGGAAATGATTCGGCAAAATGCTTTGCAAAAGCTGGAATTGATTCGCACGATAACCGAAGAGCTACAGCTTGCCGGTATCAGCAAGGAAGAGATTCTCGCAACCGTCAGCGCCGTTTACGTACACAACGACAAGTAAACATCATCTCCATCGGATACAAATTTATTTTAGGAGGAACACAAGCATGATTACTGCTACCAAAGTGACCAAAAGCTTTTCCGGCGCGGGTATGAAAGAGCCGTATGTTGCGCTTAAGGAGCTTTCCTGCCAAATCCCCGGAGGCTGTATCTACGGTCTTGTCGGATCTAACGGTGCAGGCAAATCTACGTTTTTAAGACTTCTGTCGGGCGTATATCAGGCAGACAGCGGAGATATCACCATTGACGGACTTCCCGTCTGGGAAAACCCCATTGCCAAGGATAAGCTGTTTTACGTCCCCGATGAGCTTTATTTTCTACCACAGTCCACCATGAAAAAAATGGCACATTATTATAAAGCCATTTACACCAAATTCAACTGGGAACGCTATGACAATCTCACCCAAACCTTCGGTCTTGATGAAACCGCCAACCTAAACACCTTCTCCAAAGGCATGAAGCGGCAAGCAGCAACCATTCTTGCTCTCTCCACCATGCCTGACTATCTCTTTTTCGATGAAACCTTTGACGGTCTTGACCCTGTCATGCGTAATCTTGTCAAAAGCGTGATTTATAACGACGTTTTGGAAAGAGGCACGACTACCATCATTACCTCTCACTCTTTGCGGGAGCTGGAGGATACTTGTGATCAGCTCGCGCTTTTACATAAGGGCGGCATTGTGTTTGAATCGGATATTCAAAATCTCAAAACCTCTCTTTTCAAAGTGCAGACTGCCTTTTCCACCCCCTTTGACCAATCCAAATTCAAAACTGTCGGTATTGATATTCTGTCGTATACCCAAACAGGCAGCGTTTGCAGTTTCATTGTGCGCGGTGACCGAACCGCAGTTGAGGAAAAGATCCGCTGCATGAATCCCCTGCTTCTGGATATGCTTCCTCTGAATCTTGAAGAAGTATTTATCTATGAAATGGAAGCGCTGGGATATGCCTTTAAAGAAATTCTTATGTAAAAGGAGGGGTTATCATGTTGAGTACAAAGTTTTTTAATCTGCGCTTATATTTGGAAGCTTTGAAGCGTCTCAAGGTCATCGGCCTTGCCACCGCAATTTTGTCGGTTACCATATCAGGCTTGATCCCTGTCGTTCAATGGATGAACATAGACCGCTATTGGGATCCACAAATCAATACCGTTGAGCATCAGACCCTTTGTCTGCCCCTCTATGCGACCATATTCATAGCGCCCTTCTTCTTTATGAGTCTTTTTTCGTTTTTGAACAAACGTAAGGAATCTGACTTTTATCATGCGATTCCGTATACCCGTACCTGCGTGTATATCAGCTTTGTGGCCGCCGCCTTGAGCTTTGTCTTCGTCATTCAGATTGCATCTGCGCTGACAGCGGGAGCTTTGTGGGCACTCAATCCTTACGCGGTCTTCCGTATCAGCGAGCTTATTTCTCTGACCCTGATGTGTATGTTAGCCGCGGCTATGCTCTCTTCCGTCATGATGCTGGCCATTACCCTCACGGGTACGGATATGACAACGGCACTGATGTTTTTCCTGTTTACGCTTCTGACACGCCTCATTATGCTCTACGCTTCGGAGTGTTTGCAGAATGAGATCTGGATATTGCCGAGAAACAGTATCCCCTTTTTGGATTTCACTTGGTTTTTGCCGTTTGCTATGTTCAGCTTTTTCATCAGCGGTCACAATATGCTCAACGACCCATTCCACTCACCGGGGTTGGTCATATATTCTTTGGTCGTCGCGCTTCTTCTGTTTACGGTCGCGTGGATACTATATGTTGTCCGCAAGAGCGAAATGGCGGGCAACACCGCGCCCAACCGTCTGACCCAGCATATTTTCCGTTGTCTCTTTGCGCTTCCCATAGCACTTATCATCCCCATGGTCACCATGGTCGACGGAGCCGAGCCCTCGTTGATACTCGTGCTCGTTGTCATTACGCTACTTGTATTCTATCTATACGAGCTGATTACCACCAAACGAATCAAAAATCTCTTGGCGGCAACGGCTTGGCTTCCCGTATTACTGGTCGCTTGTCTTTTGTACTGGGGATTTATAGGCTTTGCGGGCGAAAGAATCTACGCCAACACACCCAATGATCCCAAAGAAGTGACTTCCGTGCAGATCGATACCAATTCCTTGCATTCATGGGACACCTATCAAGCCTCTTTGATTCAAAAGAGCTCTTCTTCCGATCCCGAATTGATCGAGCTGGTGATGAAGAATCTCAACCAGTCGGTAGAATGCGATAAGGACAATCACTTTGAAAAGTACTATGCCGATTATAAGACTGAAGGTGATAATTTTGAATACTACTATATGGATCAGAACTGGATCACCATCACGCTTCATTTGGATAACGGAAAGACTGTTACACGCAGGATCGCATTCAGAGGCGAAGATTACGAACGTGTCAAGCAGATGTATATACGGACGATCGAGGTAGATGAAACGCTTTTCTGGAGCATTCCCGAACAAAAGCTTGTGGATGCCTTGGAGCTCGGCGCTTATTATCGAAGCGGTATGACACATTATCTCTACGTTGGCGAGATGGATAACATGGTCGATCTTTACCGAACCTTGGCCGAGGAATACAATACGCTTTCCTTGGATGAAAAAATTTGGATAAGAACGACACGACATTACGATCTCATGGAGTCTGAGACCAAGGTGGAAGAAAATGTTTCCGATATAACGGTGACAGACGACGAATCGGCAACAGAAGCGCTTCCCGAAACGCCCAAAGAGGAAGAGCTGAAAGAGGACACCGTGATTGCATATAATTGTATGATGCACGGTCATTTGAAAAACAGCTCTACCTATTTCTATATTGAATTCTGCGTCACGGAAGACTTGCTTCCCGATACGTTCCGTTTGATGGAGAAATTGATGAATGAGAATGTCATAAGTTCATAAAATTCCAAAAGCATCCGATGCGAGATCTTGCGCTTTCGCATCGGATGCTTTGTTTACAGATCGGTGTAATTCAGAATGCCGCGATAGATGCCGTTTGCAAACAGATCGGGTCTGTCACGCATGAGAGCCGCATCCCGTGGATTCGTAATGAAACCAAGCTCCACAAGAATCGCCGGCATGGCAGTTTTTTTCAAAACGTACAGCCCGGGACGCACTTTCATGCCGCGATTTCTGAGACCGGTGCTGGCGGCAAGTCCTTCCAGTACATCCTCCCCAAAACGATACGCAGGGGTTCCGCGCGCATAAGCAAATGCTTCGATCCCCGTAGCGGAGGGATTTTCGGAGGCATTTGTGTGGAGGCTGATAAAATAATCTGCGCCCCACGCATTTGCATCATTGACACGTGCACGCAAGCTCGTATTGTTGGATGTGCCGATCTGGGTACTCGCTGTGGGGCGAGAAAGGCGCACCTCAAAATTGGGATTCTGCCGTAATAGATTTGCCAGCTCTATGCCTATGCGATATACGAGATCCTGCTCCCTGAGTCCGTTCCCTTCCGCGCCTGCATTGGGATTGACAGGATTGTGTCCCTGGTCTATGTATATTTTGATTGCCATACGCTCCTCCTTATGTTTTTGACAGTATATGCGATCAAAGATCATAACGACACAACGCAAAGCAATCCCGTGCGGAAACAAAAATTTTATTGAAATATTTTTCAAAAACCACTTGCATTTTATTAAAAGTTATGGTATAATACATCCGTTGTGCATACAACGCTGGTGTGGCTCAGTTGGTAGAGCAGCTGATTCGTAATCAGCAGGTCGCGGGTTCGAGTCCCGCCACCAGCTCCAAAAAGCCTAACGCTTGCCGTTAGGCTTTTTCTTATTCATCTCCAAGGAGTCAACGTATGAATCTTTGTGACATCAAAACCATTCGCGACATTATGTCCATTTATAACCTTACCTTCCGCAAGGAGTTTGGCCAGAACTTTCTGACCAACCGCAGTGTCGTGGAGGATATTGCCGATTCCTGCTGTAGCACCGCCGACGCAACGATTTTAGAGATCGGTCCCGGTCTCGGTGTTCTTACACAAGAATTGGCTTTCAGATATCAAAAGGTGATCGCCATTGAGATCGACAACGGTTTGATCCCGGCACTTCGCTATACCCTTTCGGATTGCCCTGAGGGTGTTGTGGAGGTGGTACACGGTGACGTGATGAAGTTGGATCTTCCTTCCCTGCTTGCCCCCGCTTTTGATCGGGGTCCTGTGGCAGTATGTGCTAATCTTCCCTATTATATTACAACCCCTATTCTGATGTCACTTCTGGAATCACACCTGCCGTTCGAGAGCATCACCGTCATGATCCAATCCGAAGTGGTGGACAGACTTTGTGCAAAAGCGGGCAGCTCGGCTTACGGTGCGATTACGGCCGTTTTAAACTACTACGGCGAAGCCGAAAGACTCTTCAAAGTCTCGGCAGGCAACTTTATGCCCGCACCCAAAGTGGATTCTGCCGTTGTTAAGATCAATCTGTATAAGGAAAAACCCTACCGTCCTTTGGACGAGGCTACCTTGTTCCGTACCATCAAAGCCGCTTTTGAGCAAAGACGAAAGACCTTGCCCAACGCACTCTCGGCAGGTTTTCCCGATATTCCCAAAGCAGACCTGACCACTATCATCGAGTCCTGCGGCCATCGCGCAGATATTCGGGGCGAGCGATTGGATATTGCGGAATTTGTTGCTTTGGCGGATATGATCTATCAACACCGTCAGAATATTCAACCGTAGACATAAGGAGGAGCCATTATGCAAACGACGCCATTAGCCGATGCCATTCGTCCGCAAAATATGGACGAGATCGTGGGACAAAAGCACCTGTTTGGTCAAAACGGTGTTTTGCGCCGCATGGTCAGCATGGGACGCGTTTCCAACATGATCTTCTACGGCCCTCCCGGAACGGGCAAGACCACCGCCGCTTCGGTGATCGCGACCGCATCGGGCATGGAGTTTTACAAACTCAACGCAACCACCGCTTCTTTGCAGGACGTAAAAGACATTTTGAGTCAAACGCACGGAATGTTCGGCTCCAACGGAATCCTCCTCTACCTCGACGAGATCCAATATTTCAATCGCAAGCAACAGCAATCACTCTTGGAATATATGGAGGATGGCCGCATCGTTCTGATCGCCTCCACCACCGAAAACCCCCATTTTTACGTATACAACGCTATCATTTCCCGTTCTTCCCTTTTCGAATTTAAGCCCGTTGCAGCCTCCGAATGCCTTGTAATGCTGAACCGTGCGCTTGATTATCTCAACGAGCGCGGGGGAACGTCTACCATTCTTCCCGAGGATGTAGGCATTGCTTTGGCCGAAGGAGTTGGCGGAGATGTGCGCCGCGCCATAGGGCTTTTGGAAAACGCTTATTTTGCCGCAGGATTTGACGAAGGTGCGGTCATCACCAAAGAGTGCGTATCAGCCTTTGACAGCGGTGTTGGCAATTTTAATGACGACGTGCACTATGATCTTTTGGGGTGTCTTCAAAAATCCATTCGGGGCTCTGATCCCGACGCGACGGCTTTTTACGTAGCCAAGATGCTGGCCACCGGGGATATGTTTCCTCTTATGCGCCGCCTGCAGGTGATCGCCAGCGAGGACGTGGGTCTTGCTTATCCGCAAGCCGCTGCCATTGTTCGCGCCTGTTGTGAATCCGCCAGAGAGCTCGGAATGCCGGAGGCGAGAATTCCCCTCATCAACGCCGCGCTTTTGTTGGCAACAGCCCCCAAGTCCAATTCTGCCTATCTTGCTCTGGCAGCGGCTGATGAGGATGTACAGGCGGGACGTGGGCAGGATATTCCCGTGCATTTACAAAGCCCCTTATTCAAGGGTTACGTTTATCCGCACGATTATCCCAACCATTACGTTGACCAGCAATATTTGCCTCACGATCTTAAAGGAAAAACGTATTACGTCCCCGGAACGAACAAGACCGAGCAAGCGGCGGATGCATACTGGAAATCCATTAAAAAGAAACCTTGATACAAAAAGATCCCCGAAAAATATCGGGGATCTTTTTCAGTTATCGGCTTTTTGCAGGATCAAAATCAATTTCTCATGATCTTCCTTGACGATATAGCCTTTATTCAAATAAGCGTTCACGTATTTTTGGTCACCGGAATTTCTCTGATCCACCACAACGTAATCAACATCCGGTTCGTTTCCGTGATATCTCAATTCATAAACTTCATCGCGATCTGCCAAGTGCGCCAGCAGGAAGGAGGAACAGCAAACGGATGCATCCTCTGGAACGGTATCCAAAATCTGCTCCATTTTTCGGTACGTCGCTTTGCCGCTTTGCCAACGGTCGGTATAGGATGTGTACTTCGGCATCACGGTAACCAAGTAGAAACAGCAGCAAGCAACGGCACCGATCGTGACCAACGTTTGGCGGTTGGGTGCCTTCATCTCGGGCAGGTTGATGATGGAGACGTAGATCAGGAATGCAATGATGCCGAAATGATACTGGAAGCCAATATCATACTGATACTGATACATTGTCAAAAAGTTCATGAGAACCGGGACGATCAGCAACCAGCGGGATGCTTTTTTGGAGCAGAACGGCAAAAGCCCAAGCGGCAAGAACAGCTGGATCAAATACATGATCTTTTCCCATCCGCCCTTTTCGGTAGCAAACAGCTGTGTAAGCAGGAAGCCGGGGTTGACGAGCGCCGTCTTGACAACACCCATCAGTCCCGCATCAGAGCCCTTGGGAATCATATTATTAAATCGGTTGACCATGGGGCCCGCAATTGGGGGATTGGGCGTCGCATTGGCATAGAGCTCGGCATAGTGTGCGCTGCTCATTTCCAGAATTGTCAAGGCGATTCCGAAATATGCCAAGGCACCGAGCGCAAGAATTCCGCCGTGCAGGAATTTTTTTCTGGAAAGAAGCACGTACAGTGCAAACAAAATAACATAGATCGCAGCGTCCTCCTTGACCATCAGCGTCAGGAAAGCAAAGAGGTACATCCAAGGATATTTTTCGCGCTCAAAGAAATAGAACATCCACAAAAGGAGTGGGGTCAGGAAGCAGTTTTCGTGAATGTCATAAAAGCAACCTGCCGAAAGCGCAGGATACAGCGCGTAGATCGCGGTTACAAGAATGGTCACCTTTCCCGAAAGCTTGAAATGACGGCACAGCAGCATCACGGGAATGACACCGGAGGCTAAAACAAGAGCTTGGCCGATCTGTAGCGTGAGAGGCGAGGGGAATATAAAATAAAACGGCAAAAGTAGATAATATATGGGGGAGATATGCACCACAAAATGCGAAAGCAATACATCGCGCTCCGCAGTGGATAGCGGAAGACCCGTTTCCTTCATATTATGGAACATATTCACGAAGAGACCAAAGTCAAAATTGGGGGAGGAGAAGGTCAGATAACGGCAGCAGGTAATCGCGGCAATGATGAAACCGCATGCCACGCCGCACACAATGGAAGCAATCCAAACCGTTCTTTTTCCCGGATTCCATTTTTTCCACAAAAACTTATTTTTTTGAACGAAATACACGGCAAAAAGGCTGAATACTACGATCACCGCAAGGGTGAAAATAAATTCTCCGTTTGAAAAATTACTTTGGTACGCAGAAAGCCAACGTATCACGCAGATCGTGGAGGAGAGCATGAGAAACCATGTGTCCGTTTCATATGCCGGCAGCAAAAGATTGACGGTCGCATATAACAAAAAGATAATCAATGACAAGAAAAAGACCCGTCCCAAAGAGGTATCCTGTGCAAAAGAAATGTCAAAGAAATTACCATCCCGTATCAGGTTGATGGCGGCAAAGCTGCACCATGCGGCGATCAAACGACAAATGACCCGTTCCCAAGTGAAAGCAGGCGCAAGCGTCTTCAATCCGTTTTTCAATTTTTTATTCATATTGAACTCCATTCGTTTTTGACAAAATCTATGTATCAAAATCCATGTAGCAAAATTCAAAAGACACATCTATTATATACTACAATCCTTTTTATGTCAAGGATAAATTTCGCAAAGGATGTTTACAAAAGTGTAGTGTTACAATAGATGTGAGACCAAAAAGAAAAACAAATAGACAAAGTGATCGAGTTCTGCTAAAATAGAATTACCCCTAACTCATTTCAACAGAAAGGACTCGATCACTTCATGGAACATTATAACATAAATAAAC
>JAFTLZ010000078.1 GCA_017452665.1 Clostridia bacterium
GTAAATTTCGGGTCCCGTGTTCTCTCTGTGAGCCTTAGGGTTGGCGGGATTGACGAACTGACCGGGAATGAAGCTGTTCGGAGTTGCCTCCGCAAGCTCCTCGGCTTTCGCGATCGCGCCCTTCATTCCTTTGGAGCCTTCGGTAAGCACCAACTCGGCACCGTATGCCTTCATCAACTGTCTGCGCTCCACAGACATCGTTTCGGGCATGACAATGATGATCTTATATCCTCTTGCCGCCGCGACCGACGCAAGACCGATGCCGGTATTGCCGGAGGTGGGCTCGATGATGACCGAATCAGGCTTGAGCTTGCCGGAGGCTTCTGCCTCGTCGATCATTGCCTTTGCAATTCTGTCCTTGACCGATCCTGCCGGATTGAAATATTCAAGCTTTGCAAGGACTCTGGCCTTCAGTCCCAAAGCCTTTTCAATATGTGTGAGCTCCAAAAGCGGCGTTTTTCCGATCAGCTGATCGGCGGATGTGTAAATATTGGACATGATAAAAATTCCTTTTCTTCTTTTGTTTTTTTTAAATACGTGCATTGAGTGCGATAATCGTCTTAATTTACCATATAAAAACCAATTTTCCCACTTTGTTGGTAAGCATTATAGCATGGTCTTCCTGCGATGTCAATAGATTCCGAAAAAAAATTACCGATCCAGGCGATGTAATATCATTTTTGATATGGTTATATATAAAAGTGATACTTCCTTTTTTGTGTTTTTAGATGTATAATTGTTATGTAAAAAATATTGCAAAATGCAAAGTATATGGAGGTTTTTACTTATGGCACGTTTCACTCTCCCCCGTGACCTGTATCACGGCAAAGGCTCACTTGAGGCGCTTAAGAACTTCAAGGGCAAAAAGGCGATCATTTGTGTAGGCGGCGGCTCTATGAAGCGCTTTGGATTCCTAGACAAGGCAGAGGCTTATCTGAAGGAAGCCGGCATGGAGGTCAAGGTTTTTGACGGAATCGAACCCGATCCTTCTGTTGAAACCGTTATGCGCGGTGCTGATGCGATGCTCGAATTCCAGCCCGACTGGATCGTAGCGATTGGCGGCGGCTCTCCTATCGATGCGGCAAAGGCTATGTGGATCAAATACGAGTATCCCGAATGCACCTTTGAGGATATGTGCAAGGTATTCGGCATTCCCGAACTTCGCAAAAAGGCTCATTTCTGCGCCGTTTCTTCCACCTCCGGTACTGCAACCGAGGTTACTGCATTCTCGATTATCACCGACTATACCAAGGGTATCAAGTATCCGATTGCCGACTTTGAGATCACTCCCGACGTTGCGATCGTTGACCCTGAGCTGGCAGAGACGATGCCCAAGAAGCTTGTTGCTCACACCGGTATGGACGCTATGACGCACGCTGTTGAAGCATATGTTTCCACCGCGAACTGCGATTACACCGATCCCCTTGCAATTCATGCGATCGAGATGATCATGAACGACCTCGTTCCTTCCTACAACGGCGACATGGCTGCCCGCGACCGCATGCACAACGCGCAATGCCTTGCAGGTATGGCATTCTCCAACGCCCTTCTCGGCATTGTTCACTCGATGGCACATAAGACCGGAGCTGCTTTTGCAGACTACGGCGCACACATCATCCACGGTGCGGCAAACGCAATGTATCTGCCCAAGGTTATTGCCTTCAACGCTAAGGACGAGACCGCAAAGAAGCGCTACGGCGTGATTGTAGATTACATGGGCATTGCGGACAAGAACGCATCCAATGATGATAAGGTTGCTGCGCTGATCGCTTATCTGCGCAAGATGAACGACGACCTGAACATTCCTCACTGCATCAAAAACTACGGAGCAGACAGCTATCCTACCGAGAACGGCTTTGTTCCCGAGGACGTCTTCCTTGCAAAGGTACACGACATTGCTGTAAATGCACTTGCTGACGCGTGCACAGGCTCCAACCCCCGTCAGCCTTCCGTTGAAGAGATGGAAAAGCTTCTTAAGTGCTGCTACTACGACACTGAGGTTGATTTCTAATAGTTGTCAGTCGGCATATCAAAATCTTTGTATATGATCTTTGGGGGCTGCGTCATTTGCGCAGCCCCTGCGCAAAAAAGCCGACGGTAGGCTTTTTTGACGCGCGGAATTTGCGTTTTTTGCCCGATTTGTATCCAAAATACAGATCAAAAACCATCAGAAGGGCAAAAATGACGGCGTTTAGCCGTCAAGCAAAAACGACGGGGTGAGTACCAAAATGCGTTTTTCGCATTTGACTCACCCCTTCAATTACAGGAGAAAAAATTATGTATCAAATCGTAACAAAAAAAGTTTTGAATCCTACCGTTACGCAAATGGAGATTGCGGCTCCGCTGGTAGCCAACAAGGCAAAGCCGGGACAGTTCATTATCTTGCGTGTTGACGAGGACGGAGAGCGTATTCCTCTAACCATTGCGGGCGCTGACAAATCGAACGGTACGGTAAAAATTATATTCCAGATCGTAGGCGCTACAACCGAAAAGCTTGGACACAAGGAGGCGGGCGAATATTTGCAGGATTTTGTAGGCCCCTTGGGAGTTGCCACGCATACCGACGGCATCAAAAAGGTATGTATTGTGGGCGGCGGAGTGGGCTGTGCCATTGCAATGCCCGTAGCACAGGAGTTCCATGCCCTTGGCGCAGAGGTAACGAGCATTATCGGTTTCCGGAACCGGGATCTTGTGATTCTTGAGGACGAGTTCAAGGCTTGCTCGGACAGAATGTTTCTTATGACCGACGACGGCTCTTACGGCAGACACGGAAACGTGTGCGTACCGCTGACCGAGCTCCTCAAGGACGGAGAAACATTCGATATGATCATCACTATCGGTCCGCTGATTATGATGAAATTTGTGGTGGAGGTAGCAAGGCCGTTCGGCATCCCCGTTACCGCGTCCATGAACCCGATCATGATAGACGGCACGGGAATGTGCGGGGGTTGCAGACTGACGCTCAATCAGGATGGCAAAAAGGTGACAAAATTTGCTTGCGTAGACGGGCCGGATTTCAACGGCTATGAAATTGATTTCGATGAAGCGATGTCCAGAGGCAGAATGTACTCCGATTTCGAGCACCGTGCCCACGAAAAGACCTGCAATCTGTTCCGCAAGGCATAAAGGAGGATCTTTAAAATGGCGATTATTCCAAAAAAGCATGAAATGCCAACGCAAGCGCCCGAAAAAAGAGCGCACAATTTTGACGAGGTTGCCCTGGGCTACACACCCGAAATAGCCGTTGCAGAGGCACAGCGCTGTCTGAACTGTAAAAATCAACCATGCGTCAAAGGCTGTCCCGTTAATATTCACATCCCGGACTTTATATCAAGAATCAAAGAAAGCGATTTTGAGGGAGCCTACCAAGAGATTTCGAAATCCTCTTCTCTTCCCGCGGTTTGCGGCAGAGTATGCCCGCAGGAGGCTCAGTGCGAAAGCAAATGTACGCTTGGCGTTAAATTCGAGCCTGTCGGCATCGGACGTCTTGAACGCTTTGTTGCAGACTGGCACAACGAGCACGCCAATGAAGCTCCCACAGTTCCCGCATCAAACGGACACAGAGTTGCAATCGTCGGTTCCGGCCCTTCGGGTCTTACCTGCGCGGGCGATCTTGCAAAAAAAGGCTACAAGGTCACGGTTTACGAGGCGTTGCACACGGCGGGCGGTGTGCTTGTTTACGGGATTCCCGAATTCAGACTTCCCAAAACGATCGTTGCAAAGGAAGTGGAAACGCTCAAGGCATACGGCGTTGATGTTGAGCCCAACGTTGTGATCGGTAAAACGCTGACCATTGACGAGCTTTTCGACATGGGCTATGAGGCTGTGTTCGTAGGCTCGGGTGCAGGTCTGCCGAACTTTATGGGGATTCCCGGAGAGAGTCTGAAGGGCGTTTATTCCGCGAACGAATTCCTGACCAGAAGCAATCTTATGAAATCCTATCGGCAGGATTCCGATACCCCGATTATGAAGGGGGGAAATGTTGCCGTAGTGGGCGGCGGAAACGTTGCAATGGACGCGGCAAGAACGGCACTTCGCTTGGGTGCGGATCACGTATATATCGTTTACCGCCGCTCCATGGAGGAGCTTCCCGCACGCCGCGAGGAGGTAGAGCACGCGGAGGAGGAAGGAATTATTTTCAAGCTTCTTTGCAATCCCGTTGAAATTCTCGGTTACGAAAATCCGGATGACAAGCGCGATCCCAAAAACGGCTTTGTAACGGGGATCAAGTGCATCAAAATGGAGCTTGGAGAGCCGGATGAGCGCGGACGCAGACGTCCTGTTCCCGTTGAGGGCTCGGAGCTTGTGCTTGACGTAGATACGGTCATCATGTCGATCGGCACGTCTCCCAACCCGTTGATAAAGAGTACCACAAAGGGGCTTGAGGTGAATGCCAAGGGCGGTATCATCGTAAACGAAAGCGGTCTTACCTCGCGCGAGGGGGTTTATGCAGGCGGTGATGCGGTGACCGGCGCCGCAACCGTAATTTCCGCCATGGGAGCAGGCAAGCTTGCCGCAAAATCCATTGACGAATACCTTTCAAAGAAACCTGAATAAAGAAAGAGCACCTGACTTGGCTGTTTGCCTTGTCAGGTGCTGTTTTTATTTTTTGGCGAGAAAGAAAGATCAACCACTGGTTGTATGCACTACTTTTGAAACATTGCATATTTTCGGGCTTCTAATCAGACATATTTTTTCTTTCATATCCCGGTTTTCACCGATGAGTATTGTCTTAACCTCTCATTGGTATATTATTATATCAAAGATATTCGGTTCGTCAATACCTGTTTGAAAGTCGGCAATACCGATTATAAAATATCGATGTATTCACCGTTCAGTGCCTTATTCATGCTTCGCACGGCACAGAATTTACCGCACATGGAACAGCTATCCTCGTGTTCGGGCTTTCTGGAATCACTGATGGATTTTGCCGTCTCGGGGTCGATGGAGCATTCCCATTGCTCTTCCCAATTGAACGTCCTTCTCGCATCTGCCATACGGTCGTCCATATCTCTTGCGTGAGGAATCTTCTTCGCAATATCTGCAGCATGTGCGGCAATCTTGGAGGCAATAATTCCCTGCTTTACGTCGTCCACGTTGGGAAGCGCCAAATGCTCGGCAGGAGTAACGTAGCAAAGAAAAGCAGCTCCGGATGATGCAGCGATCGCTCCGCCGATGGCAGAGGTAATGTGGTCATAGCCGGGTGCAATATCGGTCACGATAGGGCCGAGAACGTAGAACGGAGCCCCCATACAGATGGTCTGCTGAAGCTTCATATTTGCCTCTATTTGATCGAGAGGCATATGCCCCGGTCCTTCTACCATAACCTGAACATCTCTTGCCCAAGCGCGTTTTGTAAGCTCTCCGAGGCGCACAAGCTCCTCGATCTGACAAACGTCACTCGCATCCGCAAGACAACCGGGACGGCACGCATCTCCAAGCGAGATCGTTACGTCATACTCCCGGCAGATGTCAAGGATTTCATCATAATACTCGTAGAAGGGGTTTTCCTGTCCCGTCATACACATCCAAGCGAACACGAGGGAGCCTCCGCGAGAAACGATATTCATCTTTCTTTTGTGCTTCTTGATCTGCTCGATGGTTTTGCGGGTGATTCCGCAGTGGAGTGTTACGAAGTCCACACCATCCTCTGCGTGAAGCCTTACCACGTCGATAAAATCCTTTGCGGTAAGGGTTGCAAGATCGCGCTGATAATGGATCACACTGTCATATACGGGAACAGTACCGATCATAGCGGGACACTCGCTTGTGAGCTTTCTGCGGAAGGGCTGGGTGTTGCCGTGGGAAGAGAGATCCATAATCGCCTCGGCTCCCATATTGACCGCCGCCATGACCTTTTCCATTTCAATATCATAGTCCTTACAATCGCGGGATACACCGAGATTGACGTTAATCTTGGTACGAAGCATAGAGCCGACACCGTTGGGATCGATGCAGGTGTGCAGCTTATTGGCGCAGATAGTGACCTGCCCCTTGGCGAC
>JAFTLZ010000079.1 GCA_017452665.1 Clostridia bacterium
AAGTGCAAGCCCTTCCACTACCGTGAGATGGGAAAGCTCCTCGCGCGCGAGGCCGTGCGTGTGATTGCAGAATCCAAGCCCGCAGGAGGTGGCGTAGCGGTTGTAAAAGAGAAGGTGCGCTTGCAAAAGCGGCTTGCCGATATCGACTATACCAAACGGCAGATCGCAAAATGGCTTCAAAACGACGGCGGCATGATGCGCATTCGCAATCTGGTGTACTACAATGCCACCAATCGGGAGGAATTTGAAGAGCTTTGGGTGCAGGCTATCCGCATCGGAAATACGTGCATCTACGTTTTTCCGGGGGAGATCTATGTCAATTTCGGCTTAAAGCTCAAATCACTCTCAACCTATCAAAATAAAATGGTGATCGAAAACAGCAATTCCTTTGGCGGTTACATCCCCACACCGGAGGCGTTTGTGCCGGAGAGCGATTTGTACGAGATTAGCCTTTGCGAGGGAAGCCGATTTGTCCCCGAATCGGGAGACCTCCTTCTGCAAGCGCTTCTCAAGCTTGCAGAAGGCCTTTCTCAGTTGTAATTTGTTGTACGTTGAAAAAGTTGATAAAAAATCCTCGCCGCATTTGTGAAGTGCGGCGGGGATTCTGTATATAAAAGTAAAGTTTTGCCATTGACCGTGCCCATCCCTTGTTGCTGCGGCATAGTCAAATTTTGAAAAACAAAAAACGCTAAATTTTGACAAAAGTATTGAAAAGCGAAAAAAGATGTGGTATAATAAAACAAATGTTTTTTATCACAGATTTATCGTAAAGGTGTTTGGTAAAAATGCTTAAAAATATTCCAAATATTATAACGTCGTTGCGTATTGTCGGAACGGGATGCCTGCTGTTTTTTAAGCCCTTATCCGTGTGGTTTTATATCGCGTACGCATTCACCGGTTTGACCGATGTTTTGGATGGCTACATCGCCAGAAAAACCAAAACAACCAGCGAGCTCGGCGCCAAGCTGGATAGCATTGCCGATCTCCTGTTTTACGCCGTCATGCTGCTCAAGGTCTTTCCAATGCTGTGGGAGCTTTTGCCGACCGGACTGTGGATTACAGTGGCGGCAGTGCTTGCGGTTCGCTTGTGCGCTTATATTACGGCGTTCGCCAAATATCACCGGTTTGCCTCATTGCACACGTATATGAATAAGCTGACCGGAGCGGCAGTCTTTTTGGTGCCGTTTTTGTTGCTGACGCCAATCCCGCTCCCGCTTTGCTGGTGCGTGTGCGGAATTGCCGTTCTTTCTTCAATGGAGGAGCTTTTGATCCATATTTTTCGCACAGAATATCACTCCAATGCGAAAACGCTTTTTGAGATTTTCAAAAAGAGCAGGGAACAGCAATGATCAAGCAAAAACAAAAGTTTTTTTCAAAAACTTTCAAAAAAACTATTGACAAATCCGATATTTTGTTGTATAATATAGAACGTTGAGGCAAACGCCTCGCGATCTAATATGCGGGTATGGCGGAATTGGCAGACGCGCTAGATTCAGGTTCTAGTGGGGGCAACTTCGTGGAGGTTCAAGTCCTCTTACCCGCACCAAAAGAAAAGGGACGCAATCGCGTCCCTTTTCTTTTGGTGCGAATTGAACAAGAGAACTTGAAGGCGGAGCGGTAGTGAATGACATGCCAGTGGCATATCAGAGCCGCGGCGTGACCGAGCCCGTAGTGAGACCAAATCCCCTTACTCACACCACTGAAATCCTTCAAAACACAATGTTTTCAAGGATTTTCTCTTCATTTCACTTATATTGACAAATACATGAAACTATGCTATAATATAGGCGTTTAGTTCAAAGTTTAAAACCAAGAAAGGAAAAAACTAATGCAAAAATACGATATCGCTGCCTATGTTTGGCCGGCATATACAGGTAAGGAACTACGTGCCCGTCAGTTCTGGCCTGACGGCATAGGTGAGTGGCAGACTGTCGTGTCCGTACCTTCTCGTCTGCCCTTAAAACCTATCGACTACGAGTGGGATCGCAAACCAGTGTGGGGATGTTGTGACGAGGCTGACCCTAAAGTTATGGAAATGCAAATCGATGAGGCTGCTCGCCATGGTGTAAACGTATTCATTTACGACTGGTATTGGTATGACCACCGTCCTTTTCTCGAACAATGCCTCGATAATGGGTTCCTCGAAGCATCCAATAATGGCAAGATGAAATTTTACATCATGTGGGCAAATCATGACGCGGGTTACACGTGGGATGTTCGTCTCTCTGACCTTGCAAGGCGAGAGAAGGATGGTATAGTGTGGAATGGTCAGGTAGATCGTAAAGAATTTGAGATTGTAGCGCACCGCATCATTGAAAAATACTTCTCTCGTCCCAACTACTACCGTATCAACGAAAAGCCTTTGTTTATGATCTATGATGTGGATAATCTTGTAAATGGTTTGGGTGGAATAGATGCCACCCGTGACGCTTTGGAGTGGTTTCGCGAGGAAACTGTTAAGGCTGGGCATCCCGGCTTAGAATTTCAGCTTACAGGTTGGGGTGAACGGATATTCAATATAAGCGGTGTGGATGGTACACACGCCTTTTCCACCAAGGAAATGGTACCTGCCTTGGGCTTTGATAGTGTGACCAACTATCAATTTGTCCATTTCTGTGATATGAATCGCGATTATTCCGATATTCTACCCAACGTCTATGCCGAATGGGCGCGCATGGACATAGATTATACGGTTCCATACTATCCTCACGTGTCTATCGGTTGGGACAATAACCCACGATTCCGCAATTTCATCCCCAAGGTATGCAAGAATAACACCCCGTACCTATTTGAGCAGGCACTCCGCAAGGCAAAGGAATACGTGGACAACCACAGCTTACCAGTACCTTTGATTACGATCAACAGTTGGAATGAGTGGACCGAGACCTCCTACCTTGAGCCTGATAACAAGTATGGATACGGATATCTGGAGGCTATAAAGCGGGTATTCGGTTAAATGATTATAAAGACTACGAATCACCGAGATAACGCTACCGTTAGGTTCTAGTGGAGGCAACTTTGTGGAGCTTCAAGTCCTCTTACCCGCACCAAAAATCTCCTCGGACGAAAGGGCGGTACTCATAAGACAGTTAACAGGCACCCTAATATGGTAACATAAAGTCAGTTAGATAAACTACAATTTGTAGGTGAACGCAATGAGTATGTGTGAATGGTGTGATTATAAAGAAAACGAATGGTTGCTATATAAATCATCACATTGGTCTGTTTATTTAACAGATATACAAGACTATGTAGGCAGATGCATTTTGGTGCTAAATAGACATTGTGAATGTCTTTCAGAACTAAATATTACTGAGTGGATGGAATTGAAAACAATAATCGATAAATTAGAATGCATCTATAAAGAAGTATTAGGTGCTGAACTGAGTAATTGGAGCTGCTTGTTAAATAACTTTTATAAGGAAACGATACCCAATCCTCATTTGCATATACATGTGAGACCAAGATATAAAAATGCTATTGTAATTAACAGGCACTCATACGAAGATACAGAATTTGCTCATCACTATGCGCTGAGAAAAGAGACATTATTGCTTGATGAAGATAGACGGACAATGTATCTTCTAATGAAGAAACATTTCGATTAACAAATTGAAATTTGTCGAACAGTAGGGCGTACTTCTATACATCGCATTCTGTCGTGTAGTGCGAACAACGATAAAAGCCAGGCTACATCATGCAGCTTGGCTTTAACTGTTTTATGAAGCCCCGCCTAAGTTCGGGGAGATTTTTTATTCTTGTGAAACGAAAACCACCAGCAGTGCTGGTGGTTCCCGAAAGCTTTAGCTATGCCCAATCTCCGCCGCAACGGCAAGGCGCCCCAGTGCAAGTGGGAGAAAATTTGCAAGCAAATTGGCACGGCAACGCTGTGACTGAGAATTGTACTCGTGTAAAACAATCCCTCCTGCTCGTTCCGCGAGCTTCCTTCCTTTACACAAGGGCGGCGAAAGATAGTTGCCACATCTGTGGCGGCAGGGCAACTCCAGCAAGAGACGGGTATTTCGACGAGCCTTAAGGCTCAGCGCGTGAAATGCCCCACGGGGGCTTGTGCAAGCTACCAGCACGGCTGGTGGTCATGACTGGCCTATTTTTCGATAAAGTAATCGTATCCTCCGTCGAAAAAGCTACTGTATAATTTTCTCAAGTGCCTTAAGCATACAGCTTACCATATGTTGACCGAGCTCCATGCTGGTTTCAACAGAGTTAAGCGCGAACCATTCGGTATTTTTCTTGGTTCGTTCAGGATCAACGTTGTCAGGATAGAGTGCATACATCAGGCTGCTTTCATATTTACCCGCGTGGTCAAAGCCCCCGCACTCATGTTGTGCTTCCTTACTTATAAGCGGTATTACCTTGATATAGGAGAATGGATCGTCGCCGCTGCCAAGATTTTCGTAGTAGTCGGCGTAATCGTTACTGCCCCACCACCCTTTACCGCGTGTTTCTTCCATATATTCCATAATGACTTTCTTTGCTGCTTTATGGCAAGCAAGTGTCATAGGCATAAGTCCCGCCTCTTCTGTCTGGTGATGCGCGACACAGTAAATATTTTTGACTCCGCCATATATCATAGACTTGAGTATGCAGTAAATATAGTTCTCGTAGGTGTCGACATCCACGTGAATCGTTCCGCTCTCGGGACCGGCGACCGCATAACTCGCAACCCCGTACCATATCGGAGGGCATACGACTATTTCCTTTGTCTTCTCAAGCTCACGCATGATTCCGTTAATTACCATAGTATCCGTGCCGCAGCTTGCATGAAGTGCGTGATATTCAATCGTACCGATGGGAATTATAAACGGAACTTTTCTCTGTTTTGCATCTTCAAGTTCTTCGAAGAACATATCAATCATTTGCATAGCGTCGCTTCCTTATTGAGAAAGATTTTAAAATTCAAGCTCGTAAAGTGTACCGATCTCGGGCGAGAGAACGTCGCATCCGCTGTCGGTGACCGCAATTCCTTTTTCCCAACGAACACCAAAGGTGTCGGAGGAGATGAAGGTATCTATCTGGAACGTCATATTGCTTTGAAGGTCGTACGTTGAACTGGTTTCGCACCACGGTGCTTCAACCTCAATCATACCGGTACCGTGAAGCGGTCCGTAAACAAAGTTATCCTTATATCCGTTGTTCACATAGTAATCATAGAATCCCTTTGCAATATTAGCGGCGGGAACACCTGCCTTGATCTGCTTTTCGGTCCATCTGTGTGCTTCAAGACCAAACATAACAACGTCTCTTCTCTTGCCCTCGAGCTTGCCGAGAACGATGGGATAACCGATGGCTGCAGAATAGCCGTCTATCTTTGCAGAAAGATTGAGTTGAACGATGTCGCCCTTCTCAAACTGTCTGTAACTCGAGCGAGAAATGGCGTGGCGAGTAGATGCTTCGGAAAATACATACATAGGAAGTCCCTCGTATTCTGCTCCCTGTTCATACACTACTCTCTGCGCAACACCAACCATCTGAAGTTCTGTCATCCCAGGTCGGATTTCCTTTATAACCTGCTGAGAAGCAAGCTCCGCTATACGATAACCTTCGCGCAGACAAGCAATCTCGTTGGCGGTCTTGATCTGTCTGAGCGCGATCATAATGTTATCAGCTCTTACAATTTCTGCTTCAGGAAACGCTTCGCGTATTCCTTCCATAACGATAACGGAGGTATCCAGATAGCTTGCAACACCTATACGCAGCTTTTTGCCTGTAACGCCGATCGCCCTCATAACGTCAGCGTAAGTATCGGGAACAAGCTCCGGATACGCGGGGTCTGCACTCTCTCTGTATTCCTTGAGAACAAATATCTTTTCGATCTTTGAGCGATCAGCTGCAAAAATACGGCTCTCGGGTCCAACCATAAGTGCCGCATCTCCGGTGGGCGCTATAGCCACGCCGCATCTTTCAAAAAGAGGCCAGAAGCCAGAAAAATAACGCGCGTTAGCATAGTCTGATTCGTTAGAGTTTACGATAAGAACGTCAAGCCCCGCGCGTTTGATAAGCTCAGCGGCTCTTTTAAGTCTTTCTGCATACTCATAATCGGGAATTCTGATAGTTCCGTGTTGTGTCATGATCATCTCTCCTTTTTAGTAAATTATTTATTTGTTTAATTGTTTAATCGCAGCAATAGCCGGGGGTGGTGTAAAACGCTACAGCTCTCGGCTCGGCTCTTCCGTATTGTGCAACAATCGGAACGTCGCTTTCGAGCATTATCGCGTACTGTTCGTCAAATTTAGCGGTATACGATCCAAAATCCTTTTTCTCGTTTGTGCGTAAGCAACGCACTCTCCTTGCGCCAACGGTAATACAAATGTCGCTCACAGGCTCTTTATCCGTATAAAGAAGCGTTATGCGAATATGTGCGTCCTTATCACAGGTGTTGGTAATTATTATTGACTCATGTCCCGGAATGCAATTAACTCCAATTGGCGGAAGCTCGGCATCGGGAAATATCCATACTTTTTTTCCGTAACTCATATATTTATTCCTCCCAATATTACTATTTATCTATATTTTATCACTTGAAAAACGTTTTGTCTTGTGATATAATAAAAAATAATAGGAATATATTCACCTTATCATTTAATTTTCAAAAAAGAGGGCAAAATGCATTATTTCTCCTACAACGAAAACAAACAACACGGAACACTCAATTTCCCCGTAGCCTATTATTTTGTCGACAGCAAGCAATCCCCCTATTCAATGCCCCTTCATTGGCATAAGGAATGGGAGCTTATATACATTACCAAGGGGAATTTCGATTTTATAATAAACGGCGAGCATCTCTCGGCAATTGCAGGTGATGTCATTCTTATGGGTGAAGGAACTCTTCACAGCGCAACTTCGGAGGCGTGCTCTTATCAATGCCTGAACTTTGGACTTCACGAGCTTGTTCTCAACGTATTATCAGTGCGTGAGGCTTTTAGACTGTTTTATAGAAGCGTCTATCTTCCGCGAACACACTACACAGAAAAAAACAGCGAGATTTGCGAAATCGTGCGCGAGTTATTCTCTGCTTTCAGCGAAAACCATACGGAAAACTTTTGCAGAATGTCAACACTCGCCAACATAACTCGATTGTTTTCATATATTTTGGAGAAGAAATATTACACCGAAAACTCCGAGCATTCATCGAATGCATCCGAAAAAATAAACCTGCTCAAGCCCGTACTTGAATATATTGAAACAAATTTTTCACGGGAAATAAAGCTTGAAACGCTTTCCCAAATAATCGGAATGAACAAAAACTATTTTTGCAGATTTTTTTACTCTCTCACCCAACAGACACCTATAAATTATGTCACGAATTACCGCATTGAACAGGCTGCCAATATGCTGCTGGCAACCAATATGTCTGTAACCGAGATCGCGTTCCGTTGCGGCTTCAATGATACCGGTTATTTTATCAAGAGATTTAAGAAGATCAAGGGCTGTACTCCAAAGCAGTTCCAAGCTCGTATAAACTGAGAACCCTAAAATCGACAAGTTTTGTGAAAAAGTTGCTGATGTAGCTTTTCTACGCGCCTTGCGGCGTTTTCTTTGCTCAGGATGATACGTAAAGGGGATGTCAGCGGTTCAATGTTTTTATCCCACTCGGGTTCGACCGGCGAGCCTTCCCAGAGATGACACACAAATTGGAGCATTCAGTGATTGAAGAATGGGAAAGACCCATTCACCCTAAATGCTTGCGGGAGCTATTTTGCAGGCAGTGCGCTTGGAAAAGAGTTTGGCCTCTAAATAAACGGACGAGGCAGGGCATTCCCACCTCGTCTATCCTATAAATTGTGTTGAAAGTTTTGAAGGGTCAGGGGAAACTTTTTCAAAAGTTTCCCCACATGAGCAATGTCATTAAGTTAACGCAAAAGAAGCCTCCCACTTTGGGGGAGGTGGCACGCGATAGCGTGACTGAGAGGGTTTGTTTGAAGAAATTACCCTCTCAGTCGCCTAACGGCGCCAGCTCTCCCAGAGGGAGAGCCTTTCATAATTCCTTAACTTAATGACATTGCCCACATGAGGTGGCAGGGCTTAAAACCACGAGGTGATAAAAATTTCCAGACCGATTGCGATCAGGATCACGCCGCCCAGAATTCCTGCCTTGCCTGCGAGCTTGGTTCCTGCTTTTTTGCCGATGAAAACGCCGAGCAGGCAGATGATGAAGGTGACAATAGCGATGATGACCGCCGTGAAAAGGGCGGAGAAGAAGTCGTATTCCGCGATCGTAAAGCCAACCGACAGTGCGTCGATCGAGGTTGCAACGCCTTGCACCAAAAGTGCGGCAAGACCGACGCAGGGGGCTTCGGTTTCCTCTTGTTTGTTTTTGATCCCCTCATAGAGCATCTTTCCGCCAATGAAGCCCAACAACGCAAGTGCGATCCAGGGGATCAGCGTCTCGAAGGATTGGAAATATTGTACGATGGTGTGCACGCAGATCCAGCCGATCATCGGCATCAGCGCCTGGAAGAAGGCGAACATTCCTGCAACGCCGCACATTTTGCCGGTTTTCATGCGTGGCTCGTTGAGTCCGTTTGCCAAGGAGACCGAAAAGGCGTCCATGGCAAGTCCAATGCCAAGTCCGATGGCGTAGAAGAAAAATTTGAAGTCCAGAATCATTTTGAAGCTCCTCCGTTTGTCATAAAAAAATCGGGTACGGCATTGCCATACCCGAATCTGTAAACTTGACAGAAAGACTCCATGTATAGCGTTGCGTTATACATGAGTCTCGCAATTTGAAGCAAGCCAGACCGTGCGGCCAGTATGTTGACTTACTACGCAGAGATTTGCGCTTGCTACTCCCTCATCCTTTTTATTATACCACAAAATATGCGGCTTGTCAAGAGATTTGAAAAAATGTTGTGCGATTAAAAAATTAAAAAATTAAAAATGTTGTGCGATGCCTATTTGTCATTCCAATACCAGGAAGGATGCGATCTCGAAGCCGGAGAACTCGTAGGAGAAGCTTTGGCCGTTCAAGGGCAGCTCGCGGATTGGTTCTTCCATCATGTTGCAGAGATAAACGTGGGAGGCAGGGAGGCCGAGGTGAACGGTGGCTTTGGTGCGCGCGTTTTTGCACTCGTACGCGCGCAGGACCGTTCCGTTGCCGTTTTCCGCTTGCTTGACCGTTTCGCAGATCAGATTGTCGTGGCCGATCTCCACAGCCGAGAAGCGCGTGGGCAGAGTGGTCTTAGCACCGGTTGCTTTGATGGCTGTGATGGGGTTGTTGAGCTCGTAGGCTGCTTTGACGACGTTGCTTTGCGCCAGAGTTCCCATATGCGGGCAGAGCGAATAGGTGAACGCGATCTCGCCCTGGTCTGCTTCGGGGTTGGGATCGGTGGGGGAGCGTAGGAGCGAGAGCTGCATGACGCCGTTGTGGATATCGTAGCCGTATTTGCAATCGTTGAGTAGGGCGACGCCGTAGTTGCCCTCGGAAATATCGGCGTATTTGTGTGCGCAGACCTCAAAGCGTGCTTGATCCCACGAGGTGTTGAAGTTGGTGGAACGCTCGACGGTTCCGAACTGGATCTCGTAGGTGGCACGATCGGTGTTAATGTCTACGGGAAAGGCTACCTTGAGCATCTGATGGCGGTCGTGCCAATCGGCAACGGTTTCAAAGTCGATCTGCTCGGCGTCGTCGTAGAACCAGATGGTCTGGGTGACGGTGGAGTTCATGTGCGGGCGTACCAGACGAATGCCGCAACGGATGCCGTCCTCCACAACCGTGGCGGAGGTGACGTCGGTCAGGGCTTTGTACTGATCGCGGGAGTAGCTTTGCCATTCCCATGCGTCGTAAGAGTCGGGATAGTCGGCGTGGACGCGCAGCTCGTTGCCGATCGCGCCGGTTTGCAGAACCTCGCGCTCGCAACGCTTATCGTAAATGGAGCTGATCTGCCATGCGCCGTCGAAGGTAATGCGATAAAGGTCCGTTTCCACGACGTTGCCGTTGACGGTGATGTGGTGATTGGTGACAAAGCTGTTGCAGGCGGTGTAGCCCTTGGGCGCGGTGTTTTCGATGTAGACGGTTTTGCCGTCGATTTGGGTCATGCCGCGGCCGCCAGCGGAGTTGGGATTGAATACGACGTAGCCCTCCTCTGCGGCGATCGAAGAAGCGATTTGCTCGCGGGCAGTGTTCAGCGCTGTTTCTCCGATCGCGCGGATCTCGGCGTAGTCGATGTCACTTTGGTCGTACACCTCTTTGATGGAGGAGCCGGGGATAATATCGTGGAACTGGTTGGTCAAAATCATCTCCCAGCCACGGTACAATTCGTCCTGCGGGAAGGGAGCGGCGAGGAGCTTGTTTGCAATGCTGCCGTAGAGCTCGGCGTTTTGATAGAGGAACTCGCTCTTGCGGTTGTTGCGCTTGTTTCGCGCCATAGTGGTATAGGTGCCGCGATGGAATTCGAGGTACAGCTCGCCCTGCCAGCGGGGAAGGAGCGGGTTGTTTTCGATCTTTTTCTCCAGACGCTTGAGGAACTCGCCTGCAAAGTCGATCTTTGCATTGGGAAGGCCTGGGAGCCCGTGCGCACCGCGGCGGATCAGCTCCAGATGCTCGGCGGTGGGACCTCCGCCTCCGTCACCGAAGCCAAAGGTGAGAATCGCCTCTTGATTGAGCTGCTTTTGGCCGTATCTTTTATAGGTACCGGAGATCATGGGTGCCTTGGTGTTGCCGACGTAGGTAGTATAACGCTCGCTTTCGTACCCCTTGTCGTCCTGCGGGGTAAGGAAGTGGCTGTTGATCTCGGTGCCGTCGATGCCGCGCCATGAAAAGGTATCGTAGGGCATACGGTTGGTATCGTTCCAGCTGATTTTCGAGGTGACGAACCAATCGACGCCGCATTTTTTCAGAATCTGCGGGAGTGCAGCGGAGTAGCCGAACACGTCGGGGAGCCAGAGCACGCGGTTATCGACGCCGAATTCCTTTTGGAAGAAGGTTTTGCCGTAAAGAACCTGGCGCACAAGGCTCTCGCCCGAGGAGAGGTTGCAATCAGCTTCTACCCACATGGCGCCTTCACATTCCCATCTGCCTTCCTTGATGCGTTCCTTGACCTCCTCGTACAGCTCCGGTGCTTCCTCTTTGAGATTTTTGTAGAGGAGCGCCTGTGAGGACATGAATTTGTATTCGGGGTAGCGACGCATCAATTCCAGCACGGTGGCAAAGGAGCGCTGTACCTTTTCGCGCGTTTGCTTGAGCGTCCATTTCCATGCGCAGTCGATGTGCGTGTGTCCGATGCAGATGGTGGTCGTTTTTTGCGTGTTGCAGTAATTGCCGTAAAATTCCTCTGCCAGATAGCGGCGTGCCGCTGCAACCGATTCGGCAAACCGGGCGGATCGCGGATCGAACAGATCCAGCATGGAAACCGCACGGTAGAGGTGGTAAAGCGTTTGTGCGTATTCGTCGGACTCCGGATTTAAGAAGGAGAGCGCCTCGCAGGGGAAGCGCAGGTCGTAATAAAGCCCGTCTACTTCGGGGTCAAGCTCACGAAGATCGACGTAAAGTTGGGCGTTGGTGTTGTCAAAGCCCGTGTGTGCGTAAAGATAGACCTCGGTGGGGGTGTCAGACTCTAACAGAACGCCGGTATGATTGGTGTCAAGACCCTGCACGATGCGCCCGTTGATGTAAACGAGAAACTGCGGATTGTTGGCATCCCAGCCCAAACGATTGGTTTTGACGTGGAGGAAGGTATTCTCGCCCACAGAGGGGAGGTTGAACCGAAACCATGCGTGCGTATCCTTGCCCGTGCCCCAGCGATCGCCCTTTTGGAACGGGCGGAACAGAGAGGCATCCGGCAGGGTGTTGTCGGTTTTGTAGCCGCAGGGAAGAAATCCGATCTCATCGACGGGGCGGATATTTTTCCAACGGTTTTCCGCTAAAATTTTTAAATAGCGTTCGACCTTTCTTTTTTGTGTGACCATGATTTTGTTCTCCTTTGAATTGATTGAAAATGAGTGGTATTGATATGAGTCGTATATAAATTTATTATACATTTGCGTGGTGCGCTTTGCAAGAGAATGTCCGAAATGTATCAAAAAAGTCCGATATCGGCAAAAGCGTCATGGGGAGGTAGCAGCGTTTACTTTTTTAGTTCATTCCCGTGATAAAATATAAAATGCTTTGAAAGCTTTGAGGGGGCTTGGGGAAACTTTTTCAAAAGTTCTCCCAAAACCGCATCCTTTTTGCAGAGGATATGCTTACGGGGCAGGGAAAAAGCGAAGCAGCTCGTCGGGCGTGCTGATGACCTCGATGGCACCGGCTGTGAGGAGCTCCTCCTCCGAGCCGAAGCCCCAGCGCACGCCGACACAGTCGATTCCGTTTTTCTTGGCTCCGAGAACGTCGTTGTCGCGGTCACCGACCATCAGAACAGCGGCGGGGTCGGAAATGCGGAGATTTTTGAGGGCGTAGGCAATGACCTCGTCCTTTTCGTTGCGTGTGCCGTCCATTTCGGGTCCGGAGACCAGCGCAAAGTATTTGGAAAGCCCCAGATGTGCAAGGATCTGCGTGGCGAATTCGTGCGGCTTGCAGGTTGCCAGCACGCAGACGGTTCCGCGGGTGTTCAGTTCCTGCAGGAGCGGTTGGATACCGGGGTAGATGTCACATTGCAGCATTCCACCGGCACGGTAGTTTTCGCGGTAAAGCGCAACGGCGCGCACGGTGTCTGCATCGTTCAGCTTGCAAAAGGTAGAAAAGCCGTACAGCAGGGGCGGGCCGATGAAGGCGGTCAAGTCCAGCCCGTCAGGGATCCTGCGCCCCAGCTTTTGCATGGCGTAGCGGACCGAGGCGGTGATGCCCGGAGCAGAATTGGTAACGGTACCGTCCAGGTCAAAAAAGGCGTGCGTATATTGCGGCATGGGATTTTTGCTCCTTTGTATCGTTGGTTGGTGAATTTCTTATGATTTTTCAAAAAATCACTTGCAAGTGCGGCAAAGGTATGATATAATTTTACTGTCCGCCCATATTATAACATACAAAATGTGTGTTTGCAAGTGGGCAAAACGGAAATTGTGGAAAACGGTGAGGAATTCTGGTATGGATATGAATTTTACAATCCCGGTCAACGAGGCGTTTGAAGCGTCGGCGGAAAATCCCGCGTGCGGATGTCCCTTTTGCGCGCTTTACCGCAAGCTGGAGGAGGACGAGCTGGAGCTGATTTTGGGAGCCTCGATGATGGAGCCGGATATCCGCATCAAGACCAATGCGCAGGGCTTTTGCCGTACGCATTACGATATGATGTTCGTTCGTAAGAACCGCCTTGGCATGGCTCTGACACTGGAGAGCCATTTGGCGGAGCTACGCAAGGAGATCAACGATGGCGGCTTTGGCGGTGGACAAGGGAATAAACCGATCAAGAGAATTGGTGAGCTGGAGGAGAGCTGTTACGTTTGCAAGCGGATCACCGACAATTTTGAGCACATGGTGGATACGGCAGTGTATCTTTGGGAGACCGACGAGGCATTTGCGCCAAAGCTCAAGGCACAGCCCTATTTTTGCCTGCCGCACTACCGCAAGCTACTGCAATACGGGCAAAAGCGCTTGGGCAAAAAAAAGAACCCCGCGTTCGCGGCACAGTGCGCAAAGGTGGTGGAGTCCTATTTTGACGAATTGCAGAAGGACGTGAGCTGGTTCTGCAAAAAATTTGATTATCGGTATCAGGAAGAGCCGTGGTACAATTCCAAGGATGCGGTGGAGCGTGCATTCAAGTTTTTGCGCTCGGATCTGCATCACCAGTAATTGCACCGACAGTAAGGAGAAGCGTTTGGCATGATTGATTTATTGAAGCTGCATAAGCATTTTATTCTGACCCATTTGGGTGAGGGGGACGTTGCCGTGGATTTTACTATGGGGAACGGCTACGATACCGAGTTCCTCTCCAAAACCGTTGGCAAGAGCGGGCACGTATATGCGTTTGACATTCAGGCGCAGGCGGTGGAATCGACCGCGCGGCACCTCAAGGAAGCGGGATGCCCCGAAAATTACACGCTGATACATGATTCGCACCACAACGTGAAAAAATACGTAAAAGAGCCGATCAAGGCGGGGATGTTCAATCTTGGCTGGCTTCCGGGCGGGGATAAGTCCATTACCACGTTGCGGGAGACGACCTTGCCTGCGATCGAAGCGGCGATTGATTTGATGGACAAGGACGCGATTATCAACGTTGCCGTGTATCCCGGACACGAGGAAGGGGATCTGGAGGGCAAGATGATTTGTGATTATCTTGCAGGGATCAGCCGCCACAAGGTGTGCGCGACCAAGGTCAATATCCTCAATTCGCCCGCGTCCCCCTATTTTATCGTGATTGAAACGAAATCTCCAATCAAAGTACCGTATGGGAGATCACATGAAAAAAAGTAAGATCAAAATTTTATTGCTGATGTTTTTTGCCTTTTTATTGCCCCTGCAGGGGTGTATTCAACCGGGAACCCCGGAGGACACCGATACCGAAGAGGAGAATCCCGGGAAAACCTATGTGGGGTGCTACGAGACGGCGGAATACGTTTATCAGAGCGACGTGACCGAATCCTGTCTGACCACCGATCTGAGTGCGGAATATTTGCTGTTGATGAACAAGGAGCAAACGCTGGGAGCGGATTATATTCCCGCGTCGCTGACCTACCTGACCTGCCCGACGACCAAATCCATTCAGCTGGAAACGCGCGCGGCGCAGGCGCTTTACGAGATGTTTAAGGAGATGGATGCGGCGGGTGTGGATGATGTGTGGGTGACCAGTGCGTATCGCTCCTACGAGTATCAAAGCGGGCTGTTTAATTATTATATCTCGCTTGAGACCAACCATTGTGCCAACAACGGGGATTTTTCGACCGATGCGTATGCCTGCCTTGGGGCGGAATATTTGCGGGTCAATTATCTGGACGCAGGAATTACCCGCTTGAGCACAGCCGATGCCCGCCGCGTGGTGCTTTCTTACTCTGCGGAGCCGGGAACCAGCGAGCACCAGACGGGACTTTGCGTGGATTTTATCACGTCCGGTATGAACGGGAGCCTGACGGTGGCGTTTGAGAACACCGAAGCATTTGCATGGCTCAAGGAGAACGCTTATAAATTTGGGTATATTTTGCGGTATCCAAAGGGCAAGGAGGACATTACGGGTTACACCTACGAGCCGTGGCACTACCGTTTTGTCGGCAGGGAAGCCGCGACCGACATCCATTTTGGAAATTTAACTTTGGAAGAGTATTTGCAGCTGGCAGGGGCTTGAAAACATTTGCCGTGCTGTTGTCAGCGATTCCCAAAAGGCAGATAAAGTCGTTTGTACTTTACCTGCCTTTTTGAATGTTTTGAAAATTTTATTTTTTCGGTTTTACACTTCCCGTAGTCTCAATTATATCCGCGCCAAAGGCTTTCGCTTCATCCGCTTCGGCATCTGTTTCAAGAATCCAGATACCAAGCTTTGCATACTTTTTGATCAGACTGCAAAGCTCCGTCGAGGCGTGCGGTACTTGAACCCACTTTGTCAGAGGAGTATCAAGACTGATCCATACGTAAAGCTCTCTATCACCTGCAATTTTTCGCACCTTTATCAGATTTTCCTCGTTCACAAGACCGTCAAAGTGTAGCGTCGCCTTGGAAAATCTTTTCGCAGCCACCTCAAAATATTCCAGATTTGACGCGGTGATTGCGGCGGGAGCACCTGCGGCGTTAACGATATCGAAAAAACGTTCGCGTTGCTCTTCGGTAAAGCTTTGTACCTTATTGTCAAGCTTGACCGGAATATGATGTTTTTTAGAGAATTCAAGAAGCTCGGAGAGAAGAGGAACCGAGGTCCCTCGAAACTGCTCTCCCATAAAGATTCCCGCATCGTAAGAAAGAAGCTCTTTGTACGTAAGCTCCGCAACGGCAATATCCTCCGTAATAGGGCTTCCATCTGCCGTGCGGCAGGTTCTTTTTATCGTTTGATCGTGAAATACGATACACTGTCCATCTTTGGTAAAAGCAGGGTCGGCTTCTATATAATCGTAGCCCTGTTCAACCGCCGCGATAAAAGCAGGCATCGTATTTTCGGGATATTCGGTGCTGACACCGCGATGTGCCTGATATAACATATTTTCTCCTTTGTATTGAAATTGGATTGAAGGACAGTGATATTTAATCATAAAATCATAAAAATGTCAATACAAGCCATGTTTTTTTATAAATAATCATTTTTCAAAAGCGAATAAATCATAAATAATCACGGGGAGAGTTGATTTCAAAATTGATTCATATCGCGCGCGTAGCGAGCTATGCGACTTGCCTGTGGCAAGTCGCCCGTACAGCCGCTGTGCGGCAGTAGATTTCCGTGAACCGATCTCACACCTAAAACACCAGCAGACCGACGATTATCGGTCTGCTGTTATTTGGTGCGGGAGACGGGACTTGAACCCGTACGGTGTAAACCACACGCCCCTCAAACGTGCGCGTCTGCCAGTTCCGCCACTCCCGCGTTTGCGTTTTGATACGCAACACTCTATATTATACACTTTTTTTGGAAAATGTCAAGTCTTTTTTGAAAAAAAGTCAAAACATTTTTTAAAAGCTAATTTTTTTGCTTTGCACAGAGATGTGCACCCATTGCGGTTATTGATCGTTGTGCGATTTTTCTTTAAAAAATACAAGTATTTTATGAGTTTTATGAGTTTTTCATAAACTGATCACAAGTTTTTGTTGACATTATTCTCCAAATGTGATACAATAAATAGGTAAAGTTCACAATGTAAACAAGATGTTAACCTACCTTGAAGATGAATTTTAACCAAAGGGGGAATGGGATTGAGCAGAAAGCACCGCATCTTTTTTGGAATTTTGCGGGTTCCCGTATGGCTGTTTTTGAAGCTGCGGTTTGGCTTTCGGTATCAAAAGGCGCCAAACCTTTCGGAAAGCTACATTGTTCTTTCCAATCACGTTACCGATCTTGATCCGCTGTTTTTGGGGGTCAGCTTTCCGCACCAGATGTATTTTGTTGCCAGTGAGCACATTACGCGCTGGAAGCTTGCCTATGCCGCGCTTCGGTTTGTATTCGAGCCGATCATCCGCTACAAGGGCTCGATTGCAGCATCGACCGTGATGGATATCTTGCGGAAGGTGAGAAAGGGTGGAAGGGTCTGCATTTTTGCCGAGGGGATGCGCACCTGGGATGGTGCGACCTCGCCGATCGTTCCGTCTACAGCGAAGCTGATCAAGGCCTCGCGGTGTGCGCTTGTGACCTACAAGCTGGTGGGCGGGTATTTTGTCAGCCCGAACTGGAGCAAAAAAATGCGGCGTGGGCCAATTTCGGGAGCTCCGGTACGCGTTTACTCCAAGGAAGAGCTTGCACGGATGAGCGAGGTGGAGATTTACGACGCCATCAGCAAAGATCTGTACGAGGATGCGTATGTGCGTCAGTTGGCAGATTCAAAGCCCTACAAAAGTCGGCATGGGGCGGAATTTTTGGAGAATATGTTCTTTCTTTGTCCGACCTGCCGTGCAAATGGAAGCTTGCACTCAAAAGGGGATACTGTAACCTGCGCCTCGTGCGGGCTGCAATTTAAGTATAACTCGTTTTGTATACTGGAGGGTATCCCGTTTCAAACGGTGAAAGATTATTCGAACTGGCAGATCGAGATGGTACGGGAGGATGTCACTTCCAATGCTGTATATCGAAATGGGGAGGCAACGCTTTCCACAGTTGCGGATCACATCCCGATTCCGCTTGCGCATGGAGCGACTACGATCTCCTGCGAGCGGTTGACCTGCGGCGATTGGGCGATGCCCTTGGCGCAGATTCCCGATCTTGCCATTCACGGCAGGCATAGCCTGGTGTTTTCGGCCGGTGGAGAATACTTTGAATTGACCGTGCCCAAGCAATATAATATTTACAAGTTCTTTGTGTACTACAGGGAATGGAAACGGCAAAAATTAATATCTGCAAAGGATTAAGATTATGGATTTTTCATCTGCGAATACTGCGCTTTGGAGTCCGATCGTGCAGATCGGTGTAATTGCGGGACTCATTCTTTTGGCAAACATTCTGCTTCGGAAGATCAGGCTTGTTCGCGACAGCCTGATGCCGATTGCGGTGATGGCGGGATTTATTTTGTTGCTTTTGCGCTCACTGGGGCTTGTACCGATCGATACGGCGTTTTTGGAAACCGTGACTTATCATGCGTTGGCGTTGGGCTTTATTGCGCTTGCGCTTCGTGTACCGGATCCGCAAAGCAGCTCCGGGGCGCTGACCGGCTTTAAGAGCGGCGCTTTGATCGTCAGCACCTATCTTGTGCAGGCGATCGTGGGGCTTTTGATCGCGTTTTTCGTGGCGTATACGTTCATGCCGGATTTCTTTAAAGCGAGCGGCGTTTTGCTGGCAATGGCTTACGGTCAAGGACCGGGGCAGGCGAACAACGTGGGAAGCACCTACGAGGCGCTTGGTATGGCGGGCGGCCGTAGCTTTGGGCTTTCATTGGCGGCGGCAGGATACCTTTGCGCTTGCATTGTCGGTGTGATCTACATGAATATTTTGAATCGCAAGAAAAAGATTGTGCGTGTGCGGGACAAGGAGCAGATTTCGGGCTCGGTTACGGTTGACGTTTTTCAAGACAAGAATGAGATTCCGATTGCGGAGTCGATCGACAAGCTCAGCGTGCAGGCGGCGCTGATTTGTGTGATCTATCTGTTGACCTATCTGCTGACCGCGGGCATTACGGCGCTTCTGGAAGCGGTGTCGCCCGGGGTGGCGAACACGGTTGGAACCCTGCTTTGGGGGTTTAACTTTATCATCGGTTCGATGCTGGCGATGGGATGCCGTATGCTGTTCAAGGGCTTGCAAAAGACCAAGCTGATGAGCCGACAGTATCAGAACAACTATTTGCTCAGCCGTTTGTCGGGGCTTGCCTTTGACGTGATGATCGTGGCGGGAATTGCGAGCATCGATATCAGTGATATTTCAGGATATTGGGTGCCGTTTCTTTTGATGGCGGTGATTGGCGGTGTTGTGACCTTTTACTATCTGCTGTATCTGTGCAAAAAGCTGTATCCCGGATATGAATACGAGGGATTTTTCTCGATGTTCGGGATGCTGACCGGAACGCTCAGCTCCGGTGTGCTGTTGCTGCGTGAGATCGATCCCGAATTGAAAACGCCTGCTTCCAACAATCTGATTGCGGGAAGCTCGTTTGGAATTGCGCTTGGAGCTCCCGTGCTGCTGTTGGTCAGTTTTGCGGCGCAGGACGATCTTTCGGCTTGGCTGACGCTGCTTTTGGCAGGCGCATATCTGGCTGTGCTGCTGTTTTTGATGCTGAAGGTTGGAAAAAAGAAAAAATAAGTTTACTGTTGAATCTTGAGCGTTTTCAAGATCAGGACGCGTTTAGGGGCGCGATTCTTTTGGAGAAACTTTTGAAAAAGTTTCTCCAAGCCCCTTCAAACTTTTTAACGCACAAATAAAAATTGACGGGGCTGAGTCAAGTTGATTTTTTTGACTTCAGCCATAGTAAAAGCGAACAAAAAACCAAGATCAATCAATTGATTTGACCCTGGTTTTTTGTTATTTTTAAACAAGCTGTTCATAGTTTGTTAATGCTATGAATCAGC
>JAFTLZ010000080.1 GCA_017452665.1 Clostridia bacterium
TATCTATTATACCATAAATGCAGGTGTTTCGTCAATACGACATCCCTTTTCGTCTACAGTCTGCAACTTCCGAAGGAAGTTTTGCGCCACTCCACTGCGCGAGCTTTTGAGAAAATCACACGCGCAAGCGCGCCGACCAAAACTTTTCGTCAAACTGACGAAAGCCGGTTGTTTTGTCTACAGTCTGGCTAAATAGTAGTTCGCATTGTGCATTTTACCAATGGGGTATTAGTAATGCTACTTTGTCAGTAATCTGGGCTCGGAAAATTTCCGGGCTTTTTAACATTCTGTCAATTCGTTAATTTGCACAACCCCCCCCCGTTTTTTTGTGCACAATTACAGGTTGACAAAGAATGTAAAAAAAAGTATAATATACTTGTAATCAAAATCAAAATTGCGGGGTGCATTTTGATTTGAGTGGTTTTCAAAAAAAAATATTTAAAGGAGAAAGTACAATGAAAACATCGATGAAACTGTTCGTTTTGCTGATGGCTTTGTTGCTGGTAATCCCCTGCCTGGCTGCTTGCGGCAACGACGGCGGCAACGACGATTCCACCACAACGTCCGGCGATGACGAAACAACCACCACTGATGAAGGCGGCGGTGATCAAACCACTACGAAAGAAGATGACCGCGGTGTTGAAATCGAGCAAGTGGATCTGCAGGGCTACACCTACCGCGCATACGTGCGTAGTAAGAACGTGCCCAATGCATCCTTCTACTGCGAGGACTTCTGGGTAGAAACGCAGGGCACTACTCCGTTGCAGATTGCAGTTTACGACCGTAACGCAGCGATTGAAGCCGACTATAACTGTTCAATCGTTCAGATCGACGCAACCGGCGAACAGACCCAAGAGCTGACGCAGCTGTGGACAAAAGAAGATTTTGCTTTGCTGATTCTAAGAGACGAAGATGCTGCAACCTTGACCACCAAAGGCATGCTGGCCGACATTATGTCGCAGGACAACATCAATTTGGATGGCGAGTGGTACGATCAGGGAACAGTTGAGCAGCTGTCGATCGGCGATAAGCTTTACTTCTTCTCGGGTGATATGAACATTTCCACCTTGGACAATGCAGTTGTTACCCTATTTAATGAAGATCTGTATGCAAAACAAATCCCCGGCGGTGAGGATTTGTACCAGCTGGTAAGAGACGGTAAATGGACCGTTTCGAAAATGGTAGAAATTGCAAAGCTGGCTACTGTTGACGGTTTGGAAGACGGTAATATCAATCCTTCCGGAACCGACGGCGATATTCTCGGTTACTTCCGTTATGCCTCTGCCGACGTATACTATTTCTATTCTTGCGGCGGCCGTATCACCACAATGGATGAGGACGGCTATCCCGTGCTGACCATTGGCGACAGCCACTCTTTGGCAGTCATTGATCTGCTTTTGAATACAATCACCGATGACGCTCTGCCTGCAGGCTCGCTTCAAGGCAGCGGCAGAAACGGTTACTTTAAGTCCGGAAACTTACTGTTCACCGATATGATTACTTGGGACGTTCGTAAACAGATGTATTCCGGAATCACCGAGTGGAAGTACGGTATTCTCCCCACCCCGATGTTTGAGGAAACCGGAACAACTACCGGGTATAAGAGTATCGTTCAAGCCGGCTTTAACCAGACCGTTCATTTCTGGTCTCTTCCCTCTTGGTGCAAGGATCTGGACACTGCTTCCTTTATGCTGGAAGTAATGGCACAGTATTCCCACAAAGAAGGCTCCACCATGGACGCTTACTTCGAATCTACCATCTCGTTGGCAGCTGCAAAGGACGGCAACTCCCGCGAGATGCTTAGAATTGTCCGTGACAGCCTTGTATACGATATCGGTTTGTTCTATTCAGAAGAGTGGGGCGGCTGGTTATCGGCACTGAATAAGATTACCACCTCTTCCAGTACCGATAACCCCGTAACCGCACTGTTTGGTACCGGTAACGCAAACCTGGATAAGGCTCAGATGGCGATTGAGGAGACGATTGACCTCTTCAAAAACCCCAGTGTAGCTAACTGATACTCAAAATAACATAATAAAAATACCGAGGCGGGAATTTTTCCTGCCTCGGTATTTTTATCTTTTATTTAAACGTCGCTTTTTTCCATAAACAAAAGCATCAGTGCGTAAAACATGAGCGGATAGGTGATAAACAGTAATACATCCAGCATACAGAACGCTAAAAGCGACAAAATGCCGATTCCAAGAAAGGATTTGAACAAGCTGGGTGTGTGGAGCACCAGGCGAACTGTGCAAAACCGATGCCAAAGATATGCCAGCGTACCGATGACTCCCGTGGAACCAAGTATTTGCACGACGGTGTTGTGATAAAAATAGGGATAAACCTCTATATGCCAATCCTGTACAATCCCGGAATCATAAAAACCGGAGCCAAAAATGGGATACGACAAAAACTGTTTGAATCCGATTTCCCAAAGCTCGTATCTGCCGTTGTCGTTAAAGCCTCGGTTGATGAAATTAGACAAAAGTGCGATTACCTGCTCACGCAACACAATCACGCCCGCAATGCCGACAACCACCAAACACAGCGTTATGATACGGTTGATCTTACGGTTCTTTCCGAAAAAGCAAACAGCAACCAGACACAGCACCAGCGTTCCGCCGCCAACCAGCATCGCGCCGCGGCTTTGCGAGAGCACCGTGCAGAGTGCTTCCAAAAGCCCCAGCAGATAAAAAATCCAACCGCGTTTGTGCTCGGCGGCAAAATAAAAGCACGCCGGGATCAAAAATGCCTGCACACCGCCTACGGTAGTCCAAACGCCCCAGCCCAGCACAACGCTTTCTTTCACCACGGCACCGTTTGCAAACTGCACCGTGGTTGCATAAGTCAAAAGCATCTGTGCCGAAATCAGCATCCCGATGCACACAAGGCAGTACATAAAATAGTCGGAGATCGTTTCGTCAAAGCGAACAAACACGGCAAACAGCAGATAAATTCCAAGCAGAGCCAGGGCAAACGAGAGCGCGTAAAGCAAATTTTCGACAGTATAGTTTGGATTGAGAATTCCGTTGAGGCAAACCGCCGCACACAGCACGGCAATGCTTACAAAAAGTCCCTTGCGCGGAATGCGGTGTGCGCGCGCACGGTTGCGGATGCCAAAGATGATCACGCCGATCAAAATCAGCGAAAACGCAATCACCAGCACAGTAAGCGGCAAAGGCTGCAGATAATAATCGCTGTAGCTTGGAACGTTGGGGGAATGTTCGGGCGTGACGAACATTACGGTGCACAAAAACGGCGTAATGGCAAAGCGCAGATCGTTGGTAAAAATACACCCCACCAATACCGTACAAACCATAATCACAAAAAATGCGATGTCCCAGCCGGTGGTGTGTCCAACCAGCGCAAGGAGCACCGCCAGCAAGGGATACCATTTTCCACTGTAAAACGCACATAGGCGCTCACGAAAGCTCTGCATCAGCCTCACCTCCTGTCATGATGCATAAATTTTCTTCAAATACCGCATCCAGGCGGTATTTTTCCAATATAGGATAGGAACAGCTTCCCGCACCAAACTGCCGCGCTCGGTAAATGCGCTTGAGCTTTTCGCAAAACGTATCCATATCGTTCAGCGGATACAGTGCATCCGAGCGATCCGAGAGAAGATCGTTCTGACCCTTTGTATCCGAAAGCAAAAGCGGCAAGCCACAGGACATCGCCTCCATCACGTTGAACGGCAAGCCCTCCGACGTACTGGCAGAAACGTACAGATCCGTAATTCCGAGATAAGGCAGGATCGGCTCGCAGTTTCCCGGCAAAAAGACGAAATTTTGCAGGTTCAGGCGCGCGATCTCTTCCTCCAGCACAGCTCTCTCACTTCCCTCTCCCGGCAACAGTAGCCGAACGGGAATCCCTTCCTTGCGCAAACGCGCAACGGCACGGATCAAAAAGATCTGGTTCTTTCGCCCGCTCAGCTCTCCGACAAAGGTGCAAAGAAACTCTCCCGTCTCCGATGCATACTGCGCACGCAGAGCAAGATCCTTATCGGGAACGCCGATCGGAACGGTTACCCCCATGCCGCGAATCGTGCGAAGCTCTCCCCGGCACAGCCGATGTGCCGTTGCAATTTTTGCGTCCTCCGCATTCATCACAACAATCTCATCGGTTTGTCGGCGCAAAAGCTTTTCACAGGACAACAAAATTTTGGAACGCAGACCCGCGATCGGCTCAGAAAACAAATAGCCGTGCACGATGTTGAGCACGTACGGGCGGTCTTTCATCCCGATCATTGCTGCGCGGATCAAAAACGCCGCCAGCGTGGTGTTGACGATCACACGGTCAAAGCGTTCGCGCTTTAAAATGCGTCGGATGGAAAGGATGGAGATAAAATTACGCAAGCTGAAAAATCGCTTGGCAAAAGGGATCGGAAAATCGATCCCTTCTCCCTCGGTTGCCATCAAAAACACATCTGCGTTTTGGCGCAACGCTTCTATATACGGTTGATGAAAGCGGTGCAAGTGCGATGCCGTGGATGCCACGTAAAGAATTTTAGTCCGTTTCGTCGTCATGCAAATCCTCCTTCTTTACGGCATTGCCCACATTGCGGCGAGCTTGCTTTTCTTCCTCAAGCTTTTCCCGCTTGGCATATTTTTCATGGCGGTTCACCGCACGGAACGGCGTCAGTAACAGAATATGCAGATCCCGCCAGATGGTCCAGTTTTCGATATAGTTGATATCCTCTTCAATGCGCGCCTCGATCGAGGTATCTCCGCGCAAGCCCTTGATCTGTGCTTGTCCGGTAATACCGGGACGCAGCGTGTGCTTCAGCATATACAGCGGGATCTCTTTTTTGAATTTATCCACGTAAAAAGGAACCTCCGGGCGTGGTCCGACAAGACTCATGTCACCCTTGAGGACATTGAAGAATTGCGGAAGCTCGTCCAGTGCAAACTTACGGATAAAGGCGCCGAAACGCGTTTTGCGCGGATCCTCCTCGGTCGACCATCCGGTTTGCTCGCTGGCATTGACGCGCATCGAGCGGAATTTATACATCACGAATTCTTTATTGTGCCGCCCTACACGCGTTTGCTTGAACAATATAGGACCGGGAGACGAAATTTTGACACCGATGGCGGTAAACAGCATCAACGGCGAGGTCACCACGATCATAACGATGGAACCAATGATATCCACCGCACGCTTCAAAATTTGATTTGCCATGTTGTCAAGCGGCGTACTGCGGATATCCAAAAGCGGCAGATTTCCCAGCATGGAGATCTGTCGGGGAGATTTAAAGTAACCGCAAATAGCAGGAACCACCATCACCTTGACGCAATGGTTGTTACAAATGGAAATATAGCGTGTGATCAGCTTTTTGCGCACGGTATCCAGCGCCATCACGACCTCGTCCGGTTCCTCTTCGGTCAAAATGCGATCCAAATCTCCCGTCGTTCCAAGGTGCGGGAGTCCAATCACGTTTAAGTTCCCCACGTATCCGATCACGCTGTAACCGAATTGCGGATTGTTGAAGATCTCCTCCAGGTACTCGTCCGCCATCTCCTGGCTATCGGTCACCAGCAAAATGCGCTTCAGATTCTGGCGGTTCGCACGCATAGAGTGCAGCACTGTGAGCATTGTGATTTTTTTGGAAACGATGATGATAAAGCTTGCAAGCGCCGACCATACCAACCACGAGAGATAGAAGAAATCGTATTCGTCGGTTGCAAACAGAATAATCAGCACTGCGGCAACCGCAAAAACCTCCACCGTGACCAAAAAGATTCTGCCCACAAAAAACAGCGGCGACTGCGTTCGCATAGGAAGATAAACATTTTGATAATTGTAAAGCACTGACAGTGCAAACGCAAACAAGGTGATCAGCAAAAACAGCTGTGCCGTTCCGACCGGGCTTTCCACCGCGAAAAAGAATCGGGTGATCTGATATGCGATATAAATGGTCAGAGAATTTAAAACATAATCCAAGCCGACGTCCAAGGATTTCAAAAAGGTATGGTTGCTGTTTTGCATAGGTCTTTTTTCCATTTTCATTCTCCTTTCCGTTTAAGATATGCGATACAAAACGCTTATTCTTTATTATTTTATCACACTTTTCAAAAAAATGCAACAGGGCGAAAACAAAAAAACAGAAAATACGGTAAAATGATCCATTTACAAAGAAAAAAAGAGTTTTTTCGGATAAAAAAACGGCTTTTGTCGAACAGCGCCGTCTGCAATGCACTCCTATTGCAGTCAGCACGGTCGGCAAAAGCCGATTTTATCATTTACGGTAGCCTGAAATCAATCGTCAAATTCGATTTTCAACTGAGACGCCAGTTCCTTGCGGTGCTTTTCCATCAGCGTGTGAATCCGCTTGACGGGATTGAGCAATGTACTGATGGATGCGTCATTGTTCAGGGTGTCGATCAGATATGCCACATACTTGCACATATTGACCTCCACGTACCAAGGCTTGGTGGCAAGCTCGGGGCGGCGGTAGATCAGGTTGGTGGTAAAAATCTTATCAAACACGCCTTCCTTAGCGCTTTGGTCAAACTTATCAAAGCCCTCGGTAAACAGACCAAAGGTCGTGAAACAGAACACGCGGTTTGCCCCCTTATCCTTGAGCTGCTTGCAAACGTCGATCATGGATTCGCCGGAAGCGATCATATCATCCACAACGATCACGTCCTTGCCGTGCAGATCCTGGCCGAGGTATTCGTGTGCCTCGATGGGGTTGCGTCCGTTGATGACGACGGAGTAATTTCTTCTCTTGTAGAACATACCGATATCCAGACCAGCACCGAGCTGTAATACATACAACGGGACATGGCTCCCTCGTCGGGAGAAACGATGACCATGTGATCCTTATCGATCTGAACATCCGGAACCGCGCGCACCAGCGCCTTGATCATCTGGTATGCAGGACGCACGTTGTCAAAGCCGGAAAGCGGGATGGCATTGGAAATACGGGAATCGTGCGCGTCAAAGGTCAAAATATTGGAAACGCCCATCGAGACCAGCTCCTGTAGCATCAGCGCGCAATCCAAGGATTCGCGGCTGGATCTTTTGTGCTGTCTGCCCTCGTAAAGCATGGGCATGATTACGGTCAGCCGTCTTGCCTTGCCTTCGATCGCCGCAATGATGCGCTTCAGATCCGCATAGTGATCATCCGGGCTCATCGGCACGGTCATGCCGTACATTTTGTAGGTAACGCCGTAGTTAAAGGTGTCGCAGATGATGTAGACGTCCTTTCCGCGCATCGACTCGTGAATGATGCCCTTTGCCTCGCCCGAGCCGAATCTGGGGCAGTCGGCCTGGATCAAAAAGCTGCGATCGTTGTCTCCGTGTCTGCGCCAATCCTTCAGATAGTAGTCAACCTGCTCGGCAAATTCGCCGCACCCGTTCATACCGATGACCGCAAGTTCTCCAAATTGATTGTCCTTCATAATAAAGCCTCCGTTATTTTTCAATATATCCCCAATTCAAAGCATACACCGTATGCCCTGCTGACAGGTACTTTTTCGTCAGTTGAGTGCACAGTATTTTTCGTAAGCCTCGTCCCAAACGGCACGCTCGCCAACGGGCTCATAGAATTTGCGGGCAAAGGATGCCGCCACGATTCGGCGTGCCTCCTTGAGATCCTTAGCCTCTCCCGCCGCCATCATTTGCATCATCAGGTTTCCGATCGCGGTTGCCTCCTCGGGTCCTGCCGAAACCGGCATTCCGCAAGCATCCGCCGTCATCTGGCTCAAAAATCCGTCCTTGGTTCCGCCGCCAACCACGTAGATCACCTTGGCATCAAGATGGGTAATGGCTTTGATGGATTCGGCAGTATAGCGGTATTTCAGCGCCAGGCTCTCATAAATGCAACGCACGACCTCGCCCACGCTTTGCGGAACGTACTGCCCCGTACGGCGGCAATACTCGCGGATGCGCTCCGGCAGATTTCCCGGCGTTGCAAACGAGGGATCGTCCGGATTGATAAAGCAACGCAACGGCTGGCATTCCTTTGCAAACGCCTCCAGCTGTGCAAAGCTGTATTCACTTCCCTCGCGCCGCCATTGGCGTCTGGACTCCTGAATGAGCCACAAGCCCATGATATTTTTCAAAAAGCGGATGGTTCCGCAGGCGCCGCCCTCGTTGGTAAAATCGTATTTCGCACTGGTTTCGTTGATCATAGGCGCGCTCAGCTCGTTCCCCATCAGCGACCAGGTTCCGCTACTGATAAACAGGAAGTCATCCTCCTGCGTAGGCACGGCGATGACCGCACTTGCAGTATCGTGCGAGGCAACCGTCAGCACGTCGGCATTGGTCTTTCCGGTCTCGCCCTGCACCTGCGGCAAAAGCTTGCCCACCCGATGTCCGGGCTGAACCATGTTGCCAAACAAGCGCTTGGGAATCCCGACGCGCTCGATCATATCAAAAGCATAATCTCGCTTTGCCGCATCCAGCAACGCGCCCGTGGAAAGGATTGTATACTCATTGACCATATTACCGGTCAGAAAATAGTTCAAAAGGTCGGGAATATTCAGCATCCGCTCGGCACGCGCCATCATTTCGGGATCGTCGCGCATATCCGTTGCCAGCTGAACTAGCGTATTGAAGTTCATGCACTGAATACCTGTAACGGCTTAAA
>JAFTLZ010000081.1 GCA_017452665.1 Clostridia bacterium
CCTATCAGACTGTAGACAAAACAACCGGCTTTCGTCAGTTTGACGAAAAGTTTTGGTCGAGCTTTTTCAAAAGCTCGCGCAGTGGAGGGCGCGGAGCCCTCCTCGCCCTTCGCACAGGGCGAAATAGCCTCTTTATGGCGCTTTTCTTTTTGCCAAGCGCAAACTCGCGTAGCGATTTGCGGCGAGCCTGCGAGCCTTTTTTCCTTTTGCGCCTTCTTGGTCAAAAGAAAAAGCGGTGCTAACAAATTTGTGCAATATTACAAATTGAATACCGTTGGTCTACAACCTGATAGGAGCGTTCAAACGAACGCTCCTATATTTTTACGATTCATTAGTTTCTTCCGGTAATTCCGCGATTTCTTCGTCATCCTCGTCGTTTTTGTTGACGTAAGGTGCGATCATATAGCGGTCAATAATCGGGTAGGCGGCATAGGCACAAGTAAATGCCGTGACAGCGAAGTAATACAGGAAGGGAAGAATCAGCGGAATTGCGATTCCAAAAGGCGTCATAGCAAACAGCGGGAAGAGCACAATATTGAACGCAGTAATGCAAACCACGCCAAGAACCGCCATTAGGTTGCGCTTGATGCCCAGCATCGTGAAGATCAGCGCGTTTTTGAGCAGCTTGCGGATGGAAAGATCAAACGTTACCAGCATCAGATAGAGATAAAAACGCATGAAGAAGTAGAGAATGATCAGCGCGCAGATTCCGTAAAATCCAACGTCCAGCCAGAACGAGCCGGTCTGATTCCAAAAATACATGATATCAAAGCCCAAGAGAACGATCGCGGCAAAATCCAAAAGCCCCAGGAAAAATGCAGGCTTTAAGTTGCGCTTGATGGCGTAGAAATAATCCGACCATAAAAACACCGGTTCGCCGCGCACCATCGAACGCAAAATATAGGTAACGCCGATGTTTTGCCAGCCAAAGGTGACAGCCAGAAACACGATGCAGATGCCCATGCCGACATAGGTTGCAACGCCGTATACGGGGATGTTCATTTGTGCGCCGAACAGATCCAGAAGAAAGGTGGATTCGGGCGACGGGTTGATCAGATTTGCGCCGTAAAGCTGTTGAAAAATGAGGCTGTTTGCCGTTGGCGTTTGATCAATTCCGAAATAAAGATAAAAGCAGATCAAAACCGGAACGATCATCGGCAGCATCATAACGTTGAGCGAGATCAGCTTCCAAAAGCGTCTGCCCAGCACCTTGAAATAGCGTTTGAGCGTTGGTGTAGTATCTTCTTCCAACGCGTCGGGGCGGTTATCTCGGTTAAAATCAAAAAAATCAAATAATTTGCTTTTCTTTTTGTTTTGTGTAGCCAAAGCCGTACTTCCTTTGCTTGTTTTATACGAATCTATTATATTGTAACATACTTATACGAAAAAGTCAAGCGAACCAAAAAGTTTACAGAATTCAAACATCATTTAAATATCGGTTTGCTCCATAAAATCCTTCAAAAGGGCGTCTTGAAGCTGCTTTACCGTGTAGGCAGCCTTACCGCCAACGGTGACGCCGTCCACCTCCAAAATGCGCATACAAAGCGCGGAGGCGGAGGTGAGCAGAATCTCGTCGGCGTCCTTCAGCTCGGTCAGGGTATACTCGCGCTCCTCAACCGGAATGTCAAATTGTTTGCAGAAACGGATCAGATGTGCGCGTCCCGTACCGGCAAGAATTTGATTGTCGGCGGGATGGGTGATCAGCTTGCCGTTTTTCAAGATCGAGACGTTGGAGTGTGCACATTCAGTTACGATTCCGTTGCGGTGGAGAATACATTCGTCCACGCCCGCATCCACGGTTGCCTGAGTTGCAAGAACATTGGGCAAAAGGTTCAGGGATTTGATGTTGCAATGCAGGGCGCGGGTATCCTCCAGCGTGATGCAACGCAACGTCTTGTAGGTATCCTTGATGGCTGCTGGCTTGAGCATGATCCACAGGTTGGTATGGGGATTTTCGGGAAACGCGTGGGAGCGAAAATCAGTTCCGCGCGAAAATTGAAAGTAGACCCATTGCTCGCCCGTGTCCAAGCGCTTGATCAGCGTACAGAGCAGATCACAAAGCTCTGCGGGAGAGATTCGCGGTTGCATCCGGAGCAGCTTTGCGCTTTGAAAAATACGCTCCACGTGTTCTTCCAGCATATAGATCCGATAATTTCGACTAAAGGTCACATCGTATACGCCGTCACCGAAGTAGCACGCCCGATCCAGCATCGGAACGGTGATCTGATCCAGCTCATCAATGTTCCCGTTGTAATAGCCAAGTGTTTTCATAAAAGGGAGATCCTTTCTGCAATGATGCGAGTTTAGTTTGCGATTTGCTCCAAGTAAGAGCGAACAGTTTGCGAATAGGCGGCGGATCCGTCTGCAAGGGCGGCGGTTGCTACTTCCTTTGCGTTGCGGGTAACGGCGGTTTCTGAAAGCACAAGCGTACTTTGCGTGCCGTTGGAGTAGGTGACGTCTGCATAAAAGGTTACCGTGTAATCGGTTTGATATGCGGTGCTTGCAATCGCGTCGGTATCAACGGCAAGACGCATCCAATTCTCGTCAAATGCCGACACTGTGGCAACCGCTGTTGCCGATTTTACCGTTTTTGTACCTGCGGTACTGATCACAGCGTAGCAATGCATTGTTTTGGCATCCTTTGTGAGTTGATCGTAAGCGACCTGACTGATCACGGCGGAAAAGCGCAGGGTAGGCGTGTCGTCAGAGGAGAACACCAGTGCAGCACCATCCAAAATTTGTGAGGATAGATATACGGCAGTATAGGAAATATCGTTTTCCAAAACGGTTTTTGCGGAGGCGGGCAGTAAGGTGCCGTTTGAGCCCAGCCAGCCTACAAAATTATCGGCATCAGCGTCGGGAAGAAAGAGCTCGGTACCAACGGTATAGGTGATCTTACTGGAGGCGGTTCGGCTCTTCAATGCCAACGTAGCCGTTTGCGGCTCCAGCACGTCGATGTAGATCACGGCGCACAAAAAGGAATGGTTGTTCTTCTTTTGGCTGTCGGTGTTGTTGTAAGCCGCAAGCCCGCGTATTACTAATATATGCGAGCTTCCCTCCGAAAAGTCAATGGGAATCGAAAGATTGACCGTTTCGTTATTTGAGGCTGTGATCCAATCGCCGTGATCCAAGCGGTATTCCAACGCACGGACACCGTAAGAGTGGGAAACTGTTCCGCTGACAGTCAGCGTCTCTCCAAAGGAGAGTGCTTGCCCGATATAAAGCGCGGAATCGGATGCGGTTTTGGAGACGGGGGAAGTAAACAGGGAAGAATAGCCGTATTTATTCGGTGCCGTGGCAAGATAGGTGCAGGTGCCGTTGGCTGGATCGGCGCAGGGCTCGTTTGGCATTCCTTCATAAACGGGAATTTGAAAAACGTACGCACCGTCCAGCGAATCACTTGCCGCAAGCGCCGTGTAAAACGTGCGGGATTCGGTCATGGCTCCCGCTACGTTTTGCATATACTGCCCCCAAAAGTTGCGGTCGGATGCGCGGCTATCTACATTGAATTTTTGTAGATAGATGCTTGCTTGATAGCGGTCTATATAGCTCTGCTTCAGGATGTTTGCTCCGCCGTAAACAGATTTCCAAACGGTGTTCCAGGAGGCAGATCCCCAGGTGGATGCCATTTCCGGGTTTCCGGTTTTTGCGCGTCCCATTGCATTGAAATAGATTGCAAACAAGCCGTTTCCGGTAGCATTGATATTGAAGAGATTGTAGTATCCATTTAAGGCGAGGAGCTGTTCGGAGGTATACCCGGAGGAAGGTGCCAGCACGCGGTTGCCGCTCTCCGAGGTTTGTGTATGGTTCAGATAATATGTATTCAAAAGGGAACCGCAAGTGCCTGAAATAATCGGTGAAGTTCCTGCGGCGCCTTGCTCTTGCCGCGCTTTCACTGCCAAAAACAGGGGATTGATTCCAAGCGTTTCACCCACACTCAAAAAATATTCAGCGTAGGTCATCCCGTTTTCCAAGTTTCCGCTTTCCATAAAGGTTCCGTCCAGCACCGCGTTGATGGCTTCCACCTTGACGGCAACCGCAGTGGAGAGATCGTAAAACTGAAAAATATCGGTCTCATTCAAAAAATTGCGCGGATCCATAAAATATTCTATCGTGTTGCGCGATGCCTGATAGTATCCGGAATCGTACAGCGTTGTATTGGTGGGGTGACGGTAGGCTTTGTATGTATCGGACGAATAGATCAGATTCCGATCTTCAACCTCGGTTTCGCGGTTGATCACATAACTCCAGGTATAGTCAGAATTGCCCTCGGTAATCTTGAGCGGAACAAATTCCCAATCCGGATGAAGCAGGTGCAATTCGGTCAGCGCCTGTGCATAGCTTGCGGGAAAACCGATGTTTAAAAGAGATTGATAGTACTCCGCTACCTCTCCGGTAAAATATTGCGTTTGCGAGGATGCGTGAACGGCAAGCGTGGCAGAGCTACCCGTAAACAGAACGAGAGAGAGGATCAAGGATATTAAAAGCAGGTGTTTTTTTTGCGATTTGGTTTTCATTGTTTTCCTCCTAATCCAATCATACTTATATTATAACATAGATTTCTTGTTTTGGGGAGCTTTTTTATAAAAAATTTGAAAGATTTATATGCAGTTTGCAGGACGGTTCACGCAGCAGAAAAATATCATTTCACTGTCCACAATAGTTCAAAATGCTTTCTGTTGCTTTCCAGCATCCCCTCCTGTCTCAGCTTACCGATCTCAACCGAAAGCCCGCTTCGGTCCACCTCAAGATAATCGGCAAGCTCTTGGCGGTCAAAGGGAATATCAAAGCTGTCAGAGCCGAATTTTTTTGCCTGAAACATCAGATAGGTCAAAAGCTTTTCTCTTGTTGAGCGTTTTGAAAGAATTTCGAGCTTTTGATGGAACAGAATCGTTTTGTCGGCAAGATCCTTCATTAAATTAAAGATCAGCTGTTGATGAAATGTGCAATGATTGGAGCAGGTACGCAGAATGTGACTGCAATCAATAAACATGATCTCGCACGGCTCGTTGGCGATTACCGTGATCGGAATAGAATGGGTCTCGGCGCAGGCAAACGCCTCGGCAAATACCTCGGCGGCTTCTATATTACTTAAAATGCTCCGATTTCCGTAATAATCGGTTTGTGTGATCTGCACAGAGCCTGATAAAACGATTCCGATATACTTTGCGGGCTTTCCCTCGGACATCACAGTGTATTTTTTGTCAAAGACATCAATCTTGGCTCCCAGGCAATTCAGCATGATGATCAGATCTTCATCTTCGATTTGATGAAAGAGCGCGCACTTTCTTAAAATTTTTAAATATTTTTTCATTTTTTCATCCTTTTGTTGAAATTTCAACAGACTTTTTGCTTTAATTATACTATAATATTCTCAGAAAATCAAGGAGGTAAGAGCATGAAATTTGCTTTTTTTGATACAAAACCCTACGACAAGCCTTCCTTTGACAGATATGGAAAGGAATACGGCGTCTCGTTTAAGTATTTTGAAACAAAGCTGAACGAGGATACCGTTGATCTGGCACAAGGATATGACGGCGTGTGCGCATTTGTAAACGATACTGTAAACGCGGCTGTGATCCAACGGCTGGCAGAGCTGGGGATCAAGGTCTTGGCGCTCAGATGTGCGGGATTTAACAACGTTGATATGAAGTACGCCTTTGGTAAAATACACGTGTTGCACGTACCGGCATATTCTCCTTACGCGGTTGCCGAGCATACCATGGCTCTGCTTTTGACGTCCATCCGACGGATTCATAAGGCATATATCCGCTCACGGGATTTTAACTTTAGTTTATCCGGTCTTACCGGTTTTGATCTTCACGGAAAAACGGTCGGAGTCATTGGCACCGGACGCATTGGCAGAGTCTTTATTGAGATTTGCCGCGGCTTTGGAATGAAGGTACTGGCATATGATAAATATCCCGCAAAAGGGCTTGACAACGGGGACACCGTAAGATATGTGACGTTGGATGAATTGCTGGCGAACAGTGATATCATTTCCTTGCACTGTCCTTTAACGGAGGAAACCAATCATATTATCGATGCGGATGCAATCGACAAATGCAAAAAAGGAGTTGTACTGCTGAACACGTCAAGAGGGGCATTGGTCGATGCCGAGGCTCTGCTTACAGGCATCAAATCTCGCAAAATCGGGGCGGCATGCCTTGATGTGTATGAGGAGGAATCCGATCTGTTCTTTGAGGATAATTCCGGACATATTCTGGAGGATGATACCCTTGCACGCCTGATTTCAATGCCGAACGTGATCGTGACCTCGCATCAAGCGTTTTTAACTGAGGAGGCTCTTGAAAACATTGCCGAGACCACGGTGAAAAACATCGTCGGATTTTTTGAAACCAATCAATGCCCGAACGAGCTGTGCTACCGTTGCGGCGAGGCAGAGGATTGCAAAGACGGAAAGTGCTTTTAAAAAATAAATTTGGGGAGAAGGTTATGATTCGAAAAATTATTAAAATTGATGAAGAAAAATGCAACGGCTGCGGCGCGTGTGCGGCGGCTTGCCATGAAGGCGCCATTGAAATGATAAACGGCAAGGCGAAGCTGGTTCGCGAAGATTACTGCGACGGGCTTGGCGATTGTCTGCCGGCTTGCCCCACAAATGCGATCACCTTTGAGGAGCGCGAGGCGCCTGCTTACAATGAGAGTGCGGTAAGAGAGGCCAAGATGAAGAAGTTTGGTGTAAAATTGCCGTGCGGATGTCCGGGTACGCAATCCAAGGCGATCAAACGGGAGGCTCCTTCCTGCGCGCCGAAATCGGCCAACGTAACCAGTCAGCTCTCGCAATGGCCTTGTCAGATCAAGCTGGTACCGGTCAATGCTCCGTATTTTGATGAGGCAAATCTCTTGATCGCGGCGGATTGCACGGCATACGCTTACGGAAATTTTCATCATGAGTTTATCCGCAATCACATTACGCTGATCGGCTGTCCCAAGCTGGACGAGGGAGACTATGCCGAAAAACTCACGCAAATCATTGCAAACAATAATATTAAAAGCGTCAAAATCGTCCGTATGGAGGTTCCTTGCTGCGGAGGAATTGAAAACGCAGTGAAAAGAGCCTTGCAGGCAAGCGGAAAATTTATTCCGTGGCAGGTTGTAACGATCTCCACGGACGGCAGAATTCTTGAATGATACTATTTTAATAGGAGTGAATCAAACGATGAATATTACAAACGATGTAAAATATATTGGCGTAAACGATCATGAGGTAGATCTTTTTGAAGGGCAGTACGTGGTTCCCAACGGAATGGCATATAATTCCTATGCGATCATTGATGAAAAGATCGCGATCATGGATACGGTAGATCAGCATTTTACCCACGAGTGGCTAGACAACATCCGCGACGCGCTGGATGGCCGTACGCCGGATTATCTTGTAGTTCAGCATATGGAACCGGACCATTCTGCAAATATCGTGAACTTTGTCAAGAGCTATCCGAATGTCAAAATCGTTTCCTCGTCCAAAGCGTTTGCCATGATGAAGAACTTTTTTGGCACCGATTTTCCGGAGCGGCAGATCATTGTTGGCGAGGGGGATACACTGTCTCTCGGCAAGCACGTGCTTACCTTTGTAACCGCGCCGATGGTGCATTGGCCTGAGGTCATCGTAACGTATGACAGCACCGATAAGATTTTGTTCTCGGCAGACGGATTTGGTAAATTCGGCGCATTGGACGTTGAAGAAGAATGGACAGACGAAGCGCGCCGCTATTACATCGGGATCGTCGGAAAATACGGTGCACAGGTGCAAAATCTCTTGAAAAAAGCAGCGGGGCTTGATATTCAAACCATCTGCCCGTTGCACGGTCCCGTGCTGACCGAAAATCTTGGATACTATTTGAATCTGTATCACACCTGGTCGAGCTATCAGCCCGAAGAGGAGGGAATTGTCATTGCCTATACCTCGGTTTACGGCAACACCAAAAAGGCGGTTTTGCAGCTTGCCGAAAAGCTGAAGGCAAACGGATGCCCGAAGGTGATCGTGAACGATCTTGCACGTTGCGATATGGCAAAGGCTGTTGAGGATGCCTTCCGATACAGCAAGCTTGTTCTTGCTACCACCACCTACAACGCCAGCATCTTCCCGTTTATGCATACGTTTATCACGCATCTCACCGAGCGGAATTACAGCAACCGAACCATAGCCTTTATTGAAAACGGAAGCTGGGCACCGCTTGCCACCAAGGTGATGAAGGAAATGCTGGAAAAATCGAAAAATATCACCTATACGGAAAATAACGTCAGAATCCTTTCGGCGCTCAACGAGGAAAGTTCGGCACAGCTGAATGCTTTGGTGGATGAGCTTTGTAAGGAATATCTTGCAAGACAGGATGCTACTGCAAACAAAAATGATCTTTCCGCGCTTTTCAACATCGGTTACGGGCTTTATGTCGTGACCTCAAACGATGGCAAAAAGGATAACGGTTTGATCGTGAATACTGTGACGCAGGTAACCAACACGCCCAATCAAATTGCAGTCACAATCAATAAGGAAAACTACTCGCACCATGTCATCAAGCAAAGCGGAAAAATGAATATCAACTGTCTGACGGTAGAAGCACCCTTCCGCGTATTTGAAGCCTTTGGATTCCAAAGCGGCAGAAACGTCAATAAGTTTGAAAACTGCGAGCCTTTGCGCTCGGATAACGGACTTGTTTTCCTTCCCAGATACATCAATTCGTTCCTCTCTCTGAAAGTAGAAAGATACGTCGATTTGGATACGCACGGAATGTTTATTTGCTCGGTTACCGAATGCCGCGTGATCAACAATGCCGAGTCGATGACGTACACTTATTATCAGAACCATGTCAAGCCGAAGCCCGAAACCGACGGTAAAAAAGGCTACGTTTGCAAGGTTTGCGGATACGTGTACGAGGGGGAAAAACTTCCGGAAGATTTCGTTTGCCCGCTTTGCAAGCATGGCGCGGCGGATTTTGAACCGATCGGCTAATTCAGTATATCAAAAAACGGGTGTTTCCGGATGTGATTTCACACCGAGGAACCCCGTTTTTTATGTTTGATGATTGAGAATCTGTGGTGAGCAGAATCAATACCGAAATACGATATGTTATATTTTACCACAAATTTCTTGATTTGTTAAGAAGTATCTTGCAACTCTTTTCTTATGAAAAAAATGAATTATCAGGTTTTCACTTTCAAAAATATTATATCACAAAATGAGATAAATCTTGACACAGCAGGGCAAGATATGATACAATAGATATAAGGTATGTGCACATATCATAAAATTGAGAAGAAAGACCACTTTAGGAGGTACATTTATGAAAAAGATACTTGAGGAGCTATGGCATGGAAATCTTTGCCCGGAAATTGAATGTCGGAAATCAAGTAAGGAGGAAGCAGATTTGAGAAAGGAGCTTGCGGAGCTCCATGAAAGTCTATATGCAACACTGAACGATGAACAAAAAGCAATACTTGAAAAGTTCGACGACCGTTCTGCCAAATTAACGGATATCAGCGAGCGCGAAATATTTATATATTCGTTTCGGTTTGGAGCCAGATTCGTTACAGAAGTTATGAGACGGGATGATCTACAATAATAAAAAGGGGTGCTGTAATGAACCTCTTGTTTGGGATATCATAGATGAATGGATGCAGACAATTCAAATCACAAATCCGCGCCTGCATGACGCGGTTATGAAAAAAATAGAGCATCTATAAAGGAAAAGCGGGCAAACATGCCTGCTTTTCCTTTATACTATCTATTAGCCGCAAAAGATGGCCGTTCTACTTTCGGGTCGCAAGAAGTTATCCGAAAATAGGCATATAATTAGGCATATTTTGTTGTAATATATTGTTAATTATTGTAATTCGTTGCTTTAATTGAACGAATACAAAAGAATGAAATGCGCAAATTATGTGCAAAAAACACAAAATTTGCGCATTGGTGGAGATGAGGAGAATCGAACTCCTGTCCGAAAACCCATCCATACAACCTTCTTCGTGGACAGTCTGTTATTTAAAATTCCCGTTGGAAAGCGCGAACAGACACGCTTTTTCCGCCGGTAGCCCTTTTCTGCTTGATCGGTTCAAGAGCGAACCGCCGATGCAAGTTCACCGCTGAGATGACGTTCAGTCCAAAGCCGCGGTACTCATTGGAGGAACGGGTGACCCGCAGGTCACAGCACTGCCGAATTTTACGTCAGATGACGTAAAACTCAGGCAGCCATAGCTACAGTCTTGTTGTCGTTTATTTTTAAAATTTAGGCAGTTTACGAGATTACCCGGCTCGCCACGCTTATCGTATTTCAGAATCCCCGTCGAAACCATTGCACCCCCATTTTTCAGTATCTATATTATACCGCATTTTTGCCGCTTTGTCAACAGGTTTTCAGTCGCAATTTTTGACATTTTTGACGAAAACAGAGAAGGGGATTGCAAAAAAGAATTGCAATCCCCTTACCCGTTATGCTTCCGGAGCGAATAACAGCTCTACCAGCCAACGGCTGACAAATTCGTAAGTCAGCTCGGCATTCAAATAATCCAGCTGATTGTTTGTAACGTATGCAATGGCATCCTCTTCGGTATAGTCGGAATAGTAGTAAAGAATATTATCTACAAATTCATCAAACTTATTTTGATAATCTTCATCTGTCCATTGCAGATTTTCTTGCTTCAGGATAATATAGGGAAGGATATATCGAATTGCCATGTTTTTTGCATTTTTCAGCATAGAAGATTCGGAGGAGCCGGTGTAGTAAAGATAGGTGTCATAATCCAATCCGTAATAGTGGGCATTGTAGTGCGCCTCGTCCAGATAGTACTGATAAAAGTACAGATAGGTTTCTTCGGGAAGAGCATCATTGATCACATTGGCATCGTTGATGATCAAGCTCCAAATGATCGTTTCGGAGCTTTCTTTTGCCAGCGCGTAGAGCCACTCGTTATAGGTTTCGTATTCAAAATCCTCAAGGGATGCAACCTGCTCGTCGGTAACAGTTAGGTCATAAATCTTATTTAAGGTCATCTTGAATACCGCATCTTTGCCGGCAAGCTCCTTGGCGGAATAATCCTCGGGGAAGGTAACAGCTACATCAAAGCTGTCGCCTGCATCATGTCCGACAATGCCATCTACAAATCCGTCGATATAACCCGCATATTCAGAGATACAAAGATCCACATCTGTAGCACTTCCGTTTTCAAACGCAACGTCGTTCACGTATCCGGTAAAATCTACGTTGACATAGTCGTCGTACTGTGCGGTTCGGTCAACAATGGTCGGATACACAAGTGCGGATTCGTAATATTCCCAATAAATATCGATTCGTGCTTTCCACAGTGCGCTTTCGGTGATATAGGTCTTGTCGTATGTCTTATAGTCGGCAAGCTCCATGATAGTAGCACAATCCATTTCCATATATTTTGGGAAAGGATAGGATGCGTGGAGTGTAGGCGCTTCATTTTGACGGATATATTCGTAATCTCCAATTTGAAGGGAATCGGTGCTTTTGATATAGGTAAAGGTATAGTTGCTATCGTTTAGAGTTAGTATCAAAGTACCGTCCGAATAGGTGTAAGTACCGGTGTCAACCGCATAATACTCATAATATCCGGCGGAAATAGAATAGAATTTTGCTTCGTTTGTTCCTTCTACTATCTCCAGCGCTCCAAGTGTGTCTTCGGAATACCAGACGCCGTATACATCGGCGGGATAATCACTTTCGTCTCCATCCGACGTCGTTGTTGTGTCGTCAACCGCGCCGCCGAAGACAGAGCAGGAAGTAAAAACGATTGCGAAAAGAAGGATCAGCGCCAAAACGGCATAGCTTTTTTTCTGCATATTTGCTACCTCATAATTCAAGTATATTTATCATTATATAAGATAAAAATAACGGTTTCAATACGAAAAAGTAAACACTTTGTGCCTTTTTGAAAAAGTTGTGTTTTTTGGTCGAAAATCAGAGATTTTTCGGTGTCAAAAAACGGTGTATTGCATAAAATATTAGCAAAGAGAGTTTTCTCTGAAATATGACAAAGGAGATATAGGCTATGGCAGAAAATCGTTTTTCATGCCCGACCTCCGGCATCGGATCACGGGAAACGGTATGCATTGATACCAACCGCGTACTGGATTCCTGTCGCGACCGCGATTGCTTTGAGAATGCACGCGTTTATCTTTCGGATTTCGGAAATGAGATACTGGAGCGTGCAGGGGCGATTCGTGCAAAATGTGCAAATATTGTTTGGAGCTGTATTACCGTTGATCCGATCCAGTTCAACCGCGGATTTTACTCGGTTACAGTACGTTTCTATGTAAAAATCGTGTTTGAGGCTTGCATCGGCGGCGGGCGTTCGCAGGACATCGAGGGGATTGCTGTGCTGGAAAAGCGCGTGATCCTTTACGGTGGTGAGAGCAACGTCAGCATTTTCAAAAGCAACGGCGCGGTAAACGACGACTTTTGCAACTGCTCGAGCACAAGCTACGGAGAAAACAGCGGTCCTACCGCCATTGTTGAGGTCGTCAATCCGGTGATCCTCGGCACGCGGATCATGGAAAAGGCGTCGGATTGCAACTGTTGTTGCTGCTGCAGTGAAAAGGAGCTTCCCGAATCGGTGTTGGCGTCTCTGGATGCACCGCTGATCTTTGAAGACGGAAGCTATAATCAAAACGGCAACGGCAGAAGATATCTGACCGTTTCTCTCGGTGTTTTTTCGGTGGTGCGCTTGGTTCGTTCCGCACAGTTTTTGGTGCAGGCCACCGAGTACTGCATCCCCGAAAAGGAGTGTGCACCCGTAGAGGAAGAGGATCCCTGCCGTGTCTTTCGCAGTATGCCGTTCCCGGTAAGCGAATTTTGTTCGCAAGGAATGAGCGTGCAGGCTCCTGTTCAAGACCGTGCGTCACGTTGTGGCTGCGGAAGCTGACATCCGTCGCGGGGAAGGAAATCTTCCCCGCGACAACAACTATATATAAAGGAATCCGTGATTTAACAACACGGATTCCTTTGCTGTATTTTGGAAAAAATTATGAAAAATAGAATGCGTATTTTTCCATGGCGTCCATCACTGCCTTGGCATTTTCCAGCGGTACTCCGGGGTACAGACCATACACCATGCAAAGCCCCCCTGCGGGAGTTGCAATTTTGGAAACCTCCTCGCGGATCAATGCGTCAATCTGAGCAGGTGATCCGTAAGGTGTCACCGTTTGACGGTCAATGTCAAGCTCCACACAAATTTTGCCGCGGAATCGCTCGGCAATCCAATCAATTCCGTTGACCAGATCCTGCAGATTGATCACCTGTACACCGCTGTCAATCAGATCGTCTACCAGCGTACGGATGTCACCGTCCGAATGCATCCGAATGGGAATTCCTGCTTCAAGCGCGGGTTGCATCAGGTGTTTGTAAGAGGGCTTGATGTAGCGGCGGAACATCTCCGGCGCCAGCATAGGACCGATCTGCATGCCGAGGTCCTCGGCGTATCCCATCGAGGCACAGCCGTTATCAACAAAATGATGCACCAGAGCAAGATTAAACGCTTCCAGTTGCTCGATCAACTCGTCCAACAGGGGATTTTCATCCATCATGTCAAACAGCAGATTTTCGTATCCACGCAAATCGCAAAGTTGAAGAAAGGTGTGCCCGTGACGCAGATCTCCATGAAAGGATTCCCCCTTTGCTTTCAATTCTGCCCAGTTGCGCTTGCGTGTCTCCCAATCCACCGGATAAAGTCCGTCGGTTTTGTTTGGATCCGGTATGTGCCACTCGGTTTGAAATTTGCTCCAATCCTCTAAAGGGTGGTTGTGCACCGTTCCGGTGATTCCGTCATCTGCCGTAACCCAAGTGCACCCCATGGGATCGGTATAGGGCGCATCCTTGCGAGCAACCGGCAAATACGTAGGCATCCAATCTGCCGCCGGCCGTTGAAAATTTGGGAAGAGGAATTTATGCTCCTCCATCAAATCCCAAAGTGCCTCTTTGGGATAATGGTGCCAGCAGGCATCGTTGATGACAAAGGTCATCGGAATCGCTTCGGGACGTTCAAAGCGGGCAGCACGAGTAAAAAGATCCATTTGTTTCTTTTCGGTTTGGCATTGCTTAGCAAAACCGACCTTTCTGTTTTTTCTAATTATAGCATACCGTTGTTATAAAGTCAATGGTCGATTTTGTTGAAAAAACAGATTTTTTTGCACTCTTTACATTATTCCTTCAAAAGATATTTGCATTTTCCTTCGCCGCGGATACACTCCGTTGTAATTTGTACCTCGACAACATCCTCACGGGAGGGAACGTCATACATAATATCGGTCATTGCATTTTCCAAAATAGAACGTAAGCCGCGCGCACCCGTATTTCTTTCCAGAGCCAGCGTTGCCACGGCTTCCAGCGCATCCGGGGTGAAGGTCAGCTTTACGCCGTCCATTTCAAACAGCTTTTCGTACTGCTTGACAAGCGAGCTTTTCGGCTCGGTCAGAATGCGCACCAAAGCATCGCGATCCAGATCGTTCAAGGGAACGATCACGGGAATTCGACCGACCAGCTCCGGAATCAAACCGAATTTTACAATATCGTGCGGAACTACATCACGGAAGATACCGTTATCCTTGCGTTCTGCGCGTGTTTTGATTTCACCGCCAAAGCCGATAGTTTGATTGCCCTTGCGCTTTTCAATCAAGCCCTCCAGACCTTCAAACGCGCCGCCGCAGATAAAGAGGATGTTTTGGGTATTGATTTGGATGAACTCTTGGTTAGGATGCTTTCGTCCGCCCTGTGGGGGAACATTGGAAACGGTTCCTTCCAAAATCTTCAAAAGCGCCTGTTGTACACCTTCGCCGGATACGTCTCGTGTAATCGAGCGGTTTTCGCTCTTTCGTGCGATCTTATCAACTTCATCAATGTAGATGATACCGCGCTCCGCAAGCTCGATATCATAGTCGGCTGCCTGAATCAAACGAAGCAGAATATTCTCCACGTCCTCGCCAACGTAGCCGGCTTCTGTCAGCGTGGTTGCATCGGCGATGGCAAAGGGAACCTTCAGCGCTTTTGCCAGCGTTTGTGCCAGATAGGTTTTTCCAACACCAGTGGGACCGATCAAAAGCACGTTGCTTTTCTGGAGTTCAACCTCCGATTCTGCTTCCTGCATTTGGTTTTGGTCATTCTTTTTCTTTTTTCCTTTGCCGCGGGTTGGCGTTTTTTTCATGGTAAGAATCCGCTTGTAATGATTGTACACCGCAACCGACAAAGCAATTTTTGCTTCGTCCTGTCCGATCACGTACTGATCCAGCATTTCCTTGATTTCTCTGGGGCGCGGAAGCTCGGACATAGAAAGTTTATCCAGCACCGGAGCTTCTTGCACGGTTTCCGAAATCAAATCACTGCACGCCTCCACGCAGTAATCACAAATGTAGACACCCGTGGGAGAGGGGATCAAAAAGTTGACTTGATGCTCGTTTCTGCCGCAAAAAGAACAGTGTCTCAAATTCTTTTCGCCGCTTGATTTTGTTGTGTTTGCCATGAATGTGACGGGGATCCTTTCTTTATCGTTTTGCCGAATCGGTGTGAGGAACGATTAAGGTCTCTTTGCAACGATTTTGTCAACCAAACCGTATTCCAAAGCTTCCTGTGCGGTCATGTAGTTGTCTCGGTCGGTATCGCGCTCAATCACTTCCAGGGGCTTTCCGGTATTGTCAGCCAAAATCTGATTCAAAGTCG
>JAFTLZ010000082.1 GCA_017452665.1 Clostridia bacterium
AGGGAGCCATGGGTAGAGGCGCATTTTTTGTAGATCCCGATGCTTCGCATCGCCCTCCCTTAGGTCGGGTTCGACCGGCGAGCTTGCGAGCCTTCTCAGAGATGACATAGGAAATGATATGTCGTAGAGCATTGGTGGCGTAAGCAAGTGCAAGCCCATGCACTCCAGCCGCTCGTTAACTATCTTTGTGGAGCATTTAGTGGCAGAAGCATGGGCAAGCCCATGCACCTAAATGCTCGCGGGAGCTATTGTTCCGGCTGCGTGCTCAGAAAGAAATTCGGAGCCCGAATAAACGAACGAGGCAGAAACATTCCTACCTCGCCTATCTTATAAATCGTTGTGAAAGTTTTGAAGGGGATTGGGGAAACTTTTTCAAAAGTTTCCCCAATCATCGTATCCTTTTTCAAAAGTCCCCAATGAAAAAACACGTCTCTCATAAAAAACCGCGTCCTTTTTTAAGAAACCTATTGATTTTCGGTGGAAAATCCGTTATAATAGTATTGGAAAACAGATGAGACGGAAAACAAAACCGCCGAATTTGGGGCACGAAATTATCAACGGGAGGAGTCACAGCCAAAATGAACATTTGCGAAGTGGAAGAACTGGTTAGGGAAGCCGTACGGGATGCGGATCTGCGTCCGGAGGAGATCCCAGCCATCGATTTGTATCTGGATCAGATCACGAGCCTGGTTGCCGACAAAAAGCACGAGGGTTCGGCGCGGTTTGAGGATCGCGTTTTGACCAAGACCATGATCAACAACTACTCCAAGGATGGGTTGCTCTCGCCGATCAAAGGAAAAAAATACAGCAAGGAGCACATTTTGCAGATGCTGGCGGTGTACGAGCTGAAAAATACGCTTTCGATTGGTGAGATCAAGCGCGTTTTGCAGAACGTGTACAAATCCGAGGACTACAGCGGAAAATGGCTGGAGGGCACCTACAATCGCTACCTTGACATCAAGGAATACGAACGGAGCGAGGCGTGGTCGCTGTTGCGCGTGCTGATTGAAAAGAATGATCTGGACGTAGAAAAAGAGAACGACTTCTTTACGCTCCTGCTGGCAATGGCGTCAATGTCCTCGTATCTGAAAAACGCGGTGCAGCTTTTGCTGGAATCGCATTATCCCGACCCCGACGCAGAAAAAAACCGTGCCGAGCAGGAGAAAAAAGAGGAAGCCAAGCGCGTGAAGGCGGAGCAGAAATCTGCTAAGGTCAAGGAGCAAAAGGCGCAAAAAGAAGCCTCCCCGCAAAACGGTGAGGAGGCGCCTGCATGATGGATCTGCGCGAGATCAGCACGCCTGCCTTAGCCTATCTTGGTGACTGTGTGCTGGAGCTGTGCGTCCGCGAGCATTTGGTGGCGCGCGGGATCTCGTCCTCCCGCAGTCTGAACGCCGAGGCACTCCATTTCGTGCGTGCCGCAGCCCAGGCAGAGGCGATGAAAAGGATACTCCCGCTTTTGAACGAAGCTGAGGAAGGCTATTTTCGGCGCGGACGGAACATCGGGCACACGAACGTTCCCAAAAACGCGACCGTCAGCGATTACCGCACCGCTACCGGTATGGAGGTCCTGTTTGGGTATTTGCATCTGAGCGGACAGAAGGAGCGCATTACCGAGCTGTTTTCGGCGGCGTATTTGAAAACGGACGAAACCAAAACGGAACAATGATCCGGTGACCGACAAGCACGGAGCCGATAAAATTCAGAAAGGAATGATACACATGAACAACCCGAAAATTAAAATTTACGTAAGAGACTTTGGCACCATCACTGCCGAGCTTTATCCCGATAAAGCCCCCAAAACCGTGGAGAATTTTCTCTCTTTGATCAAGAACGGCTTTTTCTCCGGTCTGATCTTCCACCGCGTGATCAGCGGCTTTATGATCCAGGGCGGCGGATACAATGAGTCCTTCGGAGAAACCGACGCCTCCCCCATCAAGGGCGAGTTTGCCGCAAACGGCTTTGCACAGAATGACCTGAAGCACACACGCGGGGTACTCTCAATGGCACGCACCAACGATCCCAACTCTGCGTCCTCGCAGTTCTTTATCATGCACAAGGATGCGCCCTATCTGGATCGCCAGTACGCTGGCTTTGGCAAGGTGACCGAGGGGATTGAGGTCGTAGATAAAATTGCCGCTGTGCAGACCGGACGTATGGGATGGTTTGATGACGTTCCCAAGGTGCCGGTTGTGATTGACCGCATGGAGATTGTATAACGCTACGAAGCAACCGGAGGGTAGGATGCCATGAATACAAAATTATTGAAGCTGTTAAGTAAGGATTCCCGTACCTCTCCTGCAGACCTCGCCACCATGCTCGGCATGACCGAGGCAGAAGTCGCGGCAGAAATCAAGGAAATGGAAAAAGAGGATATCATCCGCGGATACAAGGCGGTGATCGACTGGGATAAGCTGGACAGCGCGTACGTTTCTGCAATCATTGAGCTGAAGGTTACGCCCAAGGCAGGGCTGGGCTTTGAGGACGTTGCGGCAAAGGTGATGAAATATCCCGAGGTGGAGTCAGTTTATCTGATGTCCGGCGTTTACGATCTGAACGTGGTGGTAAAGGGCAAGACCTTTCAGGAGGTGGCAAAATTTGTTGCAAAGGAGCTTTCTACCATTGAGTCGGTGACCTCCACCGCGACGCATTTTGTTCTGCGCCGCTACAAGGAGCTTGACGTGGAGCTGTTGGGCAGCGGCAAGGATGAGCGGGGGAGTTATCTGTTGTGATGGATTACGGCAAGGTTCTTTCTCCGGCGGTCTCCGAGATCAAGCCCTCGGGCATCCGCAAATTCTTTGACATTGCTGGCACGATGGAAGGGGTGATCTCGCTTGGTGTGGGTGAGCCGGACTTCCCCACGCCCTGGGAGATCCGCAAAGCGGGCATTCTCTCGCTGGAGAGCGGAAAAACCCGCTATACCTCCAACTGGGGCTTGGAGCAGCTGCGCGCCGAAATTTGCCGGTACGTGGAGCGAAAATACGGCGTTTGCTACGAGCCTTTGCACGATGTACTGGTGACGGTGGGCGGCTCGGAAGCGATTGACGCCTGCATTCGTGCCATTACCTGCCCGGGCGACGAGGTGATCATTCCGCAGCCGAGCTATGTTTGCTACGAGCCGATTGTACGCTTGGCGGGCGGTGTTCCCGTGATTATTGAAACCAAGGCAGAAAACGATTTTAAGCTGACATCTGCCGAGCTGACGGCGGCGCTCTCCCCGCGCACGAAGGCTTTGATCATGCCCTACCCCTGCAACCCGACCGGTGCGATTATGGAACGGGCAGATCTGGAGGCGATTGCCTCTGTTTTGCGCGGAACGGACGTATTTGTGATCTCGGACGAGATTTACGCCGAGCTGACCTTTGGTGAAAGCCGCCATGTTTCGATTGCCTCGATTGAAGGGATGCAGGAGCGCACGGTATTGGTCAACGGCTTTTCCAAGACCTTTTCGATGACGGGTTGGCGTTTGGGCTATGCTTGCGGCCCTGCTCCCGTGATGGAGCAGGTGACAAAAATTCATCAATTTGCCATTATGTGTGCGCCTACGACCTCGCAATACGCGGCGATTGAGGCTCTGCGCAACGGGGATGAGGCAGTGGAGATGATGCGCGAGGAATACGATATGCGGCGGCGGTTGATCGTTTCGGGTTTTCGGAAGTTAGGGCTTTCCTGCCGCGAGCCAAAGGGGGCGTTTTATGCGTTCCCGTCCATTCAATCGACCGGGCTTTCCAGCGACGAGTTCTGCGAGCGTTTGCTCTACTCTGAAAAGGTTGCCGTGGTTCCCGGTACTGCGTTCGGTGCCGGCGGCGAGGGCTTTATCCGTGCCTCCTACTGCTATTCGACCGAGCACATTCTGGAAGCCTTGCACCGCATTGAGCGGTTTTTGAAGAATTTATGAGAAGATATGGTTAGAGGACGCGGTTCTGGATGTGGGTTTTTGGGGGTGAGTCAAATGCGAAAATCGCATTTGGTACTCACCCCCGTCGTTTTTGCTTGACGGCTAAACGCCGTCATTTTTACCCTTTTGATGGTTTTTGATCTGTATTTCGGATACAAAACGGGCAAAAAACGCAAATTCCGCGCCCCCAAAAACTTTTACCGCAATTTATAGGATGGATGAGGTAGGAATGTTTCTGCCTCGTTCTTTTGTTTTTGCGTTGTAAGATTTTGCGAGCGGACGGAAAGAGTTGCTCCCGCAAGCATTCAGGGGTTGGGCTATTGCTTTAAGCCCACCTTCAAGAAGTTATTTAGCCTACACTGTGCTCGTTCCTTCACCTCCCTTGTGTAAAGGGAGGCATTTTCGCCAGAAAATGACGGAGG
>JAFTLZ010000083.1 GCA_017452665.1 Clostridia bacterium
CGAGGCAGAAACATCCCACCCCGATTATCCTATAAACTGCGTTAAAAGTTTTGAAAGGGTGTGGGAAAACTTTTCCAAAAGTTTTCCCACGAAACCCCGCACCCCTTTCCAAAAGCTTTCCCACGAAAACACCGTGAAATATTTACAATATGGGCTTGAAGGCGTTCAAAAAGCATGATATAATATAAGAATCAATGCAATTTTGATAGAATGACGAGGGGGAAACGGACAGTATGAACGAATGGAAGATCACAGATGTGCGCGTTCATCCCGGCGACAGCGCGTTTTTGCTGGACGATGGCGAAACTGCCATTCTGTATGATTCCGGCTTTGCGTTCACGGGCTATCGGGTGGCAGAAAGGATCAAAGCACAGCTTGGAAACCGCCCGCTCAACTACATTTTTCTCACACACTCACATTATGATCATGCGGCGGGCTCCCCGTACGTAAAAAGATATTGGCCGCAAGCAACGGTTGTGGCAGGCGAGTACGCGGCAAAGATTTTTGCCAAGCCCACAGCAAAGGCGGTCATGCGGGAGCTGGACGCAAAGGTGGCAAAGCAGTGCGGAATCGAACAATATGAGGATTTGTTTGACGAGCTGTCGGTAGATCTGCCGGTAGCAGACGGTGACGTGATCCATGCGGGAAAGATGGATTTTGTGGCGCTCAACCTGCCGGGGCATACAAAGTGCTCGGTGGGATATTATTGCCCGCAGCGCAAGCTGTTGCTTGGCAGCGAGACGCTTGGCGTGTTTGACGGAGAGCGCACGGTCGTTCCTTCCTATCTTGTGGGATATGATATGACGGTACAATCGATCCGCCGCGTGGAAGAATTGGAGATCGGGCAGATTCTTGTCCCGCATCTGCGCCTGCTGAACCGTGACGAAACCGTATTTTATCTGAAAGAGGGAAGGAAAAGCGCAACGGAAACAGCCGAACAAATCGTGCGGATGCTACGGGAGGGCGCGCCCAAGAATGAAATTGCGGAATGGTTTAAGCACAAATTTTATCACGGCTACATTCAAACCATTTATCCCATTGATGCGATGGAGCTGAACACGGGGATTATGATTGATTTGTTGCAGCGGGAATTTTGCACAGACAGCAGGAGGTGAACGTATTTTGAACGAAAAAAAACTTACAAAAGATTTTACAAACGGGAATATTCCAAAGCAGCTGCTTTGGTTTATGCTCCCCTTCATGGCGGCGAACGCCCTGCAGGTGCTGTACAGCGCCATCGATATGATCATCGTCGGGCATTACGTCGGTACGCCCGGACTTTCGGCGGTGTCGCAAAGTAGCTTGATTCTAAACTTTGCTACGATGATCTGCCTCGGCTTTTCCAATGCAGGGCAGGTGCTGGTTTCGCAGGCTCTGGGTGCAGGAAAGCGTCAGGAGATCAACGATATCATCGGTACGCTTTTCAGTATCATTCTTGCAATGGGCATTCTATTTTCCGGTGTGGCGCTGATTTTCAAGGTGCCCATTATGCAGGTGATGAAGATTCCTGCCGAGTCCTACGATATGGCATCAGACTATCTCATCATTTGCGGCGCGGGACTTGTGTTTACGGCGGGGTATAACATGGTTGCGGCGGTGCTGCGCGGCATGGGAGACTCCAAGCGCCCCTTCCTGTTCATCGGACTTGCCTCGGTTATCAATTTGGTTTTAGACATCCTCTTTACGGGAATTTTAGGCTGGGGCGTGGCAGGTGCGGCATGGGCAACCATCATCGGTCAGGCGGTATCCTTTCTGTTTTCGCTGTGGTATCTTTACCGCCGCAGGGAAGCCTTTGGATTTGATTTCAAGCCCAAAAGCTTTCTGCCGCAAAAGAAGTATACGAAGATGATCCTGAGCCTTGGAACGCCGATGGCGATACAATCGGGGTGCATCAACTTGTCGATGCTGTTTGTGAACTCGATGATCAACGAGGTTGGTGTGGTAGCCTCTGCAACCTTTGGCGTCGGCGTTAAAATCGACGATATCTTCAATAAGATCGCGCAGGGAATCCAATACGCCGCCATGCCGATGGTCAGCCAAAATATTGCCGCCGGTGAGAACAACCGCTGCAAACAGGTGGTGCGCTGGTCATGGCTCTATGCGTCCGTGCTGACCGTGCTTTGCATGGTGCTTTATCTGATCTGCGGCGAGCAGCTCTTTATGCTGTTTTCGGACGATCCTCTGGTGCATGAAATGTCGGATACCTTTATTGCCGCCATTCTTTGGATGTTCCCGGCGTTTGCCATCATGCGCGGGACGCACGCACTGATTCAAGGTATCGGAAATGCAAAGCTGGGGTTGGTGCTTTCCTTGCTCGACGGTGTGATTCTGCGTATCGGATTGAGCTGGCTGTTCGGTCTGGCGCTCGATTTTGGCTTTTACGGCTTTGTCCTCGGTTACGGATTGGCACCGTACGGTTGTGCCATTCCGGGCTTGATCTATTTTCTATCCGGAAAGTGGAATCAGCGTAAGGTTTTGGCTGAGGATATTTGAGTGCCGTTGGCAAGGATTTGGAAAACGATTTGATGACAAAAAGGGAACCGGGAACGGAAAATGTTCTCGGTTCTTTTTGTGGCAAATATTGCTCTTGCGAGCGCAACAATGATTTATTTGTATTTGTTCAATACTTCAACGTATGCGGGATTTTTCAGCAGCTCGGCACGTCTGCCGCCTGTGGCATTCGCGCGATAATTCAGATTCCATACAAAGAGATTCTCTCGTGCATCTGCAGAATAACGGTCACATGCATGATCCAACGACTTATTTTTTGTTCTGAGTTCTTCAAGCTTTTTTGTCGCGTACAGATTTTTATCCATAACCGTGATTACTTGATCATCTGCTCCGCCACGATAGGTCAGGTCATTTTCCATTCTGCCAAGAAAAGATTTTGCAAGCATAAGGAAGAACGCTTCGCCTGTCTTTTCAAATGCATTTAGCATTAGATCGCCATAGCATAATGCACGCTTTGTCTTTTCCTGCATAGAAAGTGAAGAATCAAAGAACACAGTTCTGCCGAGCTTATCCGCTGCAAAATCAATAAGCTCATACATATTCTTTTGTACGTGGAAATAATATTCACTTGTATCTTTTGCAAACAACTGCTCGGTTTTTTGTTCGCCTGTAGTATACCAATCGGTAAATTTGGTTTTGTAAATTTCCAAGGCTTCCTCTGTTTTTCCTTCTGCGTGAAGAATCTTCGCGCGCATATTCCATGCTCCAAGACGAAGGCTTTCCTCGGTACAGCCTCCAAGGATTTTATCGCAGATTGCAAGAAATTCATCCTTGTGCGCAATCAGCACCGCGGGGTCGTTATCCGCCATGTCCCCGCCGATATTCCACATATAGTAGTGCATGATCCAATAATCGTTGGGATAATCATGATAAGCTTTGGTGATAATCTCGCGCGCTTTTTTATAGTCGCTGTTCCAATACTTTCTGTAAAGGGCGATAACATCATCGATTTTCGCTTGGATCTTTTCCTGATCGTAGCCCATCAACTCGTCCAGAGTTACCCCGAAATAATAGGCAAGCGGTTGTAAAAGCGTAATATCGGGATAGGTATCGCCCCGTTCCCATTTACTCACCGCCGCACAGGTGACGTTCATTGCTTCGGAAAGCTGCTCCTGTGTAATGTTTTTGGCAGTGCGCAAGCGTTTAATGTTCGTACCAATGGTCAATTCCATAATATACCTCCGTTAAAAGTGATATAAAGTAAGCCGACGTCTGCTTCTGTCTATATTATAACAGAAAAAATGCCGCAGTAAAGGTATTGTTAGGAAACACGGTATAAACCGTAGGTTAAAAAATAATCGTCACGGTACATAAGAGATGAGAGAATGAGGCGCCGCAAATGTAAGATCCCATTTGTGCGACGCCCCGATAACTTTTATTATTTTGCAGCAATCAGCTTTTTCTCACGCTTCAGAATTGCTTGAATCGCGGTGATTCCGGAGTCGGCGGCAATCGGCAATCCGCCCGGTGTTTGCAACCATTGTGTTGCAAGAAGCACATTTTTCAGTCCTTCGATCCGATTGCTGATTTTGGCGGGGATGGTGCTCGCCGGCAGGATAAAGCTCATATAAGAGCCTATCTCGGTACCGGTGTAGCGGCGGTACGTGGCGGGTGTCCATACGTCAAGACATTGGAGCTTTCCGCGCAAGGACGGAATTTTTTCGGAGATGATCTGACCGACGTCAGCGGCAATGCTTTGCTTTTTTTGCCGATAGGCTTCCTGATCGCGGCTCAGATCGATAAACTCGTTGGCTTCCTTTTCCATGCAGTAGGACATGGTCTGGATCAGCGCTTTGCCCTCGGGGGCAAATTGCTTTTCGTGAGAAAATTCACGCAGCATCAAAAATTCGGCAGGCAGGTTTTTGCGGTATTCCTGCGGAATTTCGTAAATCATATCACTGCGAAAGGGAACCTCGGTGCTGTCACAGGCAAACGCACAGTGAAAGCTGGAAAACCGCAGCATTTTGGGGTCGTCATATTGCTTTTTCAATCCTTTCGGCATCAGGCGCGGATCCAACAGCTTTCCAAAGGCAACGGCGGGATCGGAGGTTACCACAACGTAATCTACGGGAACGGTGGTGCCGTCCTCCAAGGTGACCGACTCGGCAACGTCGCCCTTGGTATTGATCTTTGCAACGCCGCGGCGCAAATGAAGTTTTCCGCCAAGCGACAAAAAGCGTTGCTCCATCCGCTCTGCCATCGCGCAGGAGCCGCCTGCGGGAATTGCCCCGTTGCCGCCGGTAAAGGTTGCAAACACCATGATCATGGCAAGTGCGCTGAAATAGTGACTCATCATTGATACGAGAAATCCCTGCAACACGGGGTTGGAAAAGCGCTGTGCCAGCTCGCCGGTGGTCATGCTGTAATATTTGAGCAGGCTTGGAACTGCATGTACCTTTTGCCATGCAGAGCTTTTTTGATCGCAGTGCTCACCCGCAATACCGTTCAGAATTTGCATATCGCGAATTGCCTTGATCAACGGGCGGATCTCCTTTTCATCCTCGGGAGCAAGCGCCAACATATCCCACTGCAGTTGCTCGAGATTGTTGCTTAACGAAATTTGCTGCCCGTTCTTTTCAAAGGTGAACAAGCTTTCTGCTTGGTGTACGTCCACGTCACCAAGCGCACCGAGCTCCTTCCACATCCGATAAAGCTTGGTTACGGGATTGGTGCCCGTCAGCCAGTGGATGCAGTTATCAATGTGGTAGCCGCCGCGATCCCAGCCGGTCAGATTCCCGCCGGCTTTGAAATGCTTTTCATAGATGGTGGCGTCATGGCCGTTGAGCCGTGCGGTAATGCCTGCCGCCAGACCTGCAACGCCTCCACCAACAATCAAAATATGTGCCATACTGTTTTTCGCTTTCTGTAAAATTTGCCGTTGACACGGAGCAAACGCGCCCCATGCGAACCGTATCGCGCTTATTATATCCCTTTTTCGAAGGCTTGTCAACCGAAATGCTGTGAATTTTTTGATGGCTTTTGTAGTCTTTTTTGAATTTTGTTTTGTAGAGCCTTTTCCAAAACGTGAAAAACACGCATTGCCGCATTGACAAACGTCGAACTTTGCGGTATAATGATAGTATCAATACGGTCAATCGAAAACAGATCGACCGCAAACAAAACCAACCGACAAGCCGGAGGAATCATCACATGGAAACTACGAAAAAGATACCCACCGCCGAGGAGATTGCCCGTGTAAAGGGACTCGGCTTTTTGCGTGACAAAACCACTGCGGATTGCTTTAACGCCCGCGTGATCACCCGCAACGGAAAGGTGAGTGCCGAGGTTTTGGAAACGGTTGCCGAGGCGGCGCGTACATACGGGAGCGGAGAGGTGACATTGACCACCCGCATGACCCTGGAGGTGCAGCGTATTCCCTACGCCAATATCGAGCCGTTTTGCGCATTTCTTGCACAGCACGGTCTGCAAACCGGCGGAACCGGCCCCAAGGTGCGCCCCGTAGTTTCTTGCAAGGGGACGACCTGCCAGTACGGCTTGATCGACACCTTTGCGCTTTCCGAAAAAATTCACGAGCGGTTTTACGAGGGCTATCACGACGTCAAGCTGCCGCACAAATTCAAAATTGGCGTGGGCGGATGTCCCAATAACTGCGTCAAGCCGGATCTGAACGACCTTGGCGTGGTCGGGCAGAAGGTTCCCAAAATCAATGCCGATCAATGCCGCGGATGCAAAAAATGTCTGATAGAAGCCGCTTGTCCGATTCACTTGGCAAAGCTGGCGGACGGCAAGATCTGCATTGATCCCACCGCCTGCAACCGCTGTGGACGTTGTATCGGAAAGTGCCCGTTTGGCGCGGTGGAAGCGGATTTTACGGGCTACCGTGTCTATATCGGCGGGCGTTGGGGCAAGCAGGTTGCGCGCGGGATCGCACTGAATCGCATTTTCTCTACGGAGGAAGAGGTTTTGTCGGTGGTTGAAAAAGCGATCCTTTTGTTCCGTGAGCAGGGCAATGCCGGTGAACGCTTTGCCGATACCGTGGCACGCATCGGTTTTGAAAATGCGGAAGAACAGCTGATTTCGGATGAGATCCTGTCTCGCCGCGAGCAGATTCTTGCAAAATAAATCCGCGTAGCGGAAAACAAGAAATCGCGTCCGTCCTTCTGCATTGCAGTGTGTACGCACGTGATTTTTTGAGAGGATATGAGAAAAAAAGAGGTTATATGAACAACATTGTTTTGATTGGAATGCCCTCCTGCGGCAAGAGCACCGTTGGCGTTTTGCTGGCAAAACACCTGGGCTATCGTTTTATTGATTCGGATCTTTTGATTCAGGAGCACACGGGCAAGCTCCTGCACGAGCTGATTGCCGAGCGTGGGATGCAGGGCTTTTTGGCGCTGGAGAATGAGATCAACGCAGGGATTTGTGCCCAACGGAGCGTGATCTCCACCGGCGGAAGCGTGATCTACGGGCGCGAGGCGATGGAGCATTTGCGCAGCATCGGTACCGTTATTTATCTCAAGATCGGCTTTCAAACGCTCACCGAGCGGTTGGGAGACTATGTACACCGCGGCGTGGTGATGCCCGCAGGGTACACGCTGCGGGATATGTACGACGAACGCGCAAAGCTGTACGAGACATATGCCGATCTTGTTGTGGACGAAGAAGAACACCCCAAAGCGGGTGGAGACACGCTGGGTGAGACCTTGGAAAAGTGCCTGAAGGTTTGCAAAAAAGTTTTGACAAAATAAAATTTACATTGAAAAAGGACGCGACTTTTTGTTGGAAAACTTTTGAAAAAGTTTTCCAACACCCTTTCAAAACTTTAACTGAACGAATAAAAGCTGACGAGACGGGAATGTTCCTGCCTCGTTTTTTATTTGGGCTTTAAATTTGTCAGCAAGCTAACGGACGGGAAGATTAGCTGCCGCGAGCATTCAGGGCGCATAGGCAAATCCATGCACCAAAATACTCGCGGGAGCGATTGCTCTGTCTATGTACCTAGAAACGAATTTTGAGCTTATATAAACGAACGAGGCAGAAACATTCCTGCCTCGTTATTTTCATTTATGCGTTGAAAGTTTTTGGGGGCGTGGGGGACTTTTTCAAAAGTCCCGCACAAAAACGCGCCCTATCCGCGTCCCTATTACTGATTAAAACGCGATTTTTTGTTCGATAAAGGATTTCAGCTCGCCGATCGGGATGCGAACCTGCTCCATGGTGTCGCGGTCGCGAACGGTCACGCAGTTATCTGCCGCCTTTTCGCCGTCGCCCACGGTTTCAAAGTCCACGGTGATGCACAAAGGCGTACCGATCTCGTCCTGGCGGCGATAGCGTTTACCGATGGAACCGGTTTCATCGTAGTCCACCATAAAGTACTTGGAAAGCTCGTCGTAGATCTCACTTGCCTTGTCGCCCAGCTTTTTGGAAAGAGGCAGAATTGCCGCTTTGAAGGGCGCCAGCGCGGGATGCAGATGCAGAACCGTACGCACGTCGTTCTTTTCGGCGTCGATCACTTCCTCGTCGTAAGCATCTACCAGGAAGGCAAGCGCCACACGGTCGGCACCGAGAGAGGGCTCGATGACGTATGGAATATAATGCTCGCCCGTTTCCTGATCGAAATAGGTCATGTCCTTGCCGCTGTGCGTCTGGTGCTGACCCAGGTCGTAGTCGGTACGGTCGGCAACGCCCCAAAGCTCACCCCAGCCGAAGGGGAAAAGGAACTCGAAGTCGGTGGTTGCCTTGGAATAGAAGCAAAGCTCGTCCTTGTCGTGGTCGCGCAAACGGAGGTTTTCGTCGCGCATACCCAGATTCAAGAGGAACTGGTGACAGTAGTTCTTCCAGTATGCGAACCACTCCAGGTCGGTTCCGGGCTTGCAGAAGAACTCTAACTCCATCTGCTCGAACTCGCGCGTGCGGAATACAAAGTTGCCGGGCGTGATCTCGTTGCGGAAGGACTTACCGATCTGCGCAATTCCGAAGGGCAGCTTTTTGCGCGTGGTGCGCTGTGCCGCCGGGAAGTTGACGAAAATGCCTTGTGCGGTCTCGGGGCGCAGGTACACCGTGCTGGTGTTGTCCTCGGTGACGCCGATAAAGGTTTTGAACATCAGGTTGAATTTTTTGATGTCGGCAAAGTCGTGACCGCCGCACTGCGGGCAGGCGATATTCTTTTCTTTGATATACGCCGCCATTTCCTCAAAGCTCCAAGCGGCGGGATTGTCGTTAAGTCCGTTTTGGAAGGCGTAATCCTCGATCAGCTTGTCGGCGCGGTGGCGCATTTTGCACTGCTTGCAATCCATCAGTGGGTCGGAAAAGCCACCCACGTGTCCGGAAGCTACCCACGCTTCGGGGTTCATGATGATGGCACTGTCAAGACCAACGTTGTATTTGCTTTCCTGCACGAACTTTTTCCACCATGCACGCTTGACGTTGTTTTTGAATTCTACGCCAAGGGGACCGTAGTCCCAGGAATTTGCAAGACCGCCGTAAATCTCGGAGCCGGGGAAAATAAAGCCGCGCGTTTTACAAAGCGCAACGATTTTGTCCATTGTTTTTTCTGCGTTATTCATGTATATTCTCCTATCTGGAAACGATTGCTTATATTGTATCATTTTTTTTGCAAGCTGTCAAGTGATTGTCAAAAAAATGTGTGCAAAACCGTACGTTTTCTGCATTTTTTGCCTCTTTTTGCTCTGTTTGGCACGCTTTTCGTGAACTTGATTTTTCATATCTGACTTGACATTTCCAAAAAAATATGCTACAATAAATTCAAATCAAATTTTGGGAGGTATCTATGAAAAGAAAATTCACATTGGTTCTTGCCGCTTGCCTTGTACTGACGGCTCTGCTTTGCGGCTGCAGCCTGTTTGAAGAAAAGGCGGAAGTGTTCACCTCGGGGAACATGAGCATTACCTTGACCAACCGTTTTTCGGAATCCGACCAAGAAGGCTGTGAGGCAATCTACTCTTCCTTGGAGGGGAAGGTGGTTGTGGTGATCAAAGAAACCTTTGACGATTTGCGCGATCTTGGCTGTGATGAAAGCTCCACCGCCTCCGACTATGCCCGTCTGGTGATTGACGTTCACGAAATGAGTGACACTGCCGTGAAAGAAAAAGACGGAGTGACTTATTACACCTATGAGAGCGACGTGGACGGCGTTTCTTACTCTTATCTTGCAACCGTGCACAAATCCGGGGATGCGTTCTGGCTGATTCAGTTTGCCAGCACCACCGAAAATTACGCCAAATTTGAGGAGACCTTTTTCACTTACGCGAAAAGCGTACAGTTCTCTTGAGCTTTTATTTTACAATACAGCCCCAAGGTCGACCGACCTTGGGGCTGTATTGTAAATATTTTATGCTTTTTTTGCAGCGGTCAGTGTGTTTTTGAGCAGCATGGTGATGGTCATCGGTCCGACGCCTCCCGGAACGGGGGTAATGGCGGACGCGATCGGTTCGACAGAGGCGAAATCCACGTCTCCCGTCAGCTTTCCGTCCGCACGGCGGTTCATGCCCACGTCGATCACAACCGCGCCGGGCTTGACCATATCGGCGGTGACAAAATCGGCGCGCCCGATGGCGACCACCAGAATATCCGCCTGACGCGTGATCTCGGCAAGATTTTTCGTACGGCTGTGGCAAACGGTAACCGTTCCGTTTGCGTGCAAGAGCAGCATTGCCATCGGCTTGCCGACGATATTGGAGCGTCCGATGACCACGCAGTTTTTGCCTGCAATCTCCACGCCCGTGCGCTCCAGGAGCGCCATTACACCGGCTGGCGTGCAGGGCAGAAAGCGGTAATCGCCGATCATGATGTTGCCGACGTTGTAAGGATGAAACGCATCCACGTCCTTATTCGGGTCGATCCGCAGCAACACCTCGGTCTCATCCAAATGCTTGGGCAGGGGGAGCTGTACCAAAATGCCGTGGATCGTCGGATCTGTGTTCAAGCGATCCACCAGCGCGTTCAGCTCGCCCTGCTCGGTCCCTTCGGGCAATTCGTACACCACGGAGTGGAAGCCGACCTCCTCGCACGCCTTCTTTTTGTTGCGCACGTAGACCTGCGATGCGGGATTTTCACCCACGATGATTACGGCAAGACCGGGCAGAATTCCCGTTTCCGCCACGAACGCCGCGCACTCCGCCTTGATCTCCTCGCGGATCTGCGCAGAAATTGCTTTTCCGTCAATTCTGATTGCCATGACTCATTCCTCCGATTCGTGGGACTTTTCATCCCGATTGGCTTTGGTATGCTTTTTGAGGCTCTTTTCCATCAATCTCTCCCAGAGAGAAAGCTCCTTTTGCGGTGCGGCGGTGTCCTCGACAGCGCGCGGAGCTGCAACGGCAGCACCTGCGGTTTGCAGCACGGGAGCGGAATGTCTTTTTGCGATCGACAGGATCAGCAACAGCAGACCTCCGATGACAAAGCAAGCAAGTCCGACACACTGCGAAATGCGCAGGGTGGTACCCGGAATATAGAGGCTATCGGTGCGCAGACCCTCGATGAACATTCTGCCAAAGCCGTACCAGGTAAAGTACATCAGCGCGATTTGCCCATCGAATTTTTTGCGCTTGTAGAAAATATTGATCAGAATGAAGCCGGCAAGGTTCCAGACGCTTTCGTACAGGAAGGTGGGATGATAGTAAACCCAGTTGCCGAATTCGTAAAGTCCCATGCGGATCCAATGAAAGAAGGTCCCCTCACCGGACGGGAGCTCGTAAGCGTTGTTGAAAAAATAGTAGTGGGTGGTCTCTCCGATCCTGTAGCCGTATGCTTCCCCGTTGAAAAAGTTGCCCCAACGGCCAAGCGATTGCGCGATGATAACGCCGGGCGCGATCATATCAAACAGCTTGCGCCAGGAGAGCTTTTTCCACGCGCAGACCAGCAGAATCCCGATGCATCCACCGATGATGCCGCCGTAAATGGCAAGACCGCCGTTCCAAATGGCGATTGCCTCACCAAAGCTGTTGTAGTGCTCGAGGCTTGTCAGCACGTAATAAGCGCGCGCACCGATGACACCGAGGATCACCGTCCAGATACCGACGTCGATGATATCGTCGGATTTGACGTTTTCGTACTTTTTCCCGCGCCAGAACGCGTACAAAAACGCCAGAATGATGCCGCAGGTAATGATGATTCCGTACCAGCGCACCTCAATGCGGTCGAACAGCGTAAACGCGACTTTGTTAAGGTTCAGCTCCCCGATGCCAAGACCGGGAAATGAGACCGTTGTGATGTCTTTCATGTTTTTACTTCCTTTCTGAATTGGATTGAGATTGTAGCGGAGAAATGACGGAGAGCGCAAACTGCTCCTTGCAGTAGAAGGATTGCAGCAGCTCCTCCAGCTCCTTTTTCTGAACGGCGGCGAACAGCTCCATCGCAGAGTACATTTCGGTTCCGTCGAACACGAAGGTCAGCAGGCGGTTGGCGATCTCCTCGGTGGAATCGTACGCGCGGATCTCGTCGGCGTAGAGTGCACGGCGGCAACGCTCGAACGCTTCGTCGGAAATGCCCTCCCGCTCAACGCGCTCCAGATAAGCCTGCAGGCGTGTCAAAATTTCGTCGGGGCGGTCGGATTCCCCCGTGATGCAGTTGAACGCAAAGCCCTCCTCGGCAGAATAGCCAAACGAGAAGGAGGGATTGATTAAATTTTCCTCCAATAGCTCCCCGTAAAATTCTCCGGATTGCGAGAACAGGATCTCGTTGAGCAGCATCATGGAGATCTCCCGTTTCAGGCGCTCCTGCGGGGAAACCGGTAGTACCGTATCCTTGATCCCGATGCAGAAGATGGGCTTTGCGACCTGCATTTGCGCTTCTACGCGTGTTTTGGCAGGAGCGGCAGGCTCGCGGTAGGTCTTGCGCGGGATCTTTGCCGTATCGGCGGTTGCCTGCGGCAGGACGCGATTTGCGACGTCGGCAACCTGCTGCGGTGTGACCGGCCCGCAAACGACAAGCGCCATATTGGAGAGACGGTAGTAAGTCTCATAACAACGGTAAAGCAGCTCGGGCGTGATCTTGCGGATGGAGGAAACCGTTCCGCAAATATTTTTGCGGATGGGATGCTTTTGGTAAAGTGCCGCCAGCAAATTCTGGTAGACGCGCTCCCATGGGCTGTCCTCGTACATTTTGATCTCCTCGGCAATGATCCCGCGCTCCTTTTTGACCGACGCCTCGGTAAAGTGCGGTTTCGTGACAAAGGAGAGCAATTCAGTCAGTGCCTCGTCAAAGCGCTCGGTACAGCTAAACAGATATGCCGTGCGGTGGTACGCCGTATATGCGTTTGCATCGGCACCAATGGCGGAAAAGTTTGCAAAAGCATCGGTTCCGTCCGGGTTGTCGAACAGCTTATGCTCCAAAAAATGCGCGATCCCGTCCGGCACCTTTTCAAAGCCGGAGCCGTCCGCTTTTGGCAGAGTGTTATCCACCGAGCCGTATTGCACCGAGAACATGGCGTAAATCCCGCTCATCTGCTTGGGATACACGTAGATCCGCAAGCCCGAAGGATGCTCAACCTTGACGTAATGCTCCCCGATCAGGGAGGATGCAAATTCAGTCATCTTCATCGCAGTTCTCCTCCTCTCCGGTGCTCTGACGCAAGAAAAACACAGTATCAAGCGTGACCTTTTTCGCTGCCGCGATGACATCCTCACGGCGCACAGCTGCAAAGCCTTGGCGGCAATGCTCCAAGGGATCCTCCACACCTGCCAGGGCACGGCCGAAGTAATAGCTTTCCAGCGCTCCGGGGCTATCCTGCAGTTGGCGGTAGGAGTTTTCCAGTGATTTTTTGGCGGCGGTCAGCTCCTCCTCCGAGAAATCCCCGTTTGCGATTGCCGACAGCTGGCGGAAGATCTCGTCCTCCGCAAGTGCGCGGTTCGCCGCCTCCAAGCCGCAGGAGATCAGCAGGGTCCCCTTGTAAAGGTTGTACGTCGAAGAGCAGGAATAGCAAAGGCTCAGCTTTTCGCGCACGTTCATAAAAATTTTGGAGATCGGGGAAACGCCGAATAGCTCGTTGAACACGGTGCACGCGTAAAAATCAGCGTCGCCGATGCGCGTACCCGTACGCATTCCGATGACAAGATGGCTCTGCCCGACGGGGAGAGATTCCTCGCGGCGCTTGACCTGCTCCGCTTTTCGGATCGGTTCGGGTGACAGAACACTGCCGACGGCACCGCCGACAACCGTCTCCGACAGTTCAGCCGCAAAAGCGGTCTGCAGAGCGGTTGCCACTGTGTTTCCTGCGGAATGTCCCACGTAAAAGCATTGCAGACGCAGTAAGGAAAGGAAGGTGCGCCAATATGCGGTCAGCGATTCGGGCGTGACGGCTTGGATCTCCTCCTCGGTGCCGTAAAGAGAGATGCCGCACGGTTCATTTTCGTACATCCATGCGCGGCAACGCTCTGCCGCATAGGCACGCGGATGGTTTTTTTGTGCGCGGATGGAATCGCATTGCAGCTGCTTTTCGCTCTCCACGTATTTGGCGCAAAGGCATCCGCTCTCATCCAGCGCGGGATAGAACAGGATCTCACGCATGACGTCCAGTGCATCGGGCAACAGCGTTTCACCATCCGTCCCCTGCGGCAGATACGCGCTGTTGAGGATTTCGGCGGCAAGCCCGACGACCTGCATATCCCCGCGCCGATAATTGTGCACGGAAACCTCGGTTCCGAACAGATAATCCAGCCGACGGTTCAGCGCCGAAAGATTTGGATAGGTGCGCGTTCCGCGCAAAAGTACTGCAAACAGCAGTGTGGTGAGGTACGCCGTTTCCCGCCGAAGCGGCAGAACCGCCGAAAGAGACAGCGTCTCCGATTTGAATTTTTCCGTTTGGCAGGTGCGCAGCGTGATACGCTCACCCACGGAAATCACGTTTGGAATCATAATACCTTCTTAAAAATAATCATAGTTTCAGGATGCCCAAAAGCGCATCTGCAATGTAACACCGGATCGAAAAGGATCAGTAACGCTTGGTTCCGTTCGGCTCCGCCTCATTCGGAAAGCCGGTCTCCTCGATCGGCCCTGTGGTCACCTCGGTCGGTCTTGTAGTGGATTCGGTTTCCGTTGGCGTTTCGGTAACGGTGGTTTGCTGGCTATGGTCGGTGGTCTCGCGATCCTGTTCGCGCGGCACGTAGTGAATACAGGAGCAAAGCAATGCCGCCGTCAGAAGCAGGAGCGGCAGGGCGCGCAGGATGTGTCGTGTCATCGTTGCACTTGTTGCGGCTTGACGTGGCTTTTTCATTCCGCTTCGTCCGCTTTTTTCAGATATGCGATGCAACGTCCGACCTCCTCGATGCCCGTGGGGTCGCAGGTCTCGCTTTCAACCACCATGCGCAAGCCGTTTTGAATGGCGTATTCCCGCACGGCGGCAACCGGTGCCGTTCCCTCGCCCAGCGCTTTGCCGCTGCCGTCCTTTGTCCCGTCCTTGAGGTGGATGACACGGACGCGATCCTTCAAGCGCTCAAGCAATGCGATCGGATCCTCGCTTGCAACGTATGCCCAGTATGTGTCGATTTCAAATTCGACGCTTGTGCGCGTTTCCAGCTCCTTATGGATCAGCGCGCCGTAGGGGGTGGGGAGAAACTCGTGCGAATGATTGTGATAGCCAAGCGCGATTCCCGCCTCGGCAAGCTTTTTTTGCGCCGCGTTGATCAGGTCAACGGTGGCATCCAGCTTTTCGGGCGTGGAAAAATCCGCACCGGGGATGATGATATTGGTGTTCCCGATGGTTTTGTGGTATGCAATGGTCTCGTCGATTTTATCGGCGGTCAGCTCGCCGCATCCGGTGTGCGTACCGCTGACCTGCAGACCGCAAGCATCCAGCATTGCACGCACTTCCTCGGCACTGTGCCCGAAAAAGCCCGCAAACTCGACAAAGCGGTATCCCAGTGCGGCAACCTGCTTCAGGCTCCCTGCCAAGTCATTTTCTGTAATATCGCGTATGCTATATAACTGTAATCCGTAATCCATGATCGGAGTCTCCTTTGGATCTTTGTTTTTGGAAAGCATTCCGTTTTTATTATACAAGATTTCCATTGAAAAGTCAACAGAATCACGCAATTTTGAAGAGCTGTTTTAGAAAAAATGATCACAGGGGGTGAGTCAAATGCGAAAAGTCGCATTTGGTACTCACCCCCGTCGTTTTTACTTGACGGCTAAACGCCGTCATTTTTGCCCTTCTGATGGTTTTTGATCTGTATTTTGGATACAAATCGGGCAAAAAACGCAAATTCCGCGCGTCAAAAAAGCCTACCGTCGGCTTTTTTGCGCAGGGGCCGCGCAAATGACGCAGCCCCTGCTCCTATGGTTCTGTGTGGTTGGATTTAGGCTCTTTCCAGATACAAATGAATTTCGGAAAAACCCATTTTGCTGTTCAGCGTCAGGTTGACATCCTCGGTTCCCGCCTCAACCGTGATCACGTTACTGCTTGCCCCCTGCGGTGTCAGCACGGCAAAGCTGTACGCACCGCCGCCGATGGGAAAGGAGACCGTTTGCCCGTTGGAGATCTGTCCGATCTCCTCGCCGTTGAGGGCACAGATGTAGGAAACTGCAGAGCCGGAAAACTTTTTGGTGCGTGTGAGCACCAGATTGCGCACGGGCTCCTCGGAGGCAGGCGTGTAAGAAGGCGCACCCTCCGCTTCCCATACGGCAGCGGGCTCCTGAGCATCGTTTTTCGCGCGCAACTTGTAACTGACCGCGATTGCCAGGCTGGCAATTGCCCAGATGTGAAACGCGATGTCGATCAGATACGAGATGTCGAAGCCGCCAAACAGCGATGTGAGCATATCAAACAGCAACAGCAGGCTATCGACGGAAAAAAGCGCCAGTGCGGCGATCATCCAGCCAACGTGCTTTTTGGAAAAGATCCAGCACAGCAGATACGGCAGGACGCTGATCGCTCCTAAGGCAAAAGTAACAAGCAGAACCGGAATCGAGCCGCCAAGCTCTTCGTAGAAAACCGAGCCGATGATGGAGATCAGCTGCGTAATATACGAAGAAAACAGAAAATAAGTGCTGCCGAAAAACAGAGTGACCAGATTGATTGCCGAAAAGCCTGTGATCAGCAACAGAGACGTACGGCCGTTCTGGTATTTTAAATTTGCCTGCACGGCAGACGGATGATTGGGATGTTGATTCATGTAAAAATTCCTTTCTTGAAAAAATGTAAGTGGATGTTAAGGCAACACCGCACAAATCTGATGGTGCAATTACGCCGTCAGAAATTTCGTCAAACAAACCAAATTGAAGCAGGCAATAGTGGATCTATTGCCAATGAAATTTGTGCAGTTTGCCGGAATTTATGCAAACAAGTGTGCCGTCACGGTTTTGTGCGGTGTTGCCTTAATCTAATTTTGCACCGTTTGCGCGCAAAATGCTTTGCAGACGGTTGACATCGATCTCACGCGGAGCCACGCTGTTCTCGACCGCAAGCGCCGCCGCAACGCCTGCCGCCTCACCGAGGTTACAGCAGGTGGGCATGATACGAACCGACGCCTGTGCCTCGTGGGTGGCAGAAATACATCTGCCCGCAACCAAAAGATTGTTCGCCTTTTTGGGGAGCAGACAGCGGTAGGGAATCCCGTAATACTGACCGTCCGGGAAATAATAATGGCTGGTTCCGCTGCCGTCGGGGCTGTGGATGTCAATATCGTAGTTGCAGACCGCGATCGAATCTTCAAACTTGGAAAATGCAAGCAGATCCTCCTGCGTGAGAACATATTCGCCGTCGATCATACGGCTCTCGCGGGCGCCGATCTGCATTCCCGTGGAGAGCAGAACGCTGTCGCGGAATTCTTCAAAATTCTCGCGTAAAAAGTTGTACAGCTCAAACACCTGCTCGCGCGCGATGATCTCTGCGCGGGTAACGTCCTCGGCGTTGGTGGGATCCAGCTTGACTACGCGTGTGGTGTTAAAGTGCAGGACGCTGTCGAGCAGGGTGGGAAAAACCAAAATGTTTTCGCGCGGATTTTTGATCTTACCCTCTGCCTGATACTCCCGATACAGCCGATTGATGCGCGTTTTGTAATCGCTTTTCGGCGGGATCTTGACGTTTCCCAAACGGAAGCACAGCGTCATCGGTTGGCAAAGTCCGTCTCCCTCGCGTCCGACCCGATACGGGCATCTCGCAAGATAAGCAAGGTTGGCATCTCCCGTGGCGTCGATAAAGCAATCCGCCTCGATCTCGCAGCTTCCCGAAACGTTGGAAACGGTGAGAGACCTGATGCGATCCCCCTCCTTGTTCACCGCCGTTACGTAGGTTTGGTACAGCAGCTGCACGCCGCTTTCGATCGCCATGGTATTCAGCACGTATTTTAAGATCTCCTCGCTGAAGGTGATGCCGCAAACCGTGGATTTGCCGCCCAAACGGTCCAAACGGTCCACGATTTCGGTAAACAGCCCACGGCTCAGATCGACCAATACGCCTCCGTTTTCCGGATCGTGCGTCCAGTTCCCCATGAACGGGTTGACCAGATCGTATACGGCGGCACCGCCGAGACAGTTGTATTTTTCGATCAGCAGGACGTTTTTGCCCATTCTGGCAGCTGAGATTGCCGCGGCAGCTCCTGCAAAGCCTCCGCCTACGACAACAATTTGATAATGCTTTTCCATATTCCTTCTTTTATTGAACCCCGGTATGCCCAAAGCCGCCCGTTCCGCGTTCGGTCTCGTCCAGCTCCTCTACCGGCAAAAAGCTTGCGTGTACCACCGGCATGAACATCATCTGCGCGATGCGATCGCCGCGGTGAATCTCAAAGGGCTCCGACCCGTGGTTGATCAGCACCACCGAGATCTCGCCGCGATAATCGCTGTCGATGACACCGATGCTGTTTGCCATGGTAACACCGTTTTTCAGCCCGTGTCCGCTGCGTCCCGCAATCACGGCAACGACCTCGCGGCTTTCGGGAGAGATCGCGATACCGGTGGGGATGCGCGCGCGCTCACCCGGAAGAAGTGTGACGACCTCATCCTGCTCCAGCGCCGCGCGCAGATCCATTGCCGCCGAGCCGGGGGTTGCATACTCCGGTGCGGTCATGCCGCGCGTGAGCTTGATTTTTACGTTCAGATCCATTATAAAATTCCTTTCGCTTGACAGTAAAGATTACGGATTGGCAACGAATTTCCGTCTTGCCGCGGCGAGCACTTCCATGGATTTTTTGATCTGCTCAATGTTCGCAAGATTGGTGCGAATCCAGGGTGCTGTCATAAATCCGAGCAGATTTTCGGGATTGCAGTTGTTGACGAAATGCTCTACCACGTCATCGCTGCAGTATTCGCACTCACCCCAGACCGAGCAACAAGGAACCGTTTTGTAGCCGTCGTTTGCGGCGATCACACCCTCGCGGGTCATCGTTTGCCAAATGGGGGCTTCTTCCATGTAGGTTACACCCATCTTCCCCTCGTTGGAATCGATGTATCTCTGCTTGGAAGCAACAAGCGTCCAGTGTTCGGGACGGATCGCGAAATAGATCCACGGAGACAGAACAACATCGTCGTAGGGAATGTGCTTTCTGAACTCCTCGGGCTCGTACATACACATATCCGCCCAGATCCAAGGCTTAGCGCCGCAGCTCTTCACGCAATCGCACAGATAGCGCAGGTCGTGCCAGATGAGCTGTCCTTGGCGGTAGTGCACCATATCCAGTTGCTTGAAGAACTGGGGATCTCCTTCCTCGTCCATACCAAGATGGATATAGGCGGGATGCTCGAACAGCTCCGCGACCTCCTCAATCAACTCGCGGCAAACGTCATAATAAATTTTTGTGGACATCATGCGGCGGTACTCGCCAAGCCACATATGGTGTGTGGCGGAGAAATTGAGCTTTGGAATCAGCTCGATGCCCATGTCACGGCAACGCTTGACCTCTGCGTGTACGCGCTCCGGAGACCACGCCCCTTTGCGGGCAAGCTCCGGGTGGCTTTGATACTGCACGCCCTCGCCAAGATCCAGCACCACTTGATTAAAGCCGTTTTCCACCGCCGAATCAAGCAGCTGATCCCAAGCCTCATCCTCAAAATCCAGATCGGGGTGATCCTGCCACCACATATTCTGACCGAGCATAGCATACAACGACCAACTCATAAAACAACACCTCCGCTGAGTGAATTGATAAAAAACAGATTTTCTGTTTTAACACACACAGCCTGCCGGCTCCTCCTGCCAAACAGAGGAAATCGGCAGGCCGATTGAAAAAGATTCAAATGGATCAAGCTTCGTTCGGATACGACCGAAGCGCATCAATGGATGGCGGTTCCTTCCGGAACGGAATCATCCACAAAGATGATCTTACAGCCGCAGGCATTGTTGGTTGCCGCCAGGAGCATTCCCTGCGACGCTACATTGCAGATGCGGTTGGGCTTGAGGTTTGCCACCACGATGATCTTGCGTCCGATCAGCATTTCGGGGGTGTATTCCTCTTTGATGGAGGACATGATCACGCGCTCACCGATGCCATCAAACAGCGTCAGCTTCAGGCAGGAATGTGATTTGCGCACCGGCTCTGCCTTGAGCACCTTGCAAACACGGAAATCCATTCTGCCGAAATCGTCGATGGTGATTTCAGGCTTGATGGGCTCTACGGGATCGGGCTCGCGGATCTCAACGGGAGCTTCTTCTGCAACCTCCTCTTCTGCGGGAGCCTCGGTTGCGATTTCTGCCTCGGTTTGCGGGTAGGAGAAGTCCAGAAGTCCGACGTATTTCTCTGCCTCGATGGCATAGAGGAAGAGATAGAGACGGGGGCCCTTCTCTTTATCGATCAAAAGCTTGTAAACGTTGCGGAAGAACGCGCCCTGCACGCCCTTGAGCTCCTTGTCGCTCAGCTCCGTGCCGTACACGGTTTTGGGGATGGCGTAAAGCTCGGTATTCAGCTCGTCCAGCGTATATCCGCCCTTGGCAATATAGGCGTGCAGCAGCTCAACGGACTTCTTCTCTTTTTCGTCCAGCGCGTTGTAGATTTCCCAGTTGCGGGTCGCACGCAGGCGGTTGACTTGGTCGGGCGCGCATTGCTCCAGCCAGAATTTTGCGCGATCCAAACGGTCGGCAAACTGCGCGGCGGTATAGGGAGTGCCGATCTTTTGGAACACGGTCTCCAGCATTGGAACGTTGAAATTGACGATGGAGCCAAGCTGTACCAGAAGCGACATGGGCACGGTTTCGATCTCACGTTCCTCGATCAGACAGTTCGCCATGATATCCTTGACGGCGTCGGTTGCCTTGCCTTCACGCACATCGGTCAGCATTTTATCAAACTCAAAGTACTGGCGCAGAATGCCGTCGTCAAAGCAGAAATCAAACGCCTTGGTGGGGTCGGTTTTGGAGTACAGCCACAGAATGACCTCCGGCTGATACAGCTTCAAAAGCGTATCGGGGGTGAGATTGAGACCGGATGAGCTGGACATTTTACCGGTCATTCCCTTGATACCGATGAACTCATAGCCCTGGAACAGCGGTGCCTCGTAGCCGAAGATCTTTTTGGAAATGATTTTGGAGTTGCTGTAAGAGCCCGTGGGTGCGGCGTGATCCTTTCCGCCCGGCTCAAAGTCAACGCCCTCATATCTCCAGCGCATCGGCCAATCGATCTTCCAGCCCAGCTTGCAGTTGAAGTTTTCCAGGAAGTTGAAGTGCCCGCTGTATCCGCAACGGCAGGTGTAATCCGCCTCGGTGCAATCGTCGGACAGATGCGTGATGGTGGTAAAATCGGTGTGACACTCCGGGCAGAAGATGCTGACGGGATAATAAACAGCCTTTTCGGCATCGTGCTCTGCCTTCAGCTCCTCCTCCGATTTACTTGTATCCTTGGTTTTGAAGGAATCGAGGATCTCAAAGATCTCCTCGCGCTTTTGCAGGGATTCGATGATATCCTTGGTGTACTTTCCGGAGCGGTACATATTTGCCTGATAGCGGCAATCCAGCTTGATGCCGAACGGCTTCATGGCGTTGAGGAATTCCTCTTCAAAGTGCTCGGCGTAATTTTTGTGGCATCCCCACGGGTCGGGGATATCCACGTACGGAGAGCCGATATATTTGTCGTAGCTGTTGCCTACGACCGCCTGGACGTTGGCAGGGATTTTACGGCAACGGTCGTAATCATCCCAGGAAAACAGCAGTTTGGCCTTTTTGCCCATTTTTTGCAGTGCTTTGACTACAAACAGCGGCGTTGCCACGTCGCGGAAGTTGCCGATATGAACCGAGCCGGAGGGGCTGATGCCCGCCGCGCAGACGTATTCTTCCTTGTTCGGATTGCGCTCGATGATGCGTTGCGCGATCTCTTCTGACCAATGCATAGTGTAAAAACCTCTCTTCTTTTTCGAAAAAATTCTATTCCTACTTATTGTATCACATTATTCCAAAATTGTCAACACCCATTCGCAAAGGGATCTGCCTTTCACACGGGAAAACTTTTCAAAAAAGCGTTTATTTTCTCAGCAGAAATCAAATATGGGCAAAAATAACAAAATACGCGTGCCGATTTTGCATAAAATCGTGAGTTCTCCTTCTTTTTTGGAGGCAGATTTTGTGATATAATATATTATTAGGAATTTTTCAAAAAACAGGAAGTATCAGGGAGAAAAAAGCAGTGATCAGAGAAGATTTGAGAAACGTGGCAATCATTGCACACGTTGACCACGGAAAAACCACTTTGGTGGACGGTCTGCTGAAGCAGGGCGGCATTTACAGAGACAACCAGGAAACCGTTACCCGCGTAATGGACTCGGGAGACCTGGAAAAGGAGCGCGGCATTACCATTCTTGCAAAGAATACCGCGGTGAATTACAAGAACATTAAGATCAACATCATCGACACTCCCGGTCACGCAGATTTCGGCGGCGAGGTGGAGCGCATTTTAAAGATGGTAAACGGTGTTATTTTGCTGGTGGACGCCGCTGAGGGACCGATGCCGCAGACGCGCTTTGTTTTGCAAAAGGCGCTGGAGCTGAATCACCGTGTGATCGTTTGCATCAATAAGATCGACAAGCCCGACGCGCGTTTGGGCGAGGTGGAGGACGAGATCCTGGAGCTTTTGATGGATCTTGGCGCCAATGACGAGCAGCTGGACAGCCCGATGCTCTACTGCTCCGGTCGCTCCGGTACCGCTACCGAGGACCCCGACGTTCCCGGCGAGGATCTGACCCCTCTGTTCGAGAAGATCGTCAACTATATGCCGGCGCCCGAAGGAGATGAGAACGGGGACCTGCAGCTCCTGGTCTCCTCCATTGACTACAACGACTACGTCGGACGCATCGGCATCGGACGCATCGAGCGCGGCAATATCCGCGTGGGTCAGGAGGTTGCCGTTTGCAACTACCACAATCCCGAAGCCGTAAAAAAGACCAAGGTCGTATCCCTTTATCAGATCGACGGTCTGGTACGCACTCCCGTGGAGACCGCAACGGTTGGCGACATCGTTTGTTTTTCGGGTGCGGGTGACATCACCATTGGCGACACGCTGACCACGGTGGCAAATCCGCAGCCGCTGGAATTTGTAAAGGTCTCCGAGCCGACGATGGAAATGACCTTTATGGTCAACAACAGCCCCTTGGCGGGAAAAGAAGGAAAATTCGTTACCTCCCGTCAGCTGCGCGACAGACTGTACCGCGAGCTGCTGAAGGATGTTTCCCTGCGCGTATCGGACGGTGACACCACCGACGAATTCCGCGTGGCGGGCAGAGGCGAGATGCACCTCTCCATCCTGCTGGAAACCATGCGCCGCGAGGGCTTTGAGCTGGCTTGCTCCAACCCCCGTGTGCTTTACAAGGAGATTGACGGACAGAAGTGCGAGCCGATGGAGCGCGTGACGCTGGACGTTCCCATGGACTACGTTGGCGTTGTCGTGGAAAAGCTGGGACAGCGCAAGGGCGACCTGCTCTCCATGACCCCCGTTGGAAGCCGTACGCGCGTGGAATACTCGATTCCCGCACGCTGTCTGTTCGGATACCGCTCCGAATTTTTGACCGCGACGCACGGCGAGGGCGTGATCAACACGATCTTTGACGGCTACGCACCCTACCGCGGCGAGATCGCAATGAAGTTTACCGGCTCTCTGATCGCATCCGAGGCGGGTGAAACGACCCGTTACGGCTTATACAACACGCAGGAGCGCGGACAGCTGTTTGTTGGTCCGCAGACGCAGGTTTACGAAGGCATGATCGTTGGTGAAAATCCGAAAAACGATGACATTGCCGTCAACCCCTGCAAGAAAAAGCAGTTGACCGCGATCCGCTCTGCAGGTGCGGACGAAAAGCTGTTGCTGACGCCCGCAAAGATCTTTACGCTGGAAGAGGCGATCGAGTATATCACCGATGATGATTTGATCGAGGTTACGCCGAAGTCGATTCGTCTGCGCAAAAAGATTCTGAATACCGAGCTGCGCATGAAGGAAATGATGCGCAAGCGCCGCGAGCTGGAAGCACAGAAGAAATAATTGTTTTGTTACAACTCTAATTGAAATATAACAACTCTTTCTGAAATAAGAGAAAATTTTAAAAATCGTAAGTTACAACTCTTATGAAATAAGAGATCAAATGTTACAACTCTATTTGAAACAGATTTTTCAAACAGAGGCAACACAAAAGGAGCCAACCTCGTCGGGGGGCTCCTTTTGCGTTGTCTGTTGCTATTCCTCGTTTTGTTCGTCAGGCAAGGCGCGTTCCAAAATGTTTCTCATATCAATGATATTTGAGTCACTTGGAATTGGGCAAGCCCCAATTCTCAGCCTCCTCGCAGAGCACGTAGTGCTCGCAGACTGTAGACGAAAAGCGTTCACAACAAGGGAAAAGCTGAGGCGTGA
>JAFTLZ010000084.1 GCA_017452665.1 Clostridia bacterium
GAGAGAGCTCAAAATCCGGACTTTCATTCAGCTGTTGCAGGGTAATTGCATTTTCGTTGTTTTCATTTTGATTCATAAAATTTGAAAAGTATTTCAACATTTTTCCAAAAAAATCCAATTTACTCTTGCAAAACAATCGAGGATGCTGTATAATAAAAGTAAGAATTGAAAAACTTCAAAAGAATAACATAGATCATCAAAAATAAAGGAGAAAAAACTTATGGAAATGAAAAAAAGAGTTTTGACAATATTACTGTCTGCCTTATTGGTAACGAATATAAGTGCATGCAATTATGAATTAAATCATGACGATTTGGAAACAGAAGAAACGACGACTTTGGAAACCACCAGCACAGAATTTTTAGATACGGGAGACACTCAAAACACAACTGATAGTACTGAACAAAACAACCAGTCTCTCACACCTACATATTCCACACAAGCGCTTGTAGAAGTATTACAACTGCCAAACATATTTGCGTCAGTCTTGCAAAATGAAACAACCGTTTACGGATCATTTTTAGATTCAAAAGAAAATGGATATCTCAACGATTTTATTATTGGTTCAACAGTGAAGTTCGCGTTTGTATCGTCTATTGATCTTGACGAAAACGGTATAAAAGATGTAGTAGTTTTGGAAGATGGTGATAAAGTTATTATTCTTAAAGAATATGAAGGAACGGTATATGCGTGGCAATATAGGGACTCTGCTCTATATAATTTAAGGATTGACGGGACTTATAATTGGAGTGGAGAAGCAGGACAGATATACGGTTCTGCTAAATTACAATTTGATGGAACAAGAAGGAACGATGTTGAACTTGACCGAGTAGAATACAATGAAAAATTTTATATCAATAAAATAGAGGTTTCACAAGAAGAATATCTATCATACGTTCAAAACAAAAAATTGGCAGAAAAAGCCGATCGGTATTTATGGCAAACAGGGTTTGAAAAATCCGATTCTCAAATTAACGGGAAATAATAGTAATTCAAAAAACTCCGCGCCCATCAGGATGCGGAGAAATTTCATTTTTTAGTTAAATTGCAATTGCAGAATAAATTGAAGCTGCGCGATTTGCTCGCGTGCTGGCAAGAGATCCTGTTGGATCACTGGGACGAATATAGCTTTCGCACAAAGCTTGTCCAGCAGAACTTGCTGCACTTGTTGAATCAAGCAATCCGGAATTAGATGTTTTCCAAGAGGAAATAATACTATTATATTCGGGCGAACCTAATTCTCTTAACATCAACAAGGATTCACCTTGACACGCCTGTCCGGTAGTGATTACATCACTACAATTGTTAATTTCTCGATAGGCGTTCACGAGAGCTAATGTTCTTTCGGCTGTCCATTGAATACATCCAAGCCCAAACCCAACTCTGCTACCGTCAATTTTCCATGTTCCGTTTGATTTATTCTCCAAGTCACAAAGCATATTGTATGTCGAATCAACACCAACTTCCATGATAGTTTTATTGCTATAATTATTTAAATAAAAGTCAGTTCCGTTGTATTCGGTGTCCATATAAATCAAATAATCCTTTTTCTTCTCTGGGTTATTAGCATAGTTTGAATTTTCAAATTGTCCGGTCGAGCCTTCAAAGACAATATTGCCCAACATACCGGCTACAAATGACACCGGATATCCAAGATCAAGCATAGCTTGCGCAACTGCAACAGATGCAGTTTTTTTGTTGCTTGGAATTAAGTCCGTTGAACAGTTTTGAACTTTGCTAACAACTGTCTCCGCAATGGACTGTCTTTCAGACAAATCGGCGATTTCCAAATACCAATACTGAAAGTCTCCTTGATTAGCAGTCTGCCATCTGATATCGTCTCCGTTTTCGGAACCGGTTGCGGTTAGAAAATATCCTGGATAGTTGGCAAGTTCAATCTTGTAATAACCGTTATCTTGGAGTACAAAATGAACAGCAGCATCGGTTTCGTTACCTTCAATTGCTCGGATATTACAATTATAATTGTTAGTCGGGGATCGGTATGCATTGAATCCATATGCTTGATCAACATAAGATTTTATAAAACATTCTTCCTGATCCGAAATGTTATCGATGCGCCAAATTTGTTCATTCGACCCGCTTTTATCATACAGTGTAATCTCTTTGCCGTTAGCCAAATCCACAAGGTAACTTCCAAGGATATTTACTACTTTATTTGTTTTTGGATTCACAATATAATAATATCCTTTAACGCTGACTTTACATTCTGCAACCACTCCGCTACCATCCATCGCCTTGGCATAAATCGTGGTGGTACCTGGTTTTTTTGCGGTTACGACTCCATTGGGATTTACAAGAGCAATGCTATCATCTTTGCTTACCCAATCCACCTTTTGCCCGGTGGCATTTTTAGGGGAGATGGTAGCCGTGAGGGTGCCCGATTCGCCAACCTCTAATTCCAACTTGCTTTTATCAAGTGTAATTTTTGTGGCTTTTACCAAATCTTCACCGGGGTTAACAACTGCTACATATGTCCAAGCACTTTGTCCATGTTGGAGTCGGTCATAAGCATACAGTTTGGCTATGCCAGTATTATTAGCTGTTACCGCTTGATAGGTGATGTTATCCTCGGTTGCGCCCGACTGTACGCTGATCACTGAAGAATCGGTAGCAAACCAAATTACCGTTTGCTCAGTTGCATCCGTCGGCGAGAGAGAAACAGTAAAGGGCTTGAGGGATTCAGCCCCCGCAACGCTCGGATAATTATAGTTGGGAGACATTGGCAAAAGATAGGTTTTCCCTTTTTCCAGTACGATTGCTGTGTTGCTTCCGTCGTTGATTTTTACATAGTCAACCAACCTTCTTGTCGTGATCATGAGGGTATAATTACCGATGTTCGAATTCTTTTCGGTCACCCGTACGTAATAGGTGGTGTTTGTATCCAAATCACAAACAATGCGGAAATTGATGTCACCGCATTCAGCGCGATCGTCTACTTCTTCCATAAAATTGCCGCAGCAATCATATAGCTGACCTACAGTGTTCAGCTCACCCGTAGTATAAATGGTGTAATTTTCTTTTTCGTTGCTACTTTGGGGAGTGGTGAACTTGTACCAATGTTCATCCGTCTCCGGACAGCAGATGCACCCGTCAGCATATGCTGTGCCGTAACTGTTGAAGTGCAGCTCAGTTGCATTTTCAATCGCAGCCGAAAAGCTTTCCGCAGAGAGGGGCAGGGGAGTTGCCGCCGAGCTTCCCGTTTCCGGTTCCAGAGAGAGCTCAAAATCCGGACTTTCATTCAGCTGTTGCAGCGTAATTGCATTTTCGTTGTTTTCATTTTGATTCATAATTTTTTTATTTTTCCTTTCATTTTTATAATTTTTTTTGTTGCAGTATACTGCTAAAATCATGATTTCGCCAACATTTTCCTGTTGACATCCTCATTTTACTATTTAACTACGACAACTACTGTCATGGTTAAAAAATATTTTTTAAAAATTCAAAAAAGAATTATCCGTTTTTGGAGTAGTTTTTAATCACATGAGCAAGCAGAGTGTTTTCCTGATTGCTGAGCTGATTTTTCACAAGCTCTTGTATTTTGCAAAGAAGTGCAAGCTCGTCGTCATGCATATAAGCGCGGTCAAAACTATAATCTCCAATCACATAAACCCCGCCGTCGTATTTACCGCAGCGAATCTCAAGCGGCACGTGAAAGGTCTCCTCAATCTCCAAAATATCGCGCTGAACCGTTCGAATGGAAACGCCAAACATCTCTGCAAGTAGAGGCATCGTTGCTTTTCTGGCTTTGCAGAGATATTTTAATATTTCGAGTCTGCGTTCGGCAGTTCCCATTCTATCCTCCTTTCAGGTAAATAAAAAGAGCATGACAAATAGCTTTTTTAGGCTACTTGTCATGCTCGTATGTTAACCATCGTGCTATGTACAAAGTATTTTGATTAAGATGTTACTCCTCCGTGGGAGTTCATTTGCTCAATGACAAACGCATCTTTTGTAACTTTAACAGCCAGGGAATTTTTGCAGTTTTGACACTTTATAATGATGTCGGCTTTGTTTTCATTGCTTTTCGATAATTTTGCAAGCAAAAGATGTTTGCTGGAATCACAAGCTCTTTTGTTGCATATAGGACATGAATATTTTGTCATATATCTCCCTATCATCTCTATCTGATATTTTTGATTACCTTCAATGCAACCCCTTGAATGATCAATGTTCTCGGATAGATATCCTTCTTTTTGTATTTTTTGTTTTCTGCATGTAATCTTGATTTGCCGTTTTCCCAAAACAAACGCTTCAAAGTATTCCCGTTTTCAGTTAATGCAACCACAACCTCGCCGTTTTTCGCCGTTTCGGTCTTTTTAACCAAAATCAGATCGTCCTTCTCGATTCCGATATCGATCATGGAATCTCCGTATGCCCGGAGCAGAAAGCAATCTCCGTCGATCCATTCCTCCGGAATGGCAAGATACCCACTGACATATTCTTCTTGCTCGTCAGGGGAGCCGCATACGATCTGTCCAATAATCGGGATCCGCTTAAAGCCGCATCTCATTTTTCGTTGAAGCTCGGTTTCCAAGGTTTTTTTGCCGCAGTAGGAAACAAGTCCTCGTTTTTCCAATTCAAGAATATATCGGTATGCGGTGGCTTTGGACATACTCATATATTCCATGATTTCAGAAAGGCTTGGAGAAGAGCCGTTATTATCTCTTGCATATTGATTGAGAAAACCGGCAAGTCTTTCTATTTTTTCTTGATTCATCGTTCTCATCAGAGATCTCCTTTAATGAATTGTGGAACTTGTGGTTTTATTATAGCATAAAAGCAGGATAATGTCAATAGCATTATGAAACTTTATGTTTTATTTACGATTTGTTTGCAATTCAAGTGTAGGAAGGGAGAAGTCACCTCAAAAAATTGCGATATGATAAAAAACGGATTGAAAACACCGCGGTTTTCAATCCGGAAAATTTTTTGTGCCAAGTAAACTTACAATAAACGGTCCGGCATCCACATGCACAGATCTGTCTCTTTGCAATGCGAACATTTTAATCTTGCTTTTTGATTTTCAGATCATGTATAGATTCTGAAAAAGTAAGGTTTTTTTCAATTTGCGTAGAAGCTTTGATCGCAATTCGGGCAGACGAAGGGATATTTGGTGCACTCTTTTGCATGAAATAGACTATGCATACCAAGTGTAGCAACAAGCTGTTACTTGCATTCTCCTTCATCGTAATATGTTCATTTACTCCTTATTTAATGTAAAAAATTAACGATATTTTTATCTCCCAGTGCTTGTTCAATAGAATTTCGAGCGATTTGTTTCGCTTTTTCGTAAATTTCTGTTTGCGGTTCGAGGAAGATCTCAGCCGCATCATGATTATCAATTTTCATAATTTTTTCTCCTTTCAAAAAATCTTTTAGATTTACTCTTTGTTTTGGCAACGCCGTAAAATATTTTGGAATGTGAGCGCAGGATAAGCGCATATCAACCGGTTTGTAATGGTTCCCAATTTCATGCTTGCCTCCTCCTCATGATCGGGGGAATATTCAATTTCCAGCTCAAAATCGGTATGCCCAAGGTAATCGTTCTTGTCCAATACAACCTCGCAACCCGGATCTTTCAAAATGATACAGCGTTCTGTAATAAGCTCACCTTGCAGATGCAACCCCATATCGGTAAAAGTATTTTTATCGAGCCCGTCCTGAACCTCCATTTCGGTTTCCGTGCTGTAATCGGCACCTTTCGTGTGTTGCTTCATCGTTCCTTTGTACTTTCCGTCTTTCAATCAAATCCGGCAGGTGATATTTTTTCGATTCATCAAAAAGTCATCGGTATCAAAATAATAGTTGACCTGCTTTACTCTCGGTTTTTCCTGCCCAAAATGCGCAAACAGACAATCGTACTCCTCCTTCGTAAGGAGTATTTTCTTTTCAAACTCAATCATAGCGCGCCCTCCGCATGATCTTCCCGGAGCCGTTTTTGGGAAGCTTGTCCAAAAGCTCTATCGTTGACGGCATTTGAAAAGAGGGAAGAACCTGAAGGCAAAATTGTTTGACCTCATCAATCGATTTGAAATCCCCAACCATCTTCAAACCGATTTGCGTACCGAGCTGATTATGAAATCCATAATAAAAGTCCTTTCATTTTTTTGATTGTAGCTTAGAATACTGTGAGATAAGAAGTCTGAGCAGATTCTTTTCATCGTCTGTAAGTAACGATGCGTTCTCGTCAGCCGCCATGTATACCTTCTGTAATACATCGGTTCCGCATCTGCCATCATTCTAAACCTTAACCCGGACAACTACTGTCAGGGTTAAAAAAGATTTTTAGAAAGCTTGAAAAATCGTATGGAAAAGGCAATCAAAAACTGTTACGATTCGTTTTTTTGCCAATCCGTCGATGTCTATAAATTTTTGAAAAAAACATGCAATATAACAAAATCACAGTGGGAAATAATAAGAATAACAGCTTTCAAGAAGCGAAAAAAATAATACACCAAGCAAAGGAAAAACAATATGGCAAAAATTCTGATGATCGGCGGCGGTGTTTCGGGGCTGTCCGCAGGTATTTATGCACAACTGAACGGACATCACGCAATCGTTTGTGAAAAGCATTTTGTTGCCGGCGGTAACCTCACCGGATGGGATCGCGGCGAATATCACATGGATAACTGCATCCATTGGCTGACAGGTACAAATCCCGCCACGACAACCTACAAAATGTGGGAAGAGCTCGGTGCACTCGGTGATGTGGAGGTGTTCCAGGGCGAATCGCTCTACACCTGCGAATGCAACGGAACAACACTGTCATTATATAAAGACTTATACAGAATTGAGCAGGAGATGCTTGAACTCTCTCCAAAGGACAAAAAGGAAATTCAATCTCTTATCCGCGCAATCGAGATTGTGCAAGGTATCTGCGGTATCGCAGGTGAGAAGCACAGTGAAAAGCTGACCGCTAAAGGAACAATTTTCGGTATTCCTGCACTGATGAAATATTACGCTCTTACCACGGGCGAGCTTGCCGCAAGATTCTCACACCCGCTCCTGCGTTCCTTTATCAGCGCTTTTTGGGGTGATGACTTCGGTTCCTTGGCACTTCTGATGGTGTTTGCTCATTTCTGCGGAGAAAACGGCGGGATCCCCAAAGGTGGCTCTTGTGCAATGGCAGAGCGTATGTCCGAGCGGTTGAAATCCCTCGGCGGCGAATTACTGCTCCAAAAGGAAGCGGTCAAGATCAACCACGAAAATGGTAGAGCCGAGTCTGTAACCTTTGCCGACGGTACGACCATCGATGCGGATTATGTAATCCTTACAGCCGATCCCGCCGTGGTCTTCAAAAAAATGCTTGACATCCCTATGCCCAAACAGCTTAAAAAGCAATATCAAAATTCCCGTTTGCGTAGGTTTTCAAGCTATCAATGCGCTTTTGCCTGCGATCTTGCCGAACTGCCGTTCCAAGGTGACTTTATTTTTGAGGTGCCTGTAAAATATCGCTCCATGCTCCATATGAATCAGGTCATTGTGCGAGAGTTCTCGCATGAACCGAGCTTCGCTCCCGAAGGCAAGAACATTTTGCAAACGCTGACCTTCTGTTATGAAGAAGATGCAGTAAAATTTATTGAGTTTCGTAATCAGGACAAGCAAGCATACAAAAAAAAGAAACAGGAAATCGCAGACCTTCTTATGCACCTACTCGTTGAAAAGTTTCCGCAGCTTCAAGGCAAGCTGACCTGCGTGGATGTTTGGACTCCCGCAACCTATCAGCGTTATACCGACTCTGAAATGGGCTCGTATATGAGCTTTGCGCTACCGTCCAAAGTACTGCCAACAAGAGCAAGCAATCGTGTGCAAGGTCTCTCTAACGTTTTCCTTGCAACCCAATGGCAACAAATTCCCGGCGGGCTTCCCGTTGCCGCAGAGGGCGGAAAAATGGCGATCGAAACGATTCAAAAGGAAATAAAAGTAAAGGCAAACAAGTCGAAATACAAAAAAATTCTGCTTACAAGCAGATAAAAGTATAATATCTGATCTATCGCGACGTCGGGTGTGTTGCGGAAAGAATGGATGTCAGGATGTAATGCTTCACTTGCCTCAAAGCTTTGAAAATGCTCCTTCATCAAGCGGATATGGCCGTTCAGGCTTTCAAATCTCCTACAATTAACATTTTCGAAACAAAAGTGCAACATCTCTTGAACACAAAAAGATTATAATAAACGGCGAAAATTGGGCAAAATCGGACAAGCGGAGGAACAAATGCCCCCTTGCGCCGATAAAAAATTATCGGCGCATCGAAAACTCAAAAAAGGAGATACAAAATGAACGCCATCGAAATCAGAAATCTTTCCAAAAGCTTTCGTGGGATGTATGCGGTGGATCACCTCAATATGACCGTCCCTGTGGGAGCGATTTACGGCTTCATCGGGGAGAACGGCAGCGGAAAGTCCACCACCGAAAAGCTCATCTGTGGGCACCTTGTTCCCGACGGAGGAGAAATCAAGCTGTTCGGAAGAGATTATACCGACCCCGGTGTCCGTGTCAGAGTCGGCGCACTCATTGAAAACGCAGGCTGTTTTCCGGGCTCCAGCGTATACCAGAACCTCATGATGCAGGCGATCAACCTGAATCTCGAAAACCGCGACGAAGAAATCCGCCGCGTCCTTGAGATCGTCCGCATGGAGGATTCCGCCAACATCAAATTCAAGAGTTGCAGTTTGGGTATGAAGCAGCGTATCGGAATTGCAATGGCTCTGCTGGGAGATCCCGCCTTGCTCATCCTCGATGAGCCGATCAACGGTCTTGATACCGACGGTATGCGCATCATGCGCGAGATTCTCGTAGACATTACGCAAAAATACGGTTGTACCGTCCTTATTTCCTCTCACATCCTCGGAGAGCTGGAAAAGATCGCAACCCACTACGGCATCATCCGTCAGGGAAAAATGATCATGGAGCTGTCCGCCAAGGAAATGGACAGCCGCGCGCAGGTGTTCGTATCGCTGAAAACAAAGGATATGCCCGGTGCCAAAGCCGTTTTGAAAGCCAAATTTGACATCGTCAAGGAAGAAGACGGCTATCTCCGCGTCTACGATGTAGACGATACAGCTGTGATCGTGGATCTTTTGATGAAAAACGGCCACGTTGTGAATGAGATCAAAAAGAATAAGATCGGTCTTGAAGAATACTACATTGAGCTGATGTCCGCACAGGAAACGCAAAAGGAGGAAGCATAACATGACGAGAGAATTAAAATTTGAATCCCCAACCTTTCTGCAAAGACTAAAGGGGATGCTCGGCGTGGATTTCTACCGCCTGTTCCATACGCCTCTGTTCTACATTTTTCTTGGCATCGCTGCCATCATTCCTGCAATGGTCTCGGCAATGACCATGATGCCCGACCAAAGTGGCAACACCATGGAGCCTCTTTATTCCAATGTATGGCAAATCATTGCCGCCTCCGAATCTCTCTACGTTATCAACGGCATTGCAGACTATGCCAACATGAACATGGTGTTCATCTTCGGCGGCATCATGGTTTCCATCTTTATCGGACACGACTACAAATCGGGATACGTTAAGCAACTCTTTACCACCCATGCCAAAAAGCAGGACTACATGATGTCCAAAACGATCGTCTGCGCGTTCGCCATGGCTTGTATGTGCATCACGTACTTCATCGGTGGTACGGTAGGCGGATTGCTCGTTGGATACGATACTGCCGTCAACGTCAATTCGCTCATTCTTGCCATTCTCGGCAAAATGGTCATGAGCCTTGGCTGGGCAAGCCTTTATACCTTTCTCAACGTGATCTTCCGAAAATATTTCGGTATTTCCATCGCCTCGTCCTTTTTCTTTGGTACGGGAATTCTGATCATCGGCGTGGCGGCAATCGTGGAGAACCTCTCTATTCCCACCCCGTTCCTCAACATCTTCCTTTACGGCTCGTCGGTCAACGCAAGCCTTGCAAGCAACGTCGGAACCTTTCTCGTTTGCATCGTTGTTTCCGTCGCGTGGACGTTGATCTATAATTTCCTCGGTACCAAGCTCCTTTCGAAGAGCGACGTTTACTAAAAAGGAGATCAGGCGTGAAATGACGTTTTGCAAAATTTTAAGTGATACTTTTCGCGCCCCCTTTTTGCGCAGAGCGCAAAAAGTAAAATGAAAGGAAAATTTGAAATATGAACGCAATCGAAATCAAAAATCTCTCCAAAAACTTCGGTCCAAAGCAAGCGGTCTGCGGCTTGGATATGACTGTACCGATGGGCGCGATCTACGGGTTCATCGGAGAAAACGGCTCCGGTAAATCCACCACCGAAAAAATGATCTGCGGGCTGATTCCAACAAGCGGCGGCTCGATTAAGCTCTACGGAAAGGATTATACGGAAGGTGCGGTCAGAGCCCGAGTCGGCGTGCTGATCGAGTCCCCCGGCTGCTTTCCGGGACTGACCGTTTGGGACAATATGATGCTCCAAGCGGAAAATCTCAGTATTCCCAACGCGGAAAAAGAGGTCGTCAAGGTTCTGAAAACGGTCAGAATGGAGGGCGCGGCAGGGAACAAATATCAGAACTGCTCCCTCGGTATGAAGCAGAGAGTCGGCATCGCGATGGCACTTCTCGGCAATCCCACGCTCCTGGTTCTGGATGAACCCCTCAACGGTCTGGACGCTGACGGCATGCGTATCATGCGCGAGGTCTTTACCGATGTCGTCAAGGACGGAACGCGTAGCATCGTCGTATCCTCGCACCTGCTCGGTGAGCTGCAAAAGGTTGCAACCCACTACGGCATCATCCGCCACGGAAAAATGATCCGCGAGATGACCGCCGCCGAGCTCGATGCCAGCTGCCGTACCTACGTCGCACTTCAATCGGGTGAGATGAACCGAAGCAAAATGCTGCTCGGCTGCAAGTACTCCCGCGTAGAAGAGGACGAAGCCGGCTACCTCCGCGTGTACGATATGACCACACCCGAAGAGATCGTAACCTACCTCTATGAAAACGGCATCTGCGTCACCGAAATCAAAACCGACAAAATCGGTCTTGAGGAATACTATATTGACTTAATGAAGGAGGGCAAATGAGATGGAACAAACGGTAACTTTCGAATCCAACAGCTTTGGCAAAAGAATGAAAAGTATGCTGAAGGTGGATTTTAAAAGAATGTTCAAGTCGCGCGTGTTCTATATTCTGATCGCCTGCGCTCTCTTGATCCCAATCCTCATGACTGTGATGATGTCCATGATGGACGGCAGCGTCTCCGTCGATCCCCAAACGGGAAAGGAAACCGTTATGGAAGGCCCCGAAAATACCTGGCAGTCCATTGGTGCCTTGCCGGGCGATGACGGCGCGGCAATGGGCGGCATGGACGTGATGAGTATGTGTAACATCAATATGATGTTCATGGGGGCGGCGGTTTTCATTTGCCTCTTTATCTCCGAGGATTTCAGAAGCGGATATGCCAAAAACCTCTTCACCGTCCGTGCAAAAAAAGGGGAGTACGTCATTTCCAAAACTTTCGCCGGCTTTGTTTGCGGAGCGCTGATGCTGATCGCATATTTCATCGGTGCAATGCTCGGCGGCGCCATCGTGGGTCTGTCCTTTGACCTTCATGGACTGACCGTAGCCAATCTTGTCATGTGTATCCTTGCAAAAATCTTTCTCATGCTTGTGTTCGTTGCCATCTTCGTGCTGGTCAGCGTGGCGGCAAAGCAAAAGGCATGGCTTTCCATCTGCGGCTCTCTCGGTGCGGGAATGTTGCTCTTTATGATGGTTTCCATGATCTCGCCACTCAATGCAGGCTTGATGAACGTGATTCTGTGCCTCGTAGGCGGTGTACTGTTTGCGTTGGGGCTTGGCGCTGTCAGCAATCTCGTATTGAAGAAAACGAGCTTGGTATAACAAATTTTATTTTCAAATGAAAGCATTTTCGTTCGCGGAAATGCTTTCACTTTATTTTTACAAATTCCCCCACACCTATTGAAAAAGTGGCGAAAAAGCAGTATAATAGGAAAGCAAGAAGAACATGAGGATCACATCGAAAGCGAACCCTCTTTGTAAGGCGAAAGTGAGGAATGGTTATGACATTAAAAGAGCTTCCCATCGGAAAATCTGCCGTAATTTGCTCGGTCGGTGGCGAGGGCGCTCTGCGACAGCATTTTCTTGATATGGGAATGATTCCCGGTGCCGAGGTTACGGTCGTAAAGCTGGCACCAATGGGGGATCCCATCGAGTTGAAAATCCATGGCTACGAGCTGACCATCCGCGTAGCAGATGCAGAAAAAATTGAGATCAAGCCGATCGAGGCAGGGAAGAGCGAGCAGAAAATCCCCCCAGCAAAAAAGACAAAGACATCGCATCCCGGTCTCGGAGAATCCGGTAAATACCATCGAAAAGAGGATGGCGAGCCTCTGCCGCAGGGAACGGCGTTAAGCTTTGCTCTGGTCGGAAACCAGAACTGCGGAAAGACCATACTGTTCAATCAGCTCACAGGCGCCAATCAGCACGTCGGAAATTTCCCCGGTGTCACCGTAGATTGTAAAAGCGGAGCAATCAAGGGCTATCCCAACGCGACGGTCACCGATCTTCCCGGCATCTATTCCATGTCGCCATACAGTAGCGAAGAAATCCTTTCCAGAAATTTCGTGCTGGAGCAAAAGCCAACCGCAATCATCAATATTGTCGATGCCACAAATATCGAACGCAATCTGTATCTGACGATGCAGCTTTTGGAGATGAATGTTCCCATGGTCGTCGCCTTGAATATGATGGACGAGGTCAATGGAAACGGCGGTTACATAGATGTCAATGTCATGGAGCAACTTTTGGGTGTCCCCGTCATTCCAATCTCCGCTGCAAAAAATCAGGGAATTGACGAGCTGGTTGCGCACGCGATCCACATTGCATCCTATCAGGAACGCCCAACCGTTCGCGATTTTTGCGATCGAACCAATCACAAGGGAGCAGTGCACCGTTGCTTGCACGCCATCATCCACTTAATCGACGATCATGCCAAAAATGCAGACCTCCCCATTCGATTCGCCGCCAGCAAATTGGTCGAAGGGGATCCGCTCGTTTTAAAGGCGCTGAAGCTGGATTCCAACGAAAAGGAAATGTTGGAGCATATCATTCTGCAAATGGAGGCCGAGCGTGGATTGGATCACAGCGCGGCGATTGCAGATATGCGTTTTTCATACATCGGCAAGGTGTGCGAGCAGGCAGTCACCAAGCCACGGGAGAGCAGGGAACACAAGCGCTCTCAAAAAATTGATCGCATCCTTACGGGCAAGTATACGGCAATCCCATCGTTTATCCTGATTATGGTGCTCGTATTCCATCTGACCTTCAACGTTATCGGTGCATGGCTGCAGGGAATGATGGAGACGGGTGTGGAGTGGGTAACCAACGCGGCGTCCGCATGGATGATCAGCGCCGGTGTAAACGAGGTCTTGCGCAGTCTTGTTATTGACGGAATTTTTACGGGCGTGGGAAGTGTGTTGAGCTTTCTTCCCATCATCGTCACCCTGTTTTTCTTCCTCTCCTTGCTTGAGGACAGCGGCTATATTGCGCGCGTGGCGTTCGTTATGGATAAGCTTCTGCGCAAAATCGGTCTGTCGGGACGTAGCATCGTCCCCATGCTGATCGGCTTTGGCTGTACCGTGCCCGCAGTTATGGCTACCCGAACCCTCCCCAGCGAGCGCGACCGCAAAATGACCGTTTTGCTCACCCCCTTCATGAGCTGTACGGCAAAGCTGCCGATCTATGCGTTCTTTGTTGATGCCTTCTTTCCGTCACACAAGGGACTCATCATGTCGGGCTTATATATCCTTGGAATTTTGGTCGGTATCCTTGTGGCGCTCCTCTATAAAGGGGTCCTGTTCCGCGGAGAAGCCGTGCCTTTCGTCATGGAGCTCCCCAATTATCGCCTGCCCAGCCCCAAAAGCGTCGCACAGCTACTGTGGGAAAAGGCAAAGGACTTTTTGCACCGCGCCTTTTCGGTCATTCTGATCGCAAGCATCGTTATCTGGCTTTTGCAAAGCTTTGATTTCCGCCTCAACCTGGTGAAGTCCTCCGAGGATAGCATCCTTGCCTTCTTAGCGGGGATCCTCGCGCCTCTGCTGTATCCCATCGGGCTTGGCGATTGGCGCATCTGTACCGCGCTGATCAGTGGATTTATGGCAAAGGAAAGCGTCGTCTCCACCTTGGAGGTGCTGTTTGAGGGGAGCGTTGCCACCGCTATCACACCGCTCAGCGCCGCCTGCCTGCTCGTGTTCAGCCTTTTGTATACCCCCTGCGTGGCGGCAGTCGCATCTATCCGTCGCGAGCTTGGTACCAAATGGGCAATCGGCGTCGTGGTATGGCAATGCATCATCGCATGGATCGCCGCATTGTTCGTGCATTTGATCGGCTTGCTGATCGGTATGACCTGATGCGCGAGCCTCTCACCCAATGTCTCATCTGTGTCTGTTGTGCAAAAATGACTCAACGGTTGCTTGATTTTCCATTTTTTTGCCGATTCAAGGGTTGCTTGCTGTTTTTTGGGAGGATTTTCGGTTATCATATAGATGCCGGCAAAGGACCGGCAGAAAGGAATTTTAACATATGTTTGATACCGTACACGTGGGCAAAAAAATTGCCGAGCTTAGAAAAAAGAACAACATGACACAGCTTGAATTGGCAGATGCACTGGCAATCAGCTTCCAGGCCGTTTCCAATTGGGAGCGGGGTAATTCCATGCCGGATATTTCCAAATTACCGGAGCTATCGGAATTATTCCACGTATCCATCGATGAGCTTCTCGGGAAAAACAATCCTGTAGTATCAAAGCTCATCGAGGAAAGCTACGAGGATATGGGAGGCTACTCCAAGGATATTTTAGTGGAAGCGGCAACGATTGCAAAGCCGGAGCAGGTCGAAAAAATTGCCGAATCGGTTAATTTTGAAATCAACAGTATTTCTCCACTGCTGCCTTTTCTCAGTGAGGAATTCGTTGATGAACTTGCCGAGCAGCTTGTCGCAAACGGAGAGAATATTACCACACTGTTGCCGTTCATGAGTGATGAGAAAATCGACGCTGTTGCCGAGCAACTGGTTGCAAATGGAGAGGATATTAACAAACTACTGCCATTCATGAGCGATGAAGCTCTTTTGACTTGTGCCAACAAAGCTCTTGAACAAGGAGGAATCGGCGCGCTTTCGCCCTATTTGCCTTTTCTGGATGAGGAAGATGTAAATTCCTTCGTCAAGCGTTTTTTAAAAAATAAATGATCACGTACCGAGAGTTAATCAATCCTCAAATTTGCAACCCGAAATTTTACCAAAACAATCACTTTTTGTTCTTTTGTGAAAAAAATCGTCAAATCTCTTGACAAATACGCTTCCAGGATTTATAATAAAACTATCATAAAAAGGTACCCCAAAGGAGGAAAAATCATGTTTCAAAATTTAGGACTTCAGCTTTTCACCATTCGCGACTATATGAAGGATGCCGAGTTCGCAAACCTCAGTTTCCGCCGCTTGCATGAGCTCGGCTATACCGAGGCGCATACGTTCAACAGCAATCTGGATGATCAGACGTTGGTCGATCTGCTGACCAAAAACGGCATCCATATCATCGGTACGCACTATAAGCTGGATAAAATCCTGCACAATCCCGAGGAAACGGTTCGCGCACATCGCTTGATGGGAACCACCAACATCGGTATCGGCGCACTTCCCAACGAGGCACGCATCAGTCTTGACGGATTGAAAAGCTTCATCAAATCCTACAATGCGGCAGCCGAGCAGTACGCCAAAGAGGGCTTTAAGCTGACCTACCACAACCATAGCTTCGAGTTTGAGCGCATCGACGGCTATAAGACCATCCTTGAGATCATGGCAGAGGAGTTCGATCCCCAAAACATCTCCTTCGTGCTGGATACGGCATGGGTCGCAGCCGGCGGCGGAGACGTTTGCGGCTGGATGGAAAAGCTGGCAGGCCGCGTGGATATCCTGCATTTGAAGGATTATACCGTTAAAATCCCGCGTTCCTCCAAAACGCCCGAAATTCAGCTTGCTGAAATCGGCAACGGAAACCTCTGCTGGGATGCCATCCTCGCAACCGCAGAAAAAATCGGTGTTAAGCACTACATTGTTGAGCAGGACGGCGACTTTGATGATACGCCCTTCAACAGCTTGCGCATGAGCGCCGAATTCTTGAAAAAATATCAAAAGTAAATCCAAAAGCCACCCCAATGTACAAATTGCGGTGGCTTTTCCAAGCAGTCCGAAAGGAGATGTTTTATGAAGACCCCGATCAGCCTGATCATAGATGATCCCGCCCCCGTCGTTTCGGTGTATCACGAGCACGCAAAATCCCGCACCACCAAGGACGGTCGCCCGCTGATTCCCACCTTTTCCAATTCGCTTTTGTTTCAATTTTGCGATATTGTAGAAAAGCACAGCATCAAAGGGAAGTTCAGCGTGGTCCCCATGCCCGGAAATAAAGGGGATATCGTCAGCGGATTGGAGGGCGTCGCCCAAGCCGATCTGCAGGAATGGCTCGATACCGTCAAAGCGCGCGTCGTGCCAAGCTTCACAATCGGTCCCGAGCTTTTGACCCACCACCAGGCGGTGGATCTTGCCACGGGCGCCTCACTGGGAATCAAGGAGTGCGATTGGGCAAGCACGCAGAATCGCACCACGCTAACGCCTTATATCGCAAAAGCGCTCACTTTACTAAAGCAAGCAGGATTTTCTTCCTACGGCGTGACCTCTCCCTGGAATTTTGGCATCGAGGTCGAGGATGAGTACGTCGCTTCCATCTCGCAGGCAGTATACGAGGTCAGCGGAAGCAAAAACGCATGGTACTTTTTGCGTGCTCTCCGCGATGTTCCAAATGCCAAACCGTGGATCGCACTTGAGGACGGGGAACGCACCGTTGTCTCCATTCCCGCCACCACGCGGGATCATATTTGGCAAACCATCGACACTGCACGCACCGACCAAGCGTATATTCACGCGGTTGCCGATATGCTGATCACACAAGACGGAAAATCCGGTGAGATTATCCGTGTTCTGGAGAGGGACGGCTGGCCGATCCTGTGCACGCACTGGCAAAGCCTGATGTCAAACGGACTCGGCACGGGACTTCGCGTGCTGGATGAGGTTGCAGACCGCATTAACCGTCTGCTTTTTGACCGCGTCGTATGGATGCGCTTTTCCGATATTATGGAACTGGTGCTCTCCGATAAAGCCTCTTACCCCAAGCCGATATTCCAATAATCCTTTTTACACAAATAAAATCACCATATTTAATGGGATATCAAGCCAACCGCATACCAAGCAAAGAAAATTAGACTAAACCATCAAAATAAAGGGATACCAAAATGCAAAATCGCAATTTTTGGTATCCTTTTATTTTGATTCAATTAAGAAATTTGAAAATATTTTACATTTTTTGTTATGAAGTCTATTGAAAAATAGAAAAATTTGTGTTATAATTAAAGTGTTTCATACAACCAATCGCAAAAATAAGGTTGTGCTCAGCAAGGCTTTCGGTGCCTGAATTTACGAAACGAAAGGGGAATCACATGGGAAAGGATAATAAAATCGATTGGCACAGGACTTGGCAAAATAACAAGTATATGTTACGGCTGATCTATCGGGCATGCCCCGGCATTTTGATCATGACCCTGTTTTCAAACGTACTTGGAGCAATCAATAGCTTTTTAATCGGCAATTATTTGTACAAATATGCCTTGAACGCTTTGCAGGAAGGACAGGAACTGCAACGCATCCTGCTCAACGTCGGCTTGATGTTCGGCTTTTCCGTGCTTTATATGATTTTCTGCGCTTTTCGTAACCGTTATATGGAGCTGCATAGGCCGCTCGTCAGCGCATACATTCAAAAGCTGTTGCAAAAAAAGGCGGCAGAAGTGGAGCTTGCTTGCTTCGAACGCCCGGATTTTTACGATACCTACGTAAAAGCAGTTGGAGAAACGGCCGACCGTGCATTCACGGTTTTGAGTAATTTTTCCAATATGGTTTACCTCGTCGTCGAAAACGTGGCGCTGGGAGCCTTGATTGTATCAATTCACCCAAGCTTCTTGTTTCTGGCCGCTCTGCCGCTGGTCTATACGCTCCTGATTGCAAAACGCAAAAACCGTTTGGGTTACGAATACCGAACCCGCAACCGTGCCGCAGGACGCAAAAAGGATTACGTCCGCCGCATCTTTTATCTCAAGGATTATTCCAAAGAGATGCGATTGACGGATCTGTGGCGCGTGATGTTCCGTCAAATGCACGAAAGCATTGTCGATCTGAAGGCGCTTGTCAAAAAGTACGGCTTTACGATGATGTGGTTTGCATATTTCCTTGATGTGCTCAGTGAAATTGTGGTTTACATCGGCGCCATCCTTTTGGCGGCATTCAAAACGCTGGTTCAAAAGAGTATGCTGCTTGGAGATTGCTTTGTCATTATCAACTCCATTTCCACGATTTCCCGGTGTATCAACCAGTCGGGAACCGTTTTTATGCACTTGGATGCAAACTCGCTTTACATCGAAAATCTGCGTACTTTTCTGGATTACGAGGTGCAAATTGCCGAGGATGAAACCGCCCCCGCAGCCCCCAAAATGCAAACTCTGCAGCTGCGCAACGTCAGCTTTTCCTATGAGGGACAGCAAACCGCGGCGCTGCAAGACGTGAACCTTACAATTCACGCCGGTGAAAAGATTGCAATCGTAGGGCATAACGGAGCCGGAAAAAGCACACTGATCAAGCTGCTGTTGCGCCTGTACGATCCAAGCGAAGGAGATATCTTGCTCAACGGTGAAAATATCAAGCAGTACCGTCTTTCCTCATATCGCGATTTGTACGGTACCGTTTTCCAGGATTATCATCTTTTCGCAACCAGCATTGCCGAAAACGTCATGCTGCGCGGACCGCTGACCAAAGAGGATGAAGCGATGGTTGAGTATGCATTGGAACAAAGTGGAATCTCCGAAAAAGTACATCGCTTCAGTCACGGAATTGAAACGACAGTAACCAAAGAGTTCGATCCCGACGGAGCTGTTTTTTCGGGTGGAGAAGCCCAAAAAATTTCTATCGCTCGTGTATTTGCGGGAGGGCAGGAGATCGTCATTCTCGACGAGCCGACCTCGGCGCTTGATCCGATTGCCGAGCAGGAGATGTACCGCAATATGTTTGCGGCATGTGAGGGGAAAACGGTCATTTTCATTTCCCATCGCTTGTCCAGCGCAACGGTTGCAGATCGCATCTATCTTTTCGAAAACGGAAAAATCAAAGAGCAAGGTACACACACAGAGCTGTTGGCACAAAACGGCGTTTACACCGATATGTGGCACAAGCAAGCGGATACATATACGGAAGATGATAAAAGTGAGGCGGTGAAGGTATGAGCAAAAGGGTAGAAGCAGTTTTCAATCCACAAAAGCATAGCCCCCGCCGCGTTATCGGCAACCTCTGGTACATGGTCAAGTATACCTTTCGGTATGCACCGGGCTATATCTGGGTAACTCTTGGCGAGGCTTTCGGACGCGGTCTTTGGCATATTTTCGGCATTCTTTATACCAAATATCTGTTCGATGCCATCGAACAAGGAGTGGACTTTACCGAGATTCTGGTCATCTCTCTTTTGCTGGCAGGGTATAACGGGGGATTCGAGCTGTTCAATAAATGGCGCTTGAACGTTTATCGTCCCCGCGCAGCATTGGAATTGCATGAGGGAATGCAGAGCGAGCTTTACCGCAAGGCAAGAAGCCTTGATCAAAGCTGTTACGACGATCCCGAATTTTACGATGATTTCATCTGGGCAATTCGGGAGTCGGACGCGCGCGTCGCACTGATTATGGAAAATCTGAGCATTTTTATCAACCGTATTTTCGCCAGTGCCGTGCTTATCGTCTTGCTGGTCTCGATGGATTGGATTGTCGCGCTGGTGCTTTTGTTCTCGGTTGCTATGGGTCTGGTGGTAAAATTCCGCACAAATAAAATTCGGTACGAGCAATCCCTGGAGCTCAACCCGCTCAATCGAAAATTAAGCTACATCGACCGCATCTTTTACATGCCCGATCATGCCAAGGAGCTTCGTCAGGGAAAGATCGCGCAACGCCTGCGGGAGCAGTACTCCGAAACAACCGACGAAAAGATCAAATGCCTGAACAAATATGCAGGCAAAATCTTCGCGCTGTCCATGTTTACCATGCTGTTCACCACAGCCGTGCCATATGCGGGCGTAACCGGGTATCTCATCGTGCGCTATCTGGTGGATCCCACGCTCTCGCTCGGTAGCTTTTCGGCAAGCCTGAATGCAACCTTCAAGCTCTACTGGACAATTGACGAAATCGGCACCTACTTCACAAAATTCAACGAGCACAGCCTCTACGTCGAAAAATTCCGCCGCTTTGTCGATTACGAACCGCAAATCAAGGGCAAAATCACCAACATCCCGCCGTTCGAATCGCTCACAGTGCAAAATCTCCGTTTTTCTTACCCCTTCACCAAGGATCAATCCGCCGAAAACGCCGTGTTGAAGCAGATGAATCTGGAAATCAAAAAAGGGGAACGGATCGCCTTTGTCGGCTATAACGGAGCGGGTAAAACAACGCTGATCAAGCTTTTGATGCGCTTGTATGACCCCACCGATGGCGCCATTCTTTACAACGGACAGGACGTGCGCGAACTGGATCCTGAAGCCTACCGCCGCCACATCGGCGCAGTGTTCCAGGATTATCACGTGTTTGCCGCAACGCTTGCAGAAAACGTAATGGGCGATGAGGTCACCGAGCAAGATGACGAGGCTGTCTGGGCAGCGCTCCGTGCAGCGTCCTTTGCCGAAAAAGCCGAAACCATGCCACAGGGGATTCACTCTCCCTTAACGCGGGAATTTGACCGCAACGGCGTCGGTCTTTCGGGCGGCGAGACGCAAAAAGTCGCCATCGCGCGCACCTTTGCACACCCGTACGACCTGATCATCATGGATGAACCCTCCAGCGCACTGGATCCGATCTCGGAGTATCTTTTGAACCAGTCCATCATGGAGAGCGCCAAGGATAAAACCGTCATTTTTATCTCGCATCGGCTGTCCACCACACGCATGGCGGATCGCATCTATATGTTTGAAAACGGCCGCGTAGCGGAGTGCGGCTCGCACGACGAGCTGATGGCACAAAACGGCAAATACGCCGAAATGTACCGCACGCAGGCAAAAAAATACCAAGTGTCCTAATGGCACAAAAAAAAGAAAGGAAGGGACAAAATGCCAAAAATACAACTGTTGCGCAATCCGGGCTTTTTGCATGATTTGAATTTTATCTTTTTCTTAAAGTTTAATATGGATCTTTATATCCGCGAAATTCCGGAGGACGAAAAAAAGGAGGAACGCATCCAATATTATAATGATGCGTTGCGCCAATTTGGAGAGATTCCCGACGAGTTATACCTCTTTTTCCACGCCAACGAAGGTGGCCTCGCATTTCTTCCGCAAGCCTATTTCTATCCCTACCAGGAACAGTTTGCTACCACGTTCGATTTTTCGTTCATGCTCAAAGAGCTATCCGATCACGGACGCATGATTCGCAACCTGCTTCGATTCTATTTTTCGGAATTGAACGACGAGGAGATCGAACGCTGTGTCGCTGAAAGAGATGCCGTATTTTCACAAATCAAGCGCTCCAACTATTCTCAAGAAGAAAAGGGCTATCTGTACGAATTTTTCATCGACCCCGCAACCTATATTCAAACGCTACACCACGAGTTGATGAAAAAGGAAGTTCTTTTAAACGAGTACTATAAGGAAAATTATCAAAAAATATTGGATGTCTATAGTCAGACAACGTATGAACTTTTGTGTAAATATTCGGATAATAATCACGAAATTCAAGTCCCGAAAAACGAAGATGAATTATATGTATCTTACTGTATATTGAACAAATATCATTATAGGTTTTGCGCGATAAACGACGGATATTTTTATCTTCTTGGCTATGAATTTTTAGCTACTTTAGAGTTTGCGTCGATGCTTAGTTCCACGTTTGATATCGAAAACTTTGGACAAGCGCTGGCTGAGGAAACCAGAGTGAAAATTTTACTCTACTTGCTGGAAGAAAAAGAAACCACCTGCAAAACGTTAGAAAGAATTTTAGATTCCACCGGTTCCACCATCTATCACCATGTTATTATTTTGTTGCGCGCGGGATTATTGAAGACGCGCAATGATCAAAAAACGATTTTGTATAGTATCAATCGAAGTTGCTTTGATACTGCGATCGAAGTTTTCAAAAAATTTTCAAATGGTAAAAAAAGGTATCTTTTATGAAAAAAAACTGGATAAAACCGCTGCTTGAAACTTTAACAAATATAGCAAGAGATGAATATATTGAAATAGCTGCTTCTTCCAATGAGGGAATTTGCGTCTACGGATTTTTTCGTTAATTCTGCTCAAATTCTAACTCTGCTCCTTATGGAGCGGAATAAACAGAAATGGCTACTGCGAAGGCAAAAAAACTTGTGAACAAAGTGTGAAAAACGCCCAAAATTGGCTAAAAAATGCTAAAAAAGACTCCAAAAAGGCTCAAAAAAGAGTCAAAATTTTAGCATAATTTCTGCCAATAAAGTAAAAAAATTCCAATAAAATCAAATTCTGCCGGCGTGAGTCGTTGCTCGTTTTGTCTGTGCAAAAAAAGAAAAACGCCCGTTTCCAACTGCGAAACGGAGCGCTGAATTTGCTCTGTTTTTTACTTTCCCTATATTGAAAGTTTTGAGAGGTGTGGGGAACTTTTTCAAAAGTTCCCCACAAAATCGCGCAAAATCGCGCAAAATCGCGCAAAATTGAGCCAAATCGCGCAAAATTGCGCTAAAATCATGCCAAAATCACATCAATTCCCGATTGATAGCCACCTTTTCACGCTCCGCAGGCGACAGCTTGCTTTGCACGTAAGCGGGCAGATCGGGATGAAACAACCGCTCAAAAAGGGGAATCTCCCACACGTGCCGCTCCGAATCGGCAAGCCCGAACGTCTCCAAAATCTCCTCATTTCGAAAAGGCGAGAGCACCGAAAGATATTCGTCCAATTTCTCGTCGGCAAAAATTTCCCGCACTTGAAATACGCAAACGTACAAATATTGCCCAACCCCCAGCGCACGGCACAGCTCTTGCAAGCGTTGCGCATCCGGACGTACCATGCAAAGATACTCGTATAGCTCGCAAAACAGACCCAAGCGATATCTTCCTTGGCTGAGCAAAAAGAGAGAGTTGAGATCCTTGTAGTGGTGCAGGCAAAGCGCAAGAAACTCCATTTCCGGGCGGAGCACTTGAATTGAGGTGTCTAAAACTTGCCCCGGAATGGCACATGAGAGCACCGCGTCCATGTCGGTATGCACGCCGCTTTCTCCCCACAAAATATCCGTATTAACATCCAAATTGATGTAAGGGCATAGCTTATTGCCTGTTTTTTTAACGTACGGTGCGGTTTGGTGGCTCATCGTAGCCTGAAAAACAATCTCGCGGCGGCTGAAAGGTTCAATCCCGTGCTTCGTTACACGGCCTTGCACAAAGCCGTTTGCCAAAAGCAACTCCTTTAAACGGTCAGTGTCACGCCGATGGATCAAAATGTCAATGTCGCCCGATGAACGCAAAAACGGATCCTTGTAAAGCCTTTGTGACAATACCGCCCCCTTGATTACCGCGTAGGGGATTTCACTTTGCGCAAATAACGGTGCGCACGCTTTGTAGCGTTCTCGCACTGCAATCCCGTTCAATCCACGCGACAAAGCTATTTGTTGCTTGTAGGGCGAGTCGGGGAGCTTTGACAACAGCCCGAAACAGCCATGCCGCAAAAGCAACGCGCTGATATCGGCTGTTACTGTTCCGTTTTGCACCAGCGTGCGAATATTTGCGATGATCTCTTGATTTTTCATACCGTAAATACCCCGTTGTTGCTGTAAAAGTTGGCAAATTGGCGGTTTTTATCGTTTTCACGGTAAACACCGTACAGCACCTCACCGGCACATGCTTTGATCTCATCAAGCAAGACTAGCTCCAAATCGCGGTCAAATACCCGGCAGGAGAGCATAAAAGCCTCAATGGTTTTTCGGTACAACACCGCCATGCCAACAATACCCATATCACCATATTTGTCGCTAACCGAAAGAGAAAACACTACATGATCGGGATCCTCCAGTAGCTTTTTCAGCATTTCTTCAGTGTATCCGACCGCCGAAAGATTGAATTGATGCGTCCGTACCGAAAGCTCTGCCAAACGTGCACAGTCCTTTGTGCAAGCTTTACGGCAGATTGGTACGGTTTTCAACGAGGCGTTGTATGCTTGAATGCTGGTAAAGGCTTTTTTCTCTTTTTCCCGCTCTTTCTGCTCGCGATACAGCTGCGTGCGGTTCAAATCGGTTGTGGCTTGTACGCTCGCAAACAGGGAAGAGAGCCTTTCAAAAAAGCTGTTGGGCGTGGGATATTCCATTTTGATACATTCCACCTTTGGGATATTTAATTGAACATATCCCAATTCATAATCGCTGTCATCGACAAATACATAGCTGTCGGACGAGAGATTCAGCTCCTCCTCGATTGCACGCAGATTGGTTGCTTTGTCAGTTCTGTTTGCCAGAAAAACAGCAAAATGCTCCTTTTTCAGTTGCATTTCGGGCAAGGCGAACGCTTGCTCGATCAATTCCGGTCGGTTCTTGCTGCAAAGACAAAGAAGAACCCCGCGGTTGTACAATTCCAGCAAAGTATTTTGGAACATCAATACGTTGTCGTCGAGCAGGAGCGGTTCTTCACCGCTGATGCCCTTCCACAAAACGTTGTCCGCATCCAAGACCAAAACCTTTTTTATAGGTGTTTCGCTTGGAAAATATTTGGAGAGCGTTTGAAACAGCTTGTTGACAGTTTCAAAATTCTCGAAGATCAGATCACTGTCCAGTACTTCGATGTTGTATTCGCTTTCCACTTTTACAATAAAGGAAATAAAGCTTAGGGAGGTCATTCCCACTGTAGAGAGTGAGGCATCCGGATCGAGCTTTTGAAGTTCTTCGGGATCTTTTTTCAATGTTTCTGCCAAGCAAGCCAATATTTGATCTTGATTCATTTTGTTTTTCTTCCTTTTTGATTTTGATATTACACCAATGAAAAACAAGGCGATTTTGTCGATAAAATGACTTATTTTTTAATTTTTGTAGAAATATACCGTTTAAGGCATTGATTTTAACAGAGTTATGATTTATAATATTGCCATGGAGGTGAAGCATAGTGCTGCGAAAAATCATAGGCAATAATTTAAAGAGCTGTCGCAAACGCCTCAATTTATCTCAACGGGAAGCTGCCGATAAAGCCGGAATGGAACAAAAGGATATCAGCAAAATAGAAAACTACGTCGAGAATTTTGGCGTGGATAAGCTGGATCAGCTTTGTAAAGGCTTGGAGATTCGTCCTTACGAGTTAGTAATAAATTTTGGTGAGATTGCAGTAAAGGATCTTTTGAAAAAGAAGTTCTTTACCAAAGGAGTTATTATCATGCTGTATCAATATTATCTGCTGCTAAGCAGAATTTGCGATACTGAAATTTCCGATCAAGAATTTGATGTTTACGGAATCGGTGTCAAAAATCAAAGTGTTCCTTGCATCAAAAATGTCAGCACGAATCAATCGTTTGTACAAAGCCTTGTCAATTTGTGCAACGCGAATCAAGTGAGTCCTGACCATTTGATGGATGTGATTGAGGATGCACTTTTTGAAAATGAAAGGTTATGAAAGCAGGGGAAACAAGCCGGCATTAACCGATTGATGCCCGGCTTGCATTCTTTTTGATCTCAAAATCCAAAAATTGGAGCTTGCGATACATACAGCTTTCGTCGTTTCCAAGCGGGTTTGCGCTCGTGTGATAAGCTTCTGCCATGCATCCCCTTTTGCAAACATCCTTCAAAAGGCACTTTTGGCAGCCAAAATCGGTGGCGGCGCGTTGCTTTGCCAGTGCGGTGATACGGTCCAAATTTTTGAGAAAGGCTTCTTCTTTGAAATCGAAAATATTTCCAATGGTAAATTCCGGGGCATAGAGCGATTGGCAGGGTTGTATTGAGCCGTCCGTTTTGATGCAAATTGACAGATTGTCGGTGCCGAATACAAACGGGCAGGCAACCGTGCAGCGCGGGAGCAAGGCCTCTGTTTTGTAAGCATGGTTCAGTTTGTCTACCAGCTTCAAGACCTTCAGCTTTTGCTGTGGAGAGAGCATTTTGTTCTCCCATGCATCGGTTGCGTTGCCGGATTTGTAAATGAACGCAAACTCCGGTGTAAATCCCAGCGAGATTGCCAGACGGTAAAAGCTTTCGACATCTGAAAGATTGCTTTGCGAAATGACCATTTTCAAAAGCCGTTTCAGGTTTGGATTTTTGATTTGTTGTGCAAAGCGAAGTGTTTTTTCAAAATTGCCTATGCCGCGTGTGAGGCTGTTTTGCTCCTCGTCGGAGCCGTCCAGACTGATTTGCAAGGTGAGATTATCGTGGGAATTCAAATAGTCGATCCACACTGCATCACCGTTGGTTCCGTTGGTTACAAATCCAAAAGAGGCTTGCGGATAACGGTCGGTCATTTCCAGAATTTGATGGAATTGGGAGTGCAGAGAGGGCTCTCCGCCGGAAAAGAGAAAACGGTTGGCACCGTACTGTGCGGTGGTTTGCAGGATTGCTTCCAAGCCGTCAAGCGGAATTTCGTGCGTCGTACGGTTCAGCCCGGAGCGATTGTAGCACGTGCGGCAGTTCAGGTTGCAACGGTTTGTAATTTCGATGTAAACGGTTTTGATGTTCATAGCACTTCAACAACCTTTGTTGCAATGCATTTGGCTAAAAATTCCTCCACGTCGGAGCGGATGCCGTCCGGTGTGGCATCGTAGATCTCGCACAGCTTTTCCAACAGAGTTTCCAGGTCGCACGGTTCGTCCAAAATGGTGAGAATGTCAATTCCGGTCTCGTCAAAAAAGTGTGTGTCACCGGTTTCGGGGTCGAACACCGCCAAAGAGGTTTCGTCGGAGGGGATGTAATCCATGCTTTCGTTCTTTTTGTACTTCATTGTTTTGTCCTCAACTTTCCATAAAATTTGATGATAAAAGCGGTAAATGCCGCTTTGCTTGGTGATTTTTGCATTGTAGCCGCACGCGCGAAAGGTGCGATTGACCAGATACGACAATGCAACGGTTGTGTCGGGCATTTGGGGCAGTGATTGTCCATTCAGCAAAATGGCTTTTCCGGCAATCTGATCCGACGTCATGTCCTCTAAGCGAAGGGCGTTGTCTCCCTTGCAAAAGTACCTGCCGTTTTGGATTTTCAATAAGCGGTGGATTAAAATCTCGCCCTTATAAAAGAATACCAGGACGTCGCCAACGGAATAGGTATCGGCGCGGCGAACCGTAACGCAATCTCCCTCGTACATCAGGGGATTCATGCTGATTCCGGTTACGGTGAGGGAAATGTCCCGCCCGCTGTGCAGGGCGGCGGTCAGAATTTTATACTGCAACGCTTTATCCTGCAAAGGTCTATCCATTTTGAATCAGCTCCTTTACAAAATCCATATCGCAATAGCGCAAAATTTGACAGTCGGCTTTTGCAAGGCGTGACAAAAAGCGCAGATAGTCACCGGTTACCGTATAGTTTGTAATCGGTGCTTGCATGAGCGACATCATACGCTCGTTTGTATTCATGGGGAGTAAGCAATTTTCGCACTCATTGCGCTGAATGAAAAAGATCTTCTTCAGCGGTACGGCCTGTTTGGCACAGTGTGCGGGGGTGTAAACGAACCGACGCAGAAAATTGCCCTCCTGCAGGATTTGCACTCCGTCCGGCACGGCGCTGTATTTTTGCAAGACCTCCATGCCACCGTCGCGGAGCTGGATTGGTGCCGTGTACGGTTGGACGAGAAGGGTTTCACGCTCGAGCAGGATGCAATCGTCGGTCAGATAAGCACAGCCGCGGGAGGTCAGATAGCTTGCCAATGTGGTTTTGCCCCCAGTTGTAGAGGCAAGGAAGAGATACGCACCGCCGCGCCATTCCACGGCGGCACCGTGCAGGGCAAAAATTGTGGGGGCGTAGTCTGCAATGCCGAACAGGTAGCGGTCAATTACAGATAGTGGCGTATCGGTTTGCTGCTCTCCATGCGGTGTAGAAACGGTATAGCCGTTTTCACCTTTGAAAGCGGTGATTGCAACGCCCACATCTGCGGGATGTTCTGTCACATAGCTGCCGTACTTGAGAGCAAGCAAGCTGCACAGCGAGGGGCAGTTGGTTGTGACGGAGCAAGCGGATTGTGCAGGAAAAATCAAAAATAAGGTACTCATAAATTCTCCAAAATACTTGATTTTACTATATTATACCACATTTTTAAAGCAATTTCAATATTGTAATGTCAATAATATCGAATTTCTTGCTAAAAATTAAATTTATTTTGACAGCTTTTTCTGATTGTGATATAGCAGAATAGAGAAAGTAAAAAAGCACGGTCAATGCTTTGATTTTTACATTTTTTTTGGCGAAAAAATGCAAAAGCTATTGATTTTTTGAATTTAAAATGTTATAATGATATAGAAAATTAATGAAAAGCGAGGAATTGAAAAAATGCAAAAACTCAAATTGCTGAAAGACCCCGGGTATATATTCGATTTATTTTTTATATTTTTCTGGAATTTTAACCGAGAATATTGCGAAGAGAATTTTCCGATCAGAGATGAGGACAAGATCGTTTATGCGAAAACGTTGAATGAATTTGCTCCCATTCTGGATGATCTGTATATCTTTTTCCATGTTCTGGATCATGGCTATTGTTTTATGACATTGAATTATTTTCATGAAAGCAACAGCAGAGCGTTGAGCAACTACAATTTACCCTATATTCAAAACGCTTTGTCGGATACAAGGGATGTAGTAAAAAGGATGATCAAATACTATTTCCATTGGCTGCCAGAGGATGAGATTGAAAAATGTGCGGATTCGGACAAGGCAGTTTTTCGGGTCATTCGAAAATCGACCTATTCGGATACGGAAAAGAGCCGACTTTATGACTTTTTTACCGAGCCGCACTGGTATATTCAGCAGTTGAAGTATGAGTTGATTTCGAAGGAGCGTCAGCTTTTCAGTTACTATGAAAAGAACTATTTTCGAATCCTGGATCTGTACAACGGTTTGGTGATGGAGAACCTGATAAGTCAGCTGAAATCGGTGAACGAATTGTTCTTTTCTGAAAAAGAAGAAAAAGAACGGTATCTTTCCTTTTGTTTGCTCAACAAAGACTGCTTGCTGTTTACCCCTGTAGAAGAAGGCGTCGTATATCTGCTGGGGTATAACTATGAGGATGCTGTGGAATATCTGCAAGAGCAGAAAACCTCCATCAAGCTGAGTGAATTTGGCTCTGCTTTGGCAGAGGAAAGCCGACTGAAAATATTGGAGGTGATGTCGGAGAGAGGCGAAATTACTTGTAAGGATTTGGAAAAGGCTTGTGAATTTTCGGGCTCGACTGCCTACCATCATTTAATGACGCTGCTCAAATATGGTGTTATTAAATCACGGAATGAGGGCAAAGCTGTGCTGTACAGTGTCAATACGAAGTCCTTTGATTTTGCGATCCGCATTTTGAGTCGGTATGCAGGTCACAAAGAAAATACGGCAAAATAAAAAAGCCTGCCGTGGATTTATACGAAGGGTGTCTTGATCTTATCGTTTGAGGCACCCTTCTTTTTTTTCAAAAGGGCTTGCATTCTTTCACGAAGAGGTGTATAATAATAAGGATGTATCAACCGCAAGTTTTGGATAGATAAGAAAGGAAGATCAAAATGTCAGAATGTACTCACGATTGTTCAAGCTGCTCCAGTAATTGCAGCTCACGCGAAAAACAGCAAAGCATGCAGATTCCCGCAAACGCCCTGAGCGAGGTCAAGCACGTCATCGGCGTTGTTAGCGGAAAGGGAGGTGTTGGTAAGTCTCTCGTTACCTCCATGCTGGCAGTGCTTTTGCAAAGAGAAGGATATAAGGTTGGGATTATGGACGCCGACATTACGGGACCCTCGATTCCGAAGGCGTTTGGAATGCACAGCGTAGAGGTCTACGGCGACGATAACGGTATGATCCCGCCTTCTACCACAACCGGGATCGATGTCATGTCGGTCAATTTGTTGCTTGGCTCCGACGAGACCAAGCCCGTGATCTGGCGCGGCTCGATCATTGCCGGAACGGTTCAGCAATTCTGGAAGGACACGATCTGGAACGCAGACGTTCTTTTGGTGGATTGCCCTCCCGGAACGGGCGACGTACCGCTGACCGTGTTCCAGACCATGCCCCTGGACGGCGTTGTGATCGTTTCCAGTCCGCAGGATCTCGTTTCTATGATCGTCAGCAAGGCGGCTAACATGGCGTCGATGATGAACGTCCCGGTGCTGGGGTTGGTAGAGAATATGAGCTACGTCAAGTGCCCGGATTGCGGCAAGGAGATCAAGGTGTTTGGAGAGAGCCACATTGAGGAGGTCGCCCAAAAGTTCAACTACGATCTGTTGGCACGCATCCCGATGGATCCCAAGCTTTCTGCGCTGGTTGACCGTGGCATGATTGAGCTGATGGAAAATGATTATATGGATCACGCCGTGCAAACGATCATTGAAAAACTGAAGCTGGAGCAACCCTCTGCAAATTGAGCGGAGCGCTTTTTAAAATGAAATAAAAAGGAAACTTTTCTATGAGACTCGGAAGAATTCAAAACAATTACACCGCCGAAGGATTCGACCTGGTTCGAAACAGTGGTTTGGATTTTGTTGAAATCTGCTGCAACAATGCAGAGGACGCCGATGCCCTGATTGCGGCAAAAGATGATGTTAAAGTGCAAATTGCCCGCACGGGAATTGACGTTTCCTGCGTGGGGCGTTGGAACCACAGCGTTCAAGAAAACGGAACGCTCAACACCGAAAAGGCGGCACAGTACCGTGCACTTTTGGATACTGCGGCGGAGCTTGGTGCAAAGACATTTGTTTGTGGCTGTAACTACGATGATAGTGTCAGCCTGTTCCGCAATTATGAAAATGCAATCTCCTTTTTCGGTATGCTGACCGAGCACGCCGCAGGAAAAAATATCAGGGTTGCGATTCAAAACTGCAACTGGAACAACTTTGTGGTGTCTCCCGAACATTGGAAGATCGTTTTGGGTGAATTGAAGGATTTGTACATTAAATTTGATGCTTCGCACGCATACAACCGGAACGAGGATTATCTTGCGCAGCTTTCCGATTGGGGGGAGCGTGTGGCACATATCCACATCAAGGGAACCACGCATGCGGGGAGCCGTAAAGTGGATGATCCGCCTGCGGGAATGGATGATATTCTTTGGAGACCTCTGTTTTCCATTTTGTACGCACGTCATTATGACGGCGACCTGAGCATTGAGCCTCATTCCGCCACCTGGCGCGGAGAGCTGGGAGACGCCGGCGTTGCGTTTACACGCGACTTTATTCGCGGCTTTATGCTGTGAAAGCTTAAAAACCGGTAGTCAGTTTTGTGGAAAATTAAAAAAAGACTCGGTTAAGGAACGCGTTTTTTGGGGGAAACATTTGAAAAAGTTTCCCCCAAACCCCTTCAAAACTTTTAACGCATAAATGAAAATAACGAGGTAGGAAAGTCCCTGCCTCGTTCGTTTATGTAGGCTCAAAAGTCTTTTTCGAGCGCACAGACAGAACAATAGCTTCCGCGAGCATTTGGGGACCACTAACCCCAAATGCTCTACGATGCATCATTTCCTATGTCCATCTCTGCGAGGGTTCGCAAGCTCGCCAGTCGAACCCGTAGGGCGATGCGAAGCAGCGGGATCTACAAACAACTTGCATCAACCGCGTGCGATTCGATCTAAGGCTTTCCCTCCGGGAGTAGCGAAGCGATGTGAGCCGCAATAAGAACGCGAACGTGACCGAGTCGTAGCGAAACCTCCGCAGAGTGGTGAGAGGGCGCATCTCATGGCGTATTTAGAGATTGAAGTACGAGGACAAACATCTTCATGGAGCATTCAGGGTTAGTGGTCCCTGAATGCTTGCGGCAGCGAATCTTCCCGTCTGTTAGCTTGCTGATCACTTTAATCTCAAAATGAAAAAGCGAGGCAGAAACAGCCCCGCCTCGTTATTTTCATTTATGCGTTAAAAGTTTTGAGGGGTGTGGGGGACTTTTTCAAAAGTCCCCCACAAAAAACGCGTCCTTTTCCAAAAGTTCCCCCCAAAAAACGTGTCGGTATGATTTATCCGATGATATCTTTTCCGATTGCGGCGAGGTGGCGCAACGCCTCCGGCAACAACCGTTCGGGGTATTTTGCGTAATATTGTCCGCCAACTTCAAAGTTCACAGTTCCGGCATAGCCGATCTCATGCATGGCGGCGATGATGTCCTCCCAATCCATTGTGCCATGGAAGGAGTAGGGCGCCGTGTGGTTATCCTGTATCCCGTCTACCTCGTGAATGTGTACGATCTCCATCGCCTTTCCCAGCTTGCGGATTGCACCGCCAACTGTGTCCCCCGTGTCATTTCCCGTCAAGGCAACGTGACCGTAATCAAAGCAAGCGCAAAAATGCTCGTTGCCCAGTACGTTGATAAATTCCAGGATCTCCTCGGGGCGGGAGCAAACGGTGGGGCGGATGATCCCGTCCCGGTCTCTTGTCCACATCGGCTCTACGCCAATCTTTACACCGTATTTTTGCAGGTGGGGAAGCATGGCGCGGAACAGATCCAGATTGTATGCAAAGCATTCTTCCTTTTTCTCGTCCATAATGCGCCCCGGCGTGGCGATGGGATGAATGACCGTGTAGCAGGCGCCCAGCGCATACGTGGCAAGAATATGCTTGCGCGTAATGTCGCGGTATTCGGGGGTATCGCAAATGGCAAATGCGCCAAAAATTGCGTGCGTTTGGTAAATTTCAATGCCTTCTGCCTCCGCCATTTTGCGTACGGCAGTATAATGGGCGATGACTTCCTCGTCGCTTCTTTTGTAGTCGTCCATCTGCTTGAGTGCTTCTATATTGGGAATCCAATTGCTCAAGCCGTAGTCGGCGGCGTCGATGCCTGCTTCCTTCATCATCCGAAACATTTTTTGTGTACCGAGCTTTTTTTCCAGCCACCCGGTGCTGACGCTGATTTTCATTCTTCAATACCTCCGCATTTTTTTATATTCTAACACTCTTTTTCCGATTTGTCAAGAAATTCGGGACTTTTTTCTTCATTTATAACAAAACTTTTTCAAATTCCGTTGACAAAAAACAAAAAGTGTGATATACTTATTCCAATGACGTTGACGGAGAGCTTTGGGGCAGGAAAGCTTACAGAGAGTGCGCGGTTGGTGAAAGCGCACAGTGAGTATGGCTTCGATCAGGATCACTCCCGAGTCGGTGTGGCGAACGGCGGTAGCCCAGTAGACACATCCGTATGGCTGCGTTAAAGTCTGGGAGGTTCGTTACGAGCCTTTGAAAAGGTGCGCAACCCTTATGGGATTGCGAATATGAGTGGTACCGCGGATTTTCCGTCTCATGGCAAGTGCTGTGGGGCGTTTTTGTTTTCGCTGCTGCTGATTGGTAAATTATATCCGCAAGGATTGAAAATAGGAGAGAAGAATATGGCAAAGGATTATACCTCTACGCTAAATCTACCCAATACCGATTTCCCGATGCGCGCAGGTCTGCCGCAGAGAGAGCCGGAGATGCTGAAATATTGGGATTCGATCGATCTTTACAACAAAATGCAGGAAAATGCCAAGGACAAACCCTTGTACATTCTGCACGACGGCCCCCCGTTCTCGAACGGGAACATCCACATGGGGCACGCGTTGAACAAAATTTTGAAGGACTTTATCAACAAGTCTCACGCAATGTCCGGCTTCCGTGTTCCTTATATCCCCGGCTGGGATAACCACGGTATGCCCATTGAATCTGCAATTATCAAGCAAAATAAGCTCAATCGCAAAAATATGTCGATTCCCGAATTCCGCAGTGCCTGCCACAAGTTTGCGCAGGATTTTGTGGACAAGCAAAGGGAGCAGTTTATCCGCCTTGGCGTCAGCGGTGATTGGGATCATCCGTATCTGACCATGAACAAGGAGTTTGAGGGACGCGAGATCAAGGTGTTTGGCGAAATGTATAAAAAGGGCTACATCTACAAGGGACTCAAGCCCGTGTACTGGTGTCCGAACGACGAGACCGCGCTGGCAGAGGCGGAGATCGAATATCAGACCGATCCCTGCACTTCTATCTACGTCAAGTTCCGCGTCAAGGACGATGCAGGCAAGCTTGCAGGTGTGTGCGATCTTGCCAATACCTACTTTATCATCTGGACGACCACGACCTGGACGCTGCCGGGAAACCAGGCAATCGCGCTCAATCCCGTGGAGGATTACGTGATCGTCAAGGCAGATAACGGAGAGGTATACATTGTAGCCGAGGCGCTTTGCGGCAAGACCATGCTGGAGGGCGGTATTGAGAGCTATGAAATTCTTGCACGCCGCAAGGGTCAGGACTTTGAATACATGACCGCACAGCATCCGTTCCTGGATCGCGATAGCTTGGTGGTGGTTGCGGATTACGTTACCATGGATAGCGGTACCGGTTGCGTGCACACGGCGGGCGGCTTTGGTGCCGACGATAACATCACCTGCCGCCGTTACGGTCTGCCGCCGCTGGTTCCCGTAGATGACCGCGGATACCAGACTGAGGAGGCGGGGAAGTTTGCGGGCTTGCGCTATGACCAGTCCAACGAGGCAATTCTCGCTGATATGAAAGAGACCGGCGCTCTGTTTGCCTCCACGCAAATTGAACACGAGTATCCGCACTGCTGGAGATGTAAGAATCCGATCATCTTCCGTGCAACGCCGCAGTGGTTCTGCTCGGTAGACGCCTTTAAGGATGCCGCCGCAGAAGCCTGCGATAAGGTGGAATGGCTGCCGGAGTGGGGTGGCGATCGCATCAAGAGCATGGTACGCGAGCGTGCCGATTGGTGCATCTCCCGCCAGCGCCATTGGGGTCTGCCGATTCCCGTATTCTACTGCGATTGCTGCAAAAAGCCGATTTGCACCGATGAAACCATCGAAAATGTAGCAAAGCTTTTTGCTGAGCATGGCTCCAACATCTGGTATGAAAAGAGCGCTGCGGAGCTGCTTCCCGAAAACTTTGTTTGTCCCGAATGCGGAGGCAAGACCTTTACCGCCGAGACCGATACGCTGGATGGTTGGTTCGATTCCGGTTCCTCGCACTTTTCGGTTCTTGAGAACAAACCTGAGTACAAATGGCCTGCAGATCTGTATCTGGAGGGCGCCGATCAGTATCGCGGCTGGTTCCAATCCTCGCTTTTGACCGCCGTTGGTTCGCGCGGTGAGGCGCAGGCGCCCTACAAAACCACGTTGACGCACGGTTGGGTGGTAGACGGCGACGGAAAAGCCATGCACAAATCCTTGGGGAACGTGATCGTTCCTTCCGATATGGTTCAAAAATACGGTGCAGATCTGGTTCGCTTGTGGGTCGCTTCCTCGGATTACCGCGTAGACGTTCGCGTATCCGACACGATCTTCAAGCAGCTTTCCGATACCTACCGCAAGATCAGAAATACCGTTCGTATTTTGATTGCCGATCTAAACGACTTTGATCCCGATCGGGACGCATTGCCGTTTGACAGCCTTTACGAGATCGACCGTTGGATTATTTCTGCGATGAACGGTCTGACCCGCACGGTACGCGGTGCTTACGACACCTATGAGTTCCACGTTGCATATCATGCAATCAACAATTTCTGCACCACCGAGCTTTCCAAGCTTTATATCGATATTACCAAGGATCGTGTGTATACCGAAAAGGCGGACGGCGTTGCGCGCCGCAGTGCACAGACCGCCATGTATTTCGTGCTTTCCGGCTTGGTCCGCTTGCTTGCGCCGATGATCTCCTTCACCGCAGAGGAAATGTGGCAGGCGATCCCGCACAAGAGCAGCGACAACCGCGAGAGCGTATTCCTCAACGATATGCCTTCTTACGACGAGGCGCTGACCTATGCTCCTCTTGCCAAAAAATGGAACAACCTGTTTGAGATGCGCGACGGCGTGATGAAGGCTTTGGAGCTTGCCCGCGCCGAAAAGCTGGTGGGCAAATCCCTGGAGGCTAAGATCACGCTGTATACCAAGGATGCCGAAATGCTGTCCCTGCTTCATTCCTTCGGCTCCGAGCTGAACACGGTATTCATCGTTTCCGGTGTGAAGCTGGTGGAGAGTGATGACGCTCCCGAAGGCGCATATCTGGGTGAGGATAGGAGACTTGCCGTTTTGGTAGAGCCTGCAGACGGCTGCAAGTGCGACCGTTGCTGGAGCTATTCTACCGAGGGTGAGGACGACGGTGAGGGCGGATTTATCTGCGCACGTTGCCGTGATATTCTGAAGTAAAAATGCAGTGGGGAAGAGACCCTTTTTCAGAAAAAGCGGTTTCTTCCCCGTGTCAACCTTTGCACAACTGTTCATGTAGGAGATGGATATGATTTTAATATTTGCCATCATTGTTGGCGTTATTTCGCTGGATCAGCTGACCAAATGGTTGGCGGTGATATATTTGAAGGGGGAGACGTCCTTTCCGCTGTGGCAGGATGTTCTTCACTTCACCTATGCCGAAAACCGCGGTATGGCGTTTGGAATGCTGGAGGATCACCGCTGGGTGTTTATGGTGCTCTCAACGGTTGGAATCCTTGCAATCCTGTTCTACCTGCTCCGCTTCCGTCCGGCAAGCCTTTGGATGCGGATCTCACTCTCCATGATCGTGGGCGGCGGAATCGGAAATATGATCGACCGCGTGATTTTGGGATATGTGGTGGATTTTATTGACTTTACGCTGATCGATTTTGCCATTTTCAACGTGGCGGATTCCTTTGTTTGCGTAGGCGCGGGAATGACGATCCTTTATTTGATCTACGACATCGTCCGTGAGGCACGCACACAAAAGCAAGCAGAAGCACAGCCCACCCCGACGGAGGAAGATCCTGCTTCCGACGAGACGCCCGCGGAGAACCGTAATGATGAGAGCTGAATGGAATGAGAACGATTCGGAAGCCGCAGTGCAGAGCCTTTCGGTAGAAGAAGCAGACGTTGGAAAACGACTCGATCAATTCGTAGCGGAGCAGGGCGAGCTGACCAGATCGGCAGCTACACGGCTGATTGAGGACGGCAACGTTACGGTCGGCGGTAAGGAAAGCGCAAAAAATTACCGCGTTCGGATGGGGGATTCGGTGGAGATTCGTTTCCCGGAGCCAACACCATGCGAGGCTGTTCCGCAGAATATTCCGCTGGATATCGTTTACGAGGACGACGATCTGATCGTGGTCAACAAGCCCTGTGGGATGGTGGTGCATCCTGCGGCGGGGAATCCTGACGGAACCTTGGTTAATGCGTTGCTGTACCATTGCGGCAAATCCCTTTCCGGTGTGGGAGGGGTGATTCGCCCCGGCATCGTTCACCGCATCGACAAGGATACCAGCGGGCTTTTGGTCGTTGCAAAAAACGACGAGGCGCACGTTGGTCTTGCCGCACAGCTCAAAGGGCATCACATCAACCGCATTTACACCGCGATCGCGATTGGAAATTTCCGGGAGGAGAGCGGTACCGTGGATGCACCGATCGGTCGCCACCCCGTGGACCGCAAAAAAATGGCGGTGATCCGAAACGCCGAGCTGAATGCACGCGAGGCTGTGACGCATTGGCGTGTTTTGGGACGCGGAGAGGCGGATGGGTCACAGTTTACCCTCTTGCGCTGTGAGCTGGAGACCGGGCGAACCCATCAGATCCGCGTGCATTTGTCCTCCATCGGGCATCCGTTGCTGGGAGACCCCGTATACGGCGGTGATCACACAAAATTTGAGGCACGGCACAAAAAGCTGATGCAAGGGCAGTGCCTGCACGCAGGGGAGCTTTCGTTCAGGCATCCGCGCACGGGAAAAATGCTTTGCTTTCAAGCTCCGCCGCCGCAGAATCTGCAGGCAATTTTGGCACTTTTGTTCCGTGAAATGTAAAAAGGGGCTATCTTAAATCGTAAATTTGAGATAACCATAGTGCTGCCTCAAATGCGCTTGCGCATTTGAGGCAGCACGTTTTTATTTTTTTCGCCAAAAGCAGAACCACTTCCGTGGCTTTTTTACCTCCGGGTTTGCATCGCGAACACATTCCGGGTAGGCTTCGGCAAGCATTTCGGGCGTTACGTGCTTTGCCTGGCAGATCGCACGCAACAGCATCATTGTCGCATAGGCGTCACCGTCACTGCGGTGCTGATTTTTCGGCGTTTCACGGCACCACGCTTTGACGTAGCCGCTCAAGCCGTGCGCGTTTGGATATTCCTTCATCATACGGCAAAGCTGCTCCATATCCATGCGTCGGTACGGGATTTTTTGTAATCCGTAGCGTTCGCAATCCTTGCGCAGTGCCGTATCGTCGTTATTGACCGCAAAGCCAACGGCAAGGTCGGTTTTGGCAAACAGCTTTTTGATTCTTTTATAATGTGAGGGAAAGGCAGGCGCCGCCTCGACGTCCGCTTTCGGATATGCCAAAATTTTTCGCACGACGTAGTCGTTCCAAGTTGATTCGGGATTGATGCAGAGATCGGTGGGCGGTGTCAGAATCCGAAATTTTTCATCGGTGATGACGTAACCGAAGGAATAAATTGACCCAGGCACGCGTCCGTCGGCAAATTCCATGTCAAAAAACAACAGCTTCAAAAAAAATTCGTCCTTTCGTTTGAAAGTATCGCTTGGATTCCACTCTATTTTATCATATCTTTCGCCCCATTTCTATAAATTTGTGTAAATATTTCAAAAAAATCGCAAAAATCTCTTTACAAAATGCGATTTTTGGATTATAATAAATGAGCATAAAGACGCAACTTTGCGCAGCATTGAGCGAAAAACGGAGGGTAGTCTGAAATGTATAAGTGTGAGCGGGAAGATGAGATTTTGGCGTTGCTGACCGAGACCGAGTACGCAACGGTGGAATATCTGGTACGAAAGATCAATATCAGCGCGTCCAGTATTCGCCGCGATCTGAAAAATTTAGAGGAGCGCGGGCTTGTTGTGCGCAGCTACGGCGGTGTCAAGCTGGCGGATGCTACGGGAAAGCACATTCCGTTCTCGTTGCGCAGTCATGAGAACAGCGTTCAAAAAAAGCAGATCGCCAAGGCGGCGCTTGGGCTTTTGCATACGGGCGACACGCTGTTTTTGGATGGCTCCAGCAGTGCATATTTTGTTGCGGAGCTGTTGCCGACGCTTGGCGGGATTACGGTGGTGACCAACAGCATCGACGTCATCGGCTGTCTGTCTCGCTACGACATCAAGGCGTACTGTACGGGTGGTTCGATCTCGTCGGATAACCGCGCGGTGCTGGTTGGCGGCTACACGCAGGATTTTTTGCGCAACATTCACGCCGATGCGGTGGTTTTTTCAGTGCAGGCAGTGAACGCCGACGGAAATTTTTTTGATTGCTATTCCGAGGAGGTTGCGGTACGGAACATTATGATGCAAAATGCGCGGCGCAAAATTCTGCTTTGCGACAGCAGTAAATGGGACAAAACCTCTACCTTTTATCAAGCCAATTTGCACGACGTGGATTATTTTGTTACCGACCGCGATCCGTCTCATTTTTTCACCGACCCAACACCCGAAAAATACATCCTTACTTAATTTTTTTGCCGAAAAACAAGAGGCCGTTTGCAATTTGAATCTTGCAAGCGACCTCCGATTTTTGTTTGCACTGTTATCCGCCGAATAAATTGATAAAAAAGGTGATGAGATATACTACCACACCGGAGGCAACCAAAAGCGAAAGTGCCAACGCCAGGATGCGCACGGCGGGGGAATGGTTTGAAGAACTGTTTTCTTTACGGGACATAATAGCTTCCTTTCTGCGCCGACGTTAGGAGAGCAGTACGCCGGTTGCGGGGATCTTTACTTTTTTCAACCCTTTTGTATCCGCAGGAATCTCCTCCGGATTGACCGTTGCGCTGACCAAGGTCTCTCCTTTTTTCAGCGTCATGAGCTGAACACCGCCCGAGGTCCTTGTAGACATCAGCGGAATCAGCGTGGATTTGATCAGAATGGCGCGATGATCGGACGCGGTGAGCAAAATTTCCATTGGTGCTTTTTCATAAAACGCCGCCACAATGGGGGAGGATTTGGAAAATGCCGAGGTCAGCTTGCGGCGGTTGCCGGTGGTCTCGTAGTTGGAGACCGATACACGCACGCCCTTGCCGTTTGCAAAAATAAACACCAGGTTCTCTTTGGCGGGATATTTGTTTTGAATGTTCATCAAAATCGGCTTTTCGTCCGTGTCCATATGCAGTTTTACCGGCAAATAATCGCCCAGCGCCGAGGCTTTCGTATTGTCAAAATCCTCTGCCTTGGCACGGTAGAGCTGCTGATGATCGGTCAGGAAGATCAGATTATCGGTATTTTGTCCGTCCATCAGATTCAGGATCGAGTCCCCGTCCTTGCACTTTTGCTCGTCATTGCCGCGCAGGGATTGGAAGGTGATCTTTTTAAAGTAGCCCTCGCGCGTCAAAACAAAGCGGGCGGGATAATTTTCGATGTGCTCTTCCTCGTTGTAAGAGCCAACCGACTCCGCGGCTACGATCTGCGTCCGTCTCGGCTGACCGTACTTCTTTTTGATCTCGGTCAGCTGGTGGATAATCAGCGCTTTTTGCTTCAATTCATCCTTCAGGGTCTCCTCCATGTCGGCAATTTCCTTATGCAGATCCTCAATGTCTCAGAGGCGGTTGAGGATGTACAAGCGGATGAGGAAGCGCAATTTGATCTCTGCACTGAAATTAGCTTGGATCTCGTCA
>JAFTLZ010000085.1 GCA_017452665.1 Clostridia bacterium
CTGTTGGCGGACGCATCGCTGTATCTGGACGATTACCGCGCCTCGGAGCGCACGTTTTCCATGCTGACGCAGGTAATCGGACGTGCGGGACGCGGAAAAAAAGAGGGAATGGCGGTGATCCAGACCAACAATCCCGACAGTGAGATCATCCGCCTTGCTTGCGCGCAAGACTATGAGACCTTTTATGAGCGTGAGATCCGCTTGCGCAAGCTGTTGACCTTTCCGCCGTTCTGCGATATCGCACTTTTGACGGTTACGGGGGAACAGGAAAACGAGCTACTGCGCGCGACGACCTTCCTCTCAGAAACGGTAAAAGCCTTGGCAGAGGGCGAATATCACGACGTGCAGCTGGTTACCTTTGGCCCGTTTGAGGCGCCGGTTTACCGCGTGGACAATAAATATCGGATGCGCATGGTCATCAAATGCCGCCTGAACCGCCGTATGCTCGCCATGCTGGCGGAGCTGCTTTGTACCTTCGGTCAAAAGGTGGGGCGCAAAATGATACTCAGCGTAGATCTGAATCCATCCAATCTGTAACGCCATATGCGTTACGAAACTATATGAAATTTATCGCAACCTACCGATGGGTAAGGTTGATTGGAAAAGAGGTTAAAAATATGGCAAAGCTGAAAATTGTAAAGCACGGGGACGAAATTTTGCGCAAGGTGTGCCGTCCCGTCGAGCAGATCACCCCGCGCATCGTCACGCTGTTGGATGACATGATCGAAACCATGCGCGATGCCGACGGCTGCGGTCTGGCGGCTCCGCAGGTGGGCATTCTGCGCCGCATCGCGGTTGTGGAGGTAGAGGAAGGGCAAGTGATCGAGCTGATCAACCCCAAAATCATTGCCTTTGCGGGAGAACAGCAGGAACAGGAGGGGTGCCTCTCCATTCCGGGACGCTGGGGAATCACCTCGCGCCCGATGCACGTCACGGTGCGTGCAACCAACCGTCACGGCGAGGTCTTTGAGGTCAGCGGAAGCGAGCTGCTGGCACGTGCGCTCTGCCATGAGATCGATCACCTGGACGGAAAGCTGTTTATCGACAAAATGATCAAGGAAGTGGAAGCATGATGCGGATTCTGTTTATGGGAACGCCGGATTTTGCGCTTTTTTACCTGCGCGCATTGGTGGAGTCCGGCGAAAACGTGATCGGCGTTGTCACACAGCCGGATAAACCGAAGGGAAGAGGCTACACGCTCACTCCACCGCCCGTAAAGGTCTATGCCATGGAAAAGGGCTTGCCCGTATATCAACCCAATACCTTGCGCGGTGACGACTTTGCGGCATTGCTTGCCTCACTTGATCCCGAGCTGATCGTGGTCGTCGCGTACGGAAAGCTATTGCCTGCAAACGTGCTGGAGTATCCCAAGTACGGTTGCATCAACGTGCATGGCTCGCTCCTGCCGGAGTATCGCGGAGCCGCACCGATGCAACGTGCGATCATAGACGGAAAAAAAGAGACCGGTGTTACCACCATGATGATGGACGTCGGTTTAGATACGGGCGATATGCTCCTGACCGGTAAGATCACCGTTGAGCCAAACGATAACTTTGAAAACGTGCACGATAAGCTTGGCGCTTGCGGCGCCGAGGTGCTGCTGCGTACCCTCGCGGAGCTGCGCGCAGGCACGCTCAAACGGATCCCGCAGGATGATTCTCTTGCCACTCACGCCGCAAAAATCGAAAAAAGCGATTGCGTCATTGATTTTGCGCGCTCCGCACAGCAGGTGCACAACCAAATCCGCGGTCTGTCTCCCGTTCCGCTTGCTTTTACGCATACGCCCGACGGCAAAATGCTGAAGGTGGCGGTAAGCGAGGTCTGCAAAACGGAAGGCGTGTTCGCTCCTGCAGGTACGGTGCTTTCATTGGCGGGCGGTAAGATTGAGGTCGCCTGCGGTGAGGGCTCGGTTGCTTTGCTTTCGGTTCTTCCCGAGGGCAAAAAGCGTATGGCAGCCGCCGACTTTATCAACGGACGAAAAATCAGCGTCGGGGATCTTCTTGATCTTCCCCGCACGGAGGAAGTATGACAGAGCAGCTTACGGTAGCAGATTTGAAGCATACGAAGGGGCGGATCCTCGGAGTGGATTTCGGGGACACACGTACCGGACTTGCCGTGTCGGATATCAGCCGCTTTCTGGCGTCGGGGATTGGCTACGTCAGTCCGGGAGGAATTGAAAAAACTGCCGCCAAGGTTGCCGAGGTCGCACGGGAGCACGGCGTTTCGGCGGTCGTTGTGGGCTTGCCCCGCAATATGGACGGCTCCGAGGGTTTTCGCGCCGAGCGTTGCCGCGAGTTTGCCGCTCTTTTGACATCGCATCTGGAGGGAGTTCCGGTGGCAATGATCGACGAGCGCATGACCACTATGAGTGCCTCCCGTTACCTGAATGAAACCAACACGCGCGGGCAAAAGCGTAAGAGCGTGATTGATACTCTCTCGGCGCAGATCATTCTGCAAAACGCGCTGGACCGATTGAAGAATTGACAAAGAGGAGCAACGGGATATGAAAAAACGTTTCTTACCCTATGCTTTGATTCTGCTGGGGAGCTTGCTGTATGCTTTGAGCACCGTTCTTTTTATCTTTCCGAGCGGACTTTTGCTGGGAGGCACCAGCGGAATTTCTGTCATTTTGAACGCATGGTTGCCGTTTTCCCCCGGTATGATCCTGAGCGCCATCAACGTGCTGTTGCTCGTTGCCGCTTTTGTTGTACTGGGGCGCGGGATGGCAATCAAAACCTTTGTCGGCTCTGTGCTGACCACTCTTTTGATCGGTGTGCTGGAGCCTGCACTGAATCTTACGGCTCCCATCCTTGCAAATTCCTATCTTTCCGCCATTGTCGGAGCGGCAGTAATCGCGCTGGCAAGCGGCATCATGTTCTATGTGGATTCCTCTTCCGGAGGAACCGACATCGTCGCGTTGATCCTGCGCAAATACAGCAAATTTGATATTGGAAAGGCGCTGCTTCTTACCGATGTTCTCATCGTAATCGTCGGCGGAATCCTTGCCGGTTGGGAAATCGGCATCGCATCCTTTCTTGGATTGTTGGTCAAAACGCTGGGCATCGACCTTGTCATTTTCCTAATCAAACAGATTGTCAAAAAACATAATATACATAAGGAGAACCAACCTTGAAAGCTTGTATCATTCAACCCGCATATTCCACCGATTACGCCCGTTCGGACGAGCTGTTCCAATGGGAAATGGACATTATGGATCAGTGCGACGGAAGCATGGATTTGATCGTCTTTCCCGAATCCTGCGATACGCCTGCACTGGCACACACGCGTGAGCAGTTCGAGGCATCTTATCATAAATACTGTGCGCCGCTTCTCAAAAAGGCACGTGCCACGGCAAAGCGTTGCAATGCGGTGCTCTTCATCAATATGGCGAAAGAGACTCCCACGGGGCTACGCAACACTACCTATGCCATTAACCGCATGGGTGAGGTGGTCGGATACTACTACAAGGAGCATCTCACTCCGGGCGAGGAATTCAACAAGAAAAAGGATGCAAGCTATACCTATGAGTGCACCGAGCCGACCGTGATCGAGATCGACGGCGTCCGTTACGCATTCCTAACCTGCTACGATTTTTATTTCTACGAAAACTTTGCACGCATCGCACGCAAAAACGTGGACGTGATCATCGGTTGCTCGCACCAAAGAAGTGATATGCACTCCGCATTGGAAACCATGTGCAAATTCTGCAGCTACAATACCAATGCTTACATGGTGCGTGCCTCGGTCAGTATGGACGAGAACTCCGATATCGGCGGCGCATCTATGATCGTCAATCCCCGCGGAGAGGTGCTTGTTAACATGGGAAGCCGTGTTGGTATGGCATGTGCAGAATTTGACCCGCACGAAAAATACTATAAGCCGGCAGGATTTGGCAATCCGCTCTCTGCACATTACGAATACATTGAAAAGGGCAGACGTCCCTGGAAATACCGTCCTGCGGGCAGTGCCATCGTTGAGCCGGATGACCATATGCCGTATCCCCGCATTTGCGCACACCGCGGCTTTAACACCGTAGCGCCCGAAAACAGTATGCCTGCCTTCGGTGCGGCGGTGGCACTGGGCGCTGAGGAGATCGAGTTTGATCTCTGGTACACCAAGGACGGCGAGATCGTCTCCATTCACGACGACCGTCTCGACCGCGTTTCCAACGGTACGGGTCGCGTTTACGACTATACCTACGAGGAGCTCCTGCACTTTGATTTCGGTGTCAAATTCGGCGAGGAATTCAAGGGCTTGAAGATTTTAAAATTTGAGGAGATCCTCAAAAAGTTCGCCTGCCACGTGATCATGAACATCCATATCAAAACCGTCAACTGCGATGTCGAATATGACGAAGGGCTGTTTGATAAAATCGTTGCCTTGATCGACAAATACGATTGCCGCAAATATGTATACTTTATGTGCGGAAACGATAACTTTTTGCGACTGGCACAGCAAAAGGCTCCCGATATTGCGCGTTGCTGCGGTGCAGGAGACCGCAAGTGGGAGATCGTCGACCGCGCGATCCAATACGGCTGCACCAGGGTACAGCTTTTTATGGAGTACTACAATCAGGAGATGATCGACAAAGCCCACGCAAACGGAATCCGTTGCAACTATTTTTATTGCGACGATCCTGCGCAGGCAAAACGGATGCTTGACATGGGAATCGACACGGTCCTGACCAACGATTATCAGCGCATCTCCAACGCCATCCGAAATTCTTGATTTTTAAAGGATAACACTATGCAACAGCTACCCCCGCCGCGCATCGCCGCGGTACACGATCTTTCCTGCGTCGGCAGATGTGCGCTGACGGTTATTATCCCCACGCTGTCGGTGATGGGATACCAGACCGTTCCCGTTCCAACCGCGCTCCTTTCCTCGCACACGGGCGGATTTTCGGATTTGTATTTCCGCGATCTGACCGCTGATATGCCCTTTATTGCCGACCATTTCGAGCGTCTGGAGCTTTCCTTCCGTTCCATTTACATCGGATTTCTCGGAAGCGAGGAGCAGATCGAAACCGTCCAAAGCTTTATCCAACGCTTCGGTCATCGCCCCGACGAGAGCGGAGAGCTGCCCGTGGTTCTGGTGGATCCCGTCATGGGCGACGATGGCGTGCTGTATTCCACGTATACGCCGGCGCTGGTGGAGGGGATTTGCCGATTGAGTCAATGTGCGCAGATTCTGACGCCAAACCTGACCGAGGCGTGCCTGCTGCTTCACGAGCCTTATGTCGATACGGCAACGCTATCAGTGGAGCAGGCGAAGATATATGCCGATGGCTTGCTGGAACGGATGTGCGAGGTCTATCCCGCCGACCGCATCGTCATCACGGGCATTTCCCTGCAAAACGGCGCGGTGGCAAACGCCGGGTGTGAGCGAAAAAACGCATCCTTTTGGATCGAACGCTCTCATTGCGGAACCTCCTATCCCGGAACGGGTGATATCTTTGCATCAGTTCTGCTCGGTACGGTGCTGTCCGGTGCGGATTTTGCCTCCGCCTGCGCACGTGCGGCAGATTTTGTCGGTGAGCTGATCTCCGATTCTGCACAAATTGCCACCCCCACGCGTATGGGTGTGGCGCTGGAATCTCATCTTTGGAAGCTGACCCCGGGGCATGAAATCAAAAAAGAAATGAGGTATCAGGAATGCCAAACGGTCGTACTGCCCGAATCATCCGAAAAGTGATCAAATCCATCGGTCTTTTCATCGTGCTGTTGGTCAACGGCATTTTGGTCTGGCGCCTGTGCTCCTCCGGAGATCCCGCCACCATGAAGGTACTAACCGTCAACGAGCCGCTTTTGCAGGCTTACGAGATTTACGGCGACGGTATCACCTTGCAGTATCAGGAGCAAACCACCATGACGCGTACCGAGAAAAACTACGGCTACTTCGGCGTCACGCAATGCGTGTTTATCCCGCAGGCAAATCAGGTGCAAATCGTGTTCCGTTACAACAATAGCACCATCAACCATCTTGCCGACGACTACGGCCTTTCGGAGATCCCCTCCAAAGACCAAACCTTATACGACGTTACGCTTGTGATGACCACCGACCGCACACCCGAAAACCGAGACGACAATCTGGATCCCGATCAGCTGATTCTTACGCGCTATCAACCCACCTCGTATACCCGCGATACCACTACGCTTTATACCTATTATCGCTACGTGTTTGACGGCGTCAGCGTAGACGAGCTGACCGTTGGCGTGTTTGCGGATATTTACTATGTAGAGGACATTGATTATAACGCTGCTCCATACGGTACGCTCTGCCTCTATGATGACGAATCCGAATGGTTGCCGTACAAGCTGACAAGCGACGATAAAAAAGCACTTGCCGAAAAATAACGATCCGCTTCAAAGGAGTTTTACTATGCTGAAAAGAGAAGATATCCGCATCCGCGACCCGTTTATTTTAACCGACAAGGAGCATTATTGCTACTATATGTACGGCACGACTGCACTGGAAGAGGGCGGTATTGGGGCAAGAAATTCGTTCTCTGTCTACAAAACCTACGATCTGGAACACTTTGAAGAACCTGTAGTTGTAGTGGACGGTAACCGCTTTGACTTTTGGGCAAACAAGGATTTCTGGGCACCCGAGGTACATGCATACAACGGGAAATACTATTTGTTCGGAAGCTGCAAGGCTGACGGATATTGCCGCGGAACGCAGATCTTTGTATCGGACACGCCGGACGGAATATTTGTTCCGGTTTCTCCCGTTCCTGCTACCCCGCTTGATTGGGAATGTCTGGACGGTACGTTCTACGTTGAGGACGGCGTGCCGTATATTGTGTTCTCCCATGAGTGGTTGCAGGTAAAGGACGGCGAGATCTGTGCCATTCGCCTGTCCGAGGATCTTTCGCACGCGGTGGGTGAGCCGTTCCTGCTTTTCCGCGCGTCGGATAACCCCGCCGTTACCGAAATTCAGCATCCCGGTAGCGGAAATTACGTCACCGACGGGCCGTTTTTGTTCCGCGAGGACGGCAAGCTCAAAATGATCTGGTCGAGCTTTTATTACGGAAAATATCTCGTTTTGGAGGCGGAGAGCGAGAGCCTCAAAGGAACGTGGACGCACCGCGGTAGCCGCTTTGATTTTGATGGCGGACACGCCATGCTGTTTGAAACGCTGGACGGCGTGCGCACGATCTCCCTACACTGCCCCAATACACCGCACGGTGCAGAACGTGCATTCTTTTGCAAATACTAAATCAAGATAAATAGGAAAGGAGTGCCCGTATGGATCAGGCAAGAAAAATTGCGTGGGACGTGTTGAATCAATGCGACAGCTCCGAAAAATATTCCAATCTCGCGCTGGATACGGCGATCAAACGGGCGAGCCTCACCCCTGCCGACCGCAGCCTTTTGACCGCATTGGTTTACGGCGTGATCGAAAAGCAGATCACCTTGGATGCCTGCATCGACCGCCTTGCAACCAGGCGCGACGGCGAGATCGCGCCCAACGTGCGCAATCTGTTGCGCCTTGGCATCTATCAAATGGCGTTTATGGATCGTATCCCCGACCACGCCGCTACAAACGAGACGGTCACTTTGGCGCCCAAACGTGCCAAAAGCTTTGTCAACGCCGTCTTGCGTGCCTTTATTCGCAGTGGTAAGACGGTTCCCGTGCCGCCGCGCGAGGAGGATCCGATCCGCTATCTGTCGGTCAAATATTCTTTTTGCGAGGCGCTGTGCGAGGCTTTCGTCGCAGAGTTCGGGATGTGCCGCGCGGAGGAGCTGTTCGCGGCATTTGGCAAACAGCCGCCGCTGACGTTGCGCGTCAATTCTTTGCGCATAACGCGCGAAGAGCTGTTGAATCAGCTGCACACGGCGGGAATTACGGCGGAGCCAACGCGTGAGAGCCCCTGCGGAATTCACGTTTTGGATCGGATTCCGGTCACCGAGTTGAACGGCTTTTCCGAAGGACTGTTTTTCGTGCAGGACGAGGCATCCCAGCTTTGCGTCAACGCTTTGGACGCACGGGAAGGGATGACCGTTCTGGACGTTTGCGCTTGCCCCGGCTCCAAATCCTTCGGGGCGGCAATGGATATGCAAAACTGCGGACGTGTCATCGCCTGTGACCTTCACGCAAATAAGCTTTCGCTGGTCAAAAGCGGCGCCGAGCGTCTCGGTATTTCGATTCTGCAAACCGAGGCACGCGACGCCAGAACCCCGAATGGGGCTTGGATCGCACAAGCGGATCGCGTACTGTGCGACGTTCCGTGTTCCGGCTTCGGCGTCTTTGCAAAAAAGCCGGAGCTGCGGTATAAGGATCCCGCCAAAAGCGCCGCTCTGCCCGATATTCAGCTTGCCATCCTCAAAAACGCTTCTGCATACGTGCGTCCGGGCGGCAGATTGGTTTATTCCACCTGCACGCTCCTCTCCGAGGAAAACGGTCACAACGTCTCGCGCTTTCTTGCCGCCGATCCGTCCTTTTCTTTGGTCGAAGAGCGCACACTGTTCCCGGATATTGACGGCACCGACGGATTTTTCTACGCCGTGATGGAGCGTACAAACGCTTGATCCGCAACGTATTTTTTGATTCTTTTGACACATACTAACGAAGGAGAGAATATGGAACCGAACGAAAAAAAGGAGCTGCTGTCCCTGATGCCGGACGAGCTGGAGGCATGGATGCTTTCCGTTGGCGAGGCGAAATTCCGCGCACGTCAGATCTTTCCGCAGCTGCACCGCGGCTTGTCTCCCGACGAGATGACCAACATTGGAAAAGATCTGCGGGAAAAGCTGCACAGCGCCTTTCGTTGGCATCTGCCCACCGTGGAGCAAAAGCTGGTGTCGGCGCTGGACGGCACGGTCAAATATCTGTTCGGTCTTGCCGACGGCAACTGTGTGGAGAGCGTGGTTATGAAGTACGACCACGGCAACACCGTGTGCATCTCCTCGCAGGTCGGTTGCCGCATGGGGTGCAGGTTCTGCGCCTCCACCATCGGCGGCCGCGTGCGCAATCTGACCCCCGGCGAGTTGTTGGGGCAGGTGATCGCCGCGCAAAAGGATTGCGGTGAGCGCATCTCTAACATTGTGATGATGGGAATCGGTGAGCCGCTTGACAATTACGACAATGTGATCCGTTTTCTGCACCTGGTCAACTGTGAGCAGGGCTTGAACATCGGCTACCGCCACATCTCGCTTTCCACCTGCGGTCTGGTAGATAAGATCCGCGCGCTGATGGAGGAGGATCTTCCCATCACGCTTTCCATCTCTCTGCACGCCCCCGATGACCAAACGCGCTCTGGCATCATGCCCATCAACAACCGCTTTGGCGTTGCGGAGCTACTTGATACCTGCCGCGCGTATTTCGCACATACGGGGCGCAGAATTTCCTTTGAATATACCCTGATTGCAGGGAAGAACGATTCGGTCGCCAATGCGCAACAACTGGCACAGGTGCTCAATTTGCATCTGCGTTCCCGCACCGAAACCATGCCCATTCACGTCAATCTGATCCCGGTCAACGAGGTCAGCGAAACAGGCTTCCGCCATTCCGGGCGCGAGGCAGTGGCGGCGTTTGTAAAAACGCTGGAATCCAAAGGGATCCGTGCCACGGTACGCCGCAAGCTCGGCGCCGATATCAACGCTTCCTGCGGTCAGCTGCGCCGCGCAGCGATCAAGGAGCAGGAGCAATAATCCCCAAGTCTCCATCCGCTTTACATCACGCAAACCAATAGGGGGACGATATGAAAAAGCAGAATGGAAAGCAACGTGTTCGGTTTTGGCGCAAAGCTACTTTACTTTCGGTATGCCTGCTCCTTGCGCTGTGCTGGATTCCGCTGGAGAAGTGGATCCTGCCGTCGCTGAGTGCGCAGATGAGGTCGGTGGAAATTCCGAATTTCTGCGGCATGGTCGCGGCGGAAATCGAATTTTCCGAATGGCTCCGCACCGAAATCGAGTACCGATATGACGAAAATACCCCCGCCGGCGTGGTGCTCTCGCAAACGCCCGCACCGGGCAGTCGCCGCAAGCTCTCGGAGGCGAATCCGTTCTGCGACCTGACGCTGGTGGTCAGCATGGGAACCGAGAGCCTGATCCTGCCCGACGTGGTGGGACAGGATGTTCGCGAGGCGTCGGCATTTTTGCGCCAGGAGGGCTTTTCGGTGGAGACCGTTATGGAGTCCGGCCCGCGTCCCGCGGGGGAAGTGCTTGCAACCTCGCCGCGTGTTGGTACGGAGCTGCCGCGCGGAAGCGTGGTCACACTTACGGTCAGCGCCGGAAAAGCAACGCAGACCGTCACCGTTCCCAACGTCTGCGGGCTCTCCCGCAGTGACGCTTTGATTCAGCTGTGGCTATGTCAGCTGACGGTGGAGGAGGTCGTGGAAACCAACGCCGAAGCTCCCGCAGGAACGGTTTTTCGGCAGAGCCATCAGCCCAATACCGTTGTCATGGCGGGTACCAAAATTACGTTATACGTCTCTGCGGAAGCGTCGGAGCCTTAAGCCTTCCGCAACGCAATCAAAAACTTTTCAGACAAGGAGCAATTTGGATGTACAAAGGCTACGGAAGAGTCATCAAAAGCAACGGAGGTCTGTTCACGGTACGGCTGTTCGACCGTACCTCGGAGGGGGAGAGGGGAAAAATGCCCCTGGACGGGTGCACCGTTACCGGACGCGGGCGCGGAGCTCTGCACCGTAAGGGTGCGCTTTTGGTGGGAGACTTGGTGGAGGTCAGCTACGACGGTACGGCGTTTTCGCAAAAGGGGAACGAGATCCTTCCTGCCGAGGACGGAGCCGGGTTGGCACTGGATGCGATCACTGCGCGCAAAAACGCACTGATCCGTCCGCCAATGGCAAATCTGGACGTGATTTTCGTCACCTTTGCCGCGGCGTCTCCCGATCCGATCCTCGAAACGGTCGATAAGCTCATCTGCATCGCGGAATTCAACCGTATCGAGCCAATCGTCGTGATCACCAAAAGCGAGCTGAATCCCACAGGTGCTGTGCAAATGGCGCAAATTTATCGCAACGCAGGATTTGAGGCGTTTTGCACGGGACTTGGCATGGAGGCGGAGCTCGACACATTCAAGCAGTACATCAACACGCATCTGAACGGTAAGATCGCGGCGTTTTCCGGTGCCTCCGGTGTGGGAAAGTCCACGCTTCTCAACCGCCTTTTCCCACAGCTTCACCTTGAGACGGGCGAGATCAGCCGCCGCATCGAGCGCGGGAAAAATACAACGCGTTGCGTGGAGCTCTATCCACTCGCACAAACTTCAAACTGCGGCTATCTTGCAGATACACCCGGCTTTACAATGCTGGATTTTGAACGCTTCGATTTCTTCGAAAAAGAGGATCTTCCCCTGACCTTCCGCGAGTTTGTCCCCCACATCGGGACGTGCCGTTATACCAAATGCTCCCACACCAAAGAGGAGGGCTGTGCCATTCTTGCCGCCGTCAAAAACGGGGAAATCGCCTCCTCCCGCCACCAAAGCTTTCTGTCACTTTACGAGATCCTGAAAAAGAAAACAAAATGGTAAAATCATCACGCAAGTTGCCCACCGCACGGTCGTTGCAAACGCACCGGGGAGGGCGGCTTGTGTTTTCTTTGCTGTCAACCAATCTTCTACTTTTCTTTTCGGAAATCCGCTTGACACGGATTTGCACGTATGGTAAAATAAGAACACAACTCGTTCGGAAGGAGCATTGGAATGGAACGCATCGGAGCGATCATCAAAAAATACCGAACCGCAAAAAAACTGACGCAGGAGCAGCTGGGAAAACAAATGTTTGTTTCCAAGCAAGCGGTATCCAAATGGGAGAATGACGCGGCAATTCCGGATTTGGAAACCCTGCGCCGCATTTGTACCGTGCTGGAAATTCCAAGCGACGTCATCCTGCAACGCGTAACAACAGATCTGTGTGTCGCAACGGCAGGCAATCAAACCGTGCAAAAGGAGCAAGGCAATATGAAAAAGCAAACACAGATCGAAGCTTGGAGAGATTATAAATTCGGAATGTTCATTCACTACGGCATTTATTCGCTCATCGGTCGCATCAACGAGTGGGTTATGTTCCACGAGCCGATCGACATCGACGACTATGCCGAGGAATCCAAAAAATTCACTGCCGAACGCTTTGACGCCAATTATTATGCCGATCTTGCCAAGCGGGCGGGCATGAAATATATGGTGCTCACCACCCGTCATCACGATGGCTTCTGCCTGTTTGACAGCAAGCATTCCCACCGCGATTTCACGGTTATGAACACCCCGGCACAGCGCGATCTGGTTCGGGAATACACCGATGCTTGCCGTGCGGCGGGACTTGGCGTGGGGTTGTACTATTCTCCGATGGACTGGAGATTCGAGGGCTATTTCTTCCCGCTGATGTACCGCAAAAGCGCCAGCGCCATGCGCGAGCAATGCCATAAGCAGGTGCGGGAACTGATGGAGAACTACGGAAAAATCGACGTGCTCTGGTACGACGGCGGCGAGGACGGCTGGTTTGCCCACGGAATCAATCTGAACAAATGGGAGCCTTCCCGTGCCAATACCGAAGTCAATTATAAGCAGCATCCCCCGATTCCCGAGTTTTGGGGTGAGTACGAGCTGGATGCCATGGTGCGCGAGCGTCAACCGCAAATCGTCATCAACAACCGCTTGGGGATGCAGAGGTGCGGTGACTACGTCACTCCCGAACGCGTGGTCGGCGGCTTCAACATCAAGGAACCGTGGGAGACCTGCGATACGCTCTCCGAAACCTGGGGCTGGACACCGAACCGCAAGATCCTGCCGTTGGAAAAAATCGTCCGTCTTTTGATCGATGTCATCACGGGCGGCGGAAATCTGTTGCTGAACATCAGCCCGCGCGGTGACGGCTCGCTCGATCCCGCGCACGAGGCACGTTTGCTGGAGATGGGCGAATGGACGTCAAAGTATGCAGATGCTATTTACGGCACACGCGGCGGCCCCTTCAAAAACGCCAAGGGTGTAGGCGGATTTACCTGCAAGGACAACCGCATTTTCTGCTTCATCGAGGAGAAGGAACGCACGCAGCTCCGTATCCCGTTGCTTGATGCCAAGGTGCAAAAGGTGCGATGCCTCAGCGGAGAGGAGATCTTATCGACTCATGTTTCCGACGGTATCCTGACCGTCACACTCACAAGCGGCGCCGCAAACGGCATCGCATCGGTCACCGAGATCACGCTGGACCGTGACGTTGCAACGCATTACGCAGATTTCGATCACGCCGCTTTCGATGCGTGGAATTGATCTGCTGTCTAATTAAATTGTTCGGAGAGAGGGCGCCGCACGGCGTCCTCTCATTTTATTTGCTAAAAAGTGTCGATTTTACGCTTTTGACAAATAAAAAAAGAAAAAATGAATTTTTTTACAAAAAACACTTGACAATTTACAAAAATCGTGATAAAATAATAAACTGCATTATAATCGCTCGTATTGTGGAAACTTTGGTGAATTATAACAAATGAAACAACTGTCAATTTGTACAAACACCGGATGTCAAAATGCTCCGCAAGCCGACTGTGATTTTTTTACGCACTATCAATCTTTGAATGGAGTGATTGAATTAATGATCAAAGTGAAAGATCAAAAGCTTGGTCAGAACACGAGAAAAAGCTTTTCCGGTTCCAACTTCGATTATCCGCTGCCCAATCTGGTGGAGATCCAAACCAAGTCCTACGAATGGTTCAAAAACGAGGGCTTGATGGAGGTCTTGCGGGACGCGTCCCCCATTACCGATACCTATGGCAATTTGGTAATCGAGTTCATTTCCTACACACTGGACGAAGCACACCCGAAGTACCCCGTTGAGGAGTGCAAGGAGAGAGATGTCAACTATGCCGCACCGCTGAAGGTGAACGTTCGCTTGACGAACAAGCAGACCGGTGAGGTCAAGCAGGCAGATATCTTTATGGGCGATTTTCCGTTGATGACCGAGACCGGTACCTTTGTGATCAACGGCGCGGAGCGTGTCATCGTTTCGCAGATCATCCGTTCCCCCGGTATGTATTATGCTTCCGAAATTGATAAGGCGGGTAAAAAGACCTACGCCACCACGGTCATTCCGTACCGCGGCGCATGGTTGGAGTACGAAATCGACGCCGCCGGCGTGGCGTACGTCCGCATCGACAAAAACCGCAAGTTGCCGCTGACGATGTTCATCCGCGCTTTGGGACTTGAGAGCCGCGAGGACATTTATGCAATGTTCGGCTATGACGAGCATCTGAAGCTGACCTTTGAAAAGGACGAGAGCGAGGAGCTTGCCGCGCAAAGCCGTTCGACCGCAAGCGTGGAAGCACTCAAGGAGATCTACAAAAAGCTCCGTCCCGGCGAGCCTCCCACAGAGGAAGCTGCGCGTACCCTGTTGCACAATTATTTCTTCGATCCCAAGCGTTATGACATCGCGTCTGTGGGACGTTATAAATTTGATAAAAAGATGGCAATCCATCGCCGCATTGCAAACCGCCGCCTTGCAGAAAACGCGGTCAGCCCCGTGACGGGTGAGATCCTTTTGGAGGCAGGCGAGGTCGTAACTCCCGAAAAGGCACTCGAATTGGAGCACGCCGGTGTGAACGAAATCCGCATTTCCCTCGATAACGGCGATGCCGTTAAGGTTATGGGTAACAACACCGTCCGTCCCGAATACCTGCTCGGCTTTGACCTGAAGGATTGCGGCGTACGCGAAAAGGCAAGAATCCCCGTTCTGCTGGAGATTATGCAGGAGTGCGGAGGCGATGTAGACGCGATCAAGGCTATGGCAAAGGAAAGAATTGCCAATCTTTGTCCTAAGTGCCTGACCGTTGATGATGTGCTGGCTTCCATCAACTATCTGTTTGGCTTGACGCATGATATCGGCAACGTGGACGACATCGACCACCTGGGCAACCGCCGTATCCGTTCGGTCGGCGAGCAGCTCCAGAACCAGTTGCGCATCGGCTTTGCGCGCATGGATAAGATTATCAAGGAGCGTATGGCAACGCAGGACAACGAAAAGCTGACCGTGCAGGGCTTGATCAACATCCGCCCCGTCACCACCGCCATCCGTGAGTTCTTCGGCTCCAGCCAGTTGTCGCAGTTCATGGACCAGAACAACCCCTTGGCAGAGCTCAGCCACAAGCGCCGTCTGTCGGCACTCGGCCCCGGCGGTCTGTCACGTGACCGTGCTTCCTTCGACGTCCGTGACGTACACTATACGCAGTACGGCCGTATCTGCCCGATCGAATCCCCCGAAGGACCGAACATCGGTCTGATCTCCTATCTTTCCACCTATGCCCGTATCTCCGAGTACGGCTTCATCGAGGCGCCTTACCGCAAGGTTGAGCACATCGACAACGGCGACGGCACCTTCCGTCATCACGTCACGGATGAGGTGGAATACATGACTGCCGATACCGAGGACCATTATATCGTTGCGCAGGCAAACGAGCCCTTGGATGGGGAGAACTGCTTTGTCAACGCAAAGGTCGTCGGCCGTGACAAAACCGAAATCGTGGAGGTTGACGCTTCCAACGTAGATTATATGGATGTCGCACCGAAGATGATGGTGTCGGTTGCGTCCGCTATGATTCCGTTCCTTGAAAACGACGATAACACCCGTGCA
>JAFTLZ010000086.1 GCA_017452665.1 Clostridia bacterium
GTACTGCCGAGCGTCCGCGTCTGGCTGTGTATCGTTCCAATGCGAACATCAGCGTACAGATCATTGACGACGTTAAGGGCGTAACCTTGGTAAGCGCTTCCACTTTCGGTAAGAGCTTCACCGCAGACGGCGGCAACAAGGCAGCAGCAAGAGAAGTTAGCAAGATGATTGCCGAGAAAGCAATTGCACAGGGCATCACCGAGGTCGTATTCGACCGTGGCGGTTATCTGTATCACGGACGTGTATCGGAACTGGCTGAAGGCGCTCGCGAGGGCGGCCTGAAGTTCTGATTTTCCGGTTTGTACACTGTTCAACAAACTTAAACGTTCATTGAACATTTTGGAGGAAAATATGGCAGAAAAATTTAATCCGGCTGAGCATGATTTGAAAGAATCGCTCATCGCTCTGAACCGTGTTTGCAAGACCGTTAAAGGTGGTCGTATCGCTCGTTTCGCAGCTCTGATGGTTGTGGGTGACGGTGCAGGTCACGTTGGTGTAGGCCTTGGCAAAGCAGCTGAAGTTCCCGAAGCAATCCGCAAGGGAATTGAGGACGCAAAGAAGAATATGGTGACGGTTTCTTTGAAGGGAACGTCCATTCCCCATGAAGTGATCGGTGTATTCGGCGCCGGCAAGGTTCTTTTGAAGCCTGCCGCTCCCGGTACCGGTATCATCGCAGGCGGCAAGGTACGTATGGTACTGGAAGCTGCCGGCATTAAGAACATTCGTGCAAAGTGCCTGCGCTCCAACAATCCTACCAACGTTGTTAAGGCAACGATGGAGGGCTTGAAGGAGCTGCGTACAGCCGAAGAGGTTGCGAAGATTCGTGACATCCCGGTTGACCAGATCAAGGGTTGAGCAGGAGGTAACAAGCACTGAAAAAAGTTACACTTACCAAAAGCCTGATCGGCTGCAAGCCCAATCAGAAGGCAACTGCAAAATCTCTTGGACTGAACAGAGTTGGTGACAGCATCGTTCATGCGGACGACGCCGTTCTCGCCGGCAAGGTGAAGATTCTTTCCCATCTGGTTACGGTAGAAACCGTAGAAAACGCATAAGGAGGTAATTGCAGATGAAACTCCATGAACTTCAGCCCGCTGAAGGCTCCGCAAAGGCAGCCTGGAGAAAGGGCAGAGGACCCGGTTCCGGTAACGGTAAGACCGCCGGCAAGGGTCACAAGGGACAAAACGCACGCTCCGGCGGCGGTGTTCGCACCGGCTTTGAGGGCGGTCAGTTCCCGATTTACAGAACGCATCCCAAGAGAGGCTTCCACAACCACTTCGCTACCAACTATGCGATTGTTAACGTTGAGGATTTGAACAGATTTTTGGACGATACCATCGTTGATCTGGAGATGCTTCTCGCAGCAAAAATGATTCGCAAGCCCATGGACGGTCTTAAGGTTTTGGGCAATGGCGAATTGACCAAAAAACTTACAGTCAAAGCAGCCGTCTTTTCGGCAACTGCTAAGGAGAAGATTGAGGCAGCAGGCGGTAAGGTAGAGGAGGTATAAGGATGTTTCAGACGTTTAAAAACGCGTGGACTGTCCCGGAACTTCGTAAGAAGCTCCTCTTCACACTGATGATCGTCTTGCTGTACCGTATCGGTGCAAACCTCTACGTTCCTTACGTCAATGCTTCGATGCTCGAAGTTTACTCGTACTTTACGGACGGCATTTTCGGATTTATGTCCCTGCTTTCCGGTAGTGCATTCAGCCAGGCAACCTTCTTTGCCCTCTCCGTCAGCCCGTATATCACGGCTTCAATCGTGATGCAGCTGCTGACCATCGCCATTCCGAAGCTGGAAAAGCTTTCGAAGGACGAGGAAGGCAAAAAGAAAATTTCGGCAGCGACCCGTTGGGTCACGGTCCTTCTGGCACTGATCACCGCTTACGGTTACGTCAACCTGCTGAACTCTCAGGGGTTGCTGACGGTGAGTTCGGGTGACAGCAACTATGTGTTTGCATGGTTCGTTATGATCGCTTGCTTCTGCGCAGGTGCTTCCATTATCATGTGGCTGGCTGAGAAGATCAACGAGCACGGTATCGGAAACGGTATTTCCATTATCCTGTTTGCAAACATCATTTCCAGCGCGGCTACCTCGGTTCAGAGCTTGATCGCGATGGTACCCGCAGGAACCGAAAACGTGGTTCTTGGCTGGATCCTCGGTATTCTTGAGGTAATCCTTTCTCTGGCGCTTGCTTTGGGCGCGATTATTTTGATCGTATGGTTTACCAACTCCGAGAGACGCATCAAGGTTATTTATGCAAAGAAGGTTGTTGGCCGCAAGATGTACGGCGGTCAGAAGACCAATCTTCCCTTGAAGATGAACATGGCAGGCGTTATGCCGGTCATCTTTGCAAGCTCTATCGTGTCGATTCCCGCTACCATTGCGGCGTTCATCCCGAACACCGGCTTCGGTAAATTTGTTACCGAGTGGTTGGGTACGACCTCTCCTATTTATATCATTCTGTTCATTGCGCTGATCTTCGCGTTCTCCTATTTCTACATTGCGATTTCGTTCAATCCCGTGGAAGTGGCGAACAATATCCGGAGCAACGGCGGTGCCATCATCGGTATCCGTCCGCAGGAAATGGCTCCCTTTATTAAGAAGATCCTGAATCGTGTCACGCTGATGGGCGCGGTATTCCTGGCAATTATTGCCGGTGTTCCGCTGATCGTCAGTGCCATTGTGACTGCCGTTGGCGGAAACTTCACCAGCGTTGCCTTTACCGGTACCTCGCTGCTGATTGCCGTTGGTGTTGCTTTGGAAACCGTGCGCGATCTTGAGGCACAGCTGGCAATGCGTAACTACAAAGGCTTTCTTGATTGATCCGATTCCCAAACGGAGGAAACTATGAATCTGATTTTAATGGGCGCTCCCGGTGCGGGGAAAGGTACCCAATCCGCGAACATTTCAGAAAAATATCAAATTCCCGCGATTGCGACCGGAGATATTCTCCGTGCAGAGCGAAAGGCAGGTACTGAGCTTGGAAAAGAGGCGCAAGCCTATATCGAAGCGGGTAAGCTGGTTCCCGATGCGGTTGTGATCGGGATTATCAAGAAGTATATGGTGGAACACAACTGTGAAAACGGGTTTATTCTGGACGGGTTTCCTCGCTCGATCCCTCAGGCTGAGGCATTGGAGCAGATGGGAATCCGGATCGACGCCGTTCTCAGCATTGAGGTTCCGGATGAGAAGATTGTCGAGCGTATGAGCGGACGCAGAGTTTGCTCCTGCGGCGCATCTTATCATGTCGTTTACAATCCTCCCCGTGTGGCGGATGTTTGTGACAAATGCGGCGAGGCTTTGTTTATCAGAGCCGATGACGCGGCAGAAACTGTAAAAAAGCGGCTGGAGACGTTCCATAAGGAAACCGAGCCCTTGAAGGATTATTACGCCAAAAAGGGTTTGCTTGTTACCGTGGAGGGGCAAGAGGAAGTGGCTGATACCACCGCGCTTGTCTTTGAGGCTCTCCGAGCGTACGAGGCGTGACGGATGATTCATTTGAAAAATTCGGCACAGATCTCCGCTATGAAGGACGCCGGACGTATTACGGGCGAGGCATTGCTCATCGCCCGCGATATGGTCCGACCCGGTGTCAGCACCTATGAGATAGACCGGGAGATTCGTCGGTATATCGAAAAATGTGGTGCGACGCCCACCTTCTTAGGCTACGGCGGATTTCCGGCAAGTGCCTGCATCAGCATCAACGACGAGGTCATCCACGGGATCCCTTCCAAGAAGCGGATTCTGCAGGAGGGTGATATCGTAAAAATTGATACCGGCGCGACGTATCACGGATACGTCGGTGACTCCGCAAGAACCATCCCGGTGGGAACTGTCAGCGAGGAAGCGGCCAGGTTGATTCAAGCAACCCGTGACAGCTTTTGGGCAGGGATTGACGCTTTGCAAGTGGGAAACCGCTTGGGAGACGTTGGCTCTGCGATTGACACGTTGGTTCGCTCCCACGGCTTTAGCACCGTGAAACGCTATGTTGGACATGGCGTGGGAACCGAAATGCACGAATCCCCGGATGTTCCGAACTTCGGCACTCCCGGACGCGGTATCCGCCTTTGCGCGGGTATGACCTTGGCGATTGAGCCGATGGTGAATGTTGGGACCTGTGAGGTGCAGGAGCTTTCGGACGGGTGGACGGTGAAAACACTGGACGGTAAGCTTTCCGCTCACTATGAAAACACGGTGGCGCTGACAAGCGAGGGTGTTTTAATCCTGACGGAAGTGGAAAAAGGTTTCTGAGATTACACACAAACTACAAAACAGTTAGGAGGGATTCTTCTGGCACAGAAGGACGATGTCATCGAGTTTGAAGGTACGGTGGTTGAGGCACTGCCCAACGCCTGCTTCAAGGTCAAGCTGCCGAACGGTCATATTGTGACCGCACACATTTCCGGCAAGCTGCGTATGAACTATATTAAAATTCTGCCCGGTGACCGCGTGACCATTGAGGTCTCGGTTTATGACCTGACCAAGGGACGCATTACCTGGCGCGCAAAATAATCATTGCAGAATCCAAATACAGCAAGAAAGGTATGGTAGAGACAATGAAGGTGAAACCATCCGTTAAGAAGATCTGCGAGAAATGCAAGATCATCAAGAGAAAAGGCAAAATCATGGTGATCTGCGAAAACCCGAAGCACAAGCAGAGACAGGGTTAAGCAGAAACCGCAAAAATCAACAGAGAGGTGAATAAACAGTATGGCTCGTATAGCTGGTGTTGATATTCCGAACAACAAGCGCGTAGAGATCGCCCTTACCTATATCTACGGTATCGGCCGCAAGAGCGCAAACGATATCCTTGCAGCGACCGGCATCAACCCGGACACTCGCGCAAAGGATTTGACCGAGAATGAGGTTGCCAAGCTTCGTGACGAGATCGAAAACCACTACACCGTTGAGGGTGATTTGCACCGTGACGTGGCAATGAACATCAAGAGAATGGTTGAGATCAACTGCTATCGCGGTATCCGTCACAGAAAGGGCTTGCCCGTAAGAGGTCAGAGAACGAAGACCAATGCAAGAACTCGCAAGGGTCCCGCAAAGACCATTGCAAACAAGAAGAAGTAAAGGAGTGGCATAGACATGGCAAAAGTTGTAGCAGCAAAAAAGGTTGTCAAAAAGCGCCGCGAGAAAAAGAACATCGAGAAGGGCTCTGTTCACATTCAGTCCACCTTCAACAACACGATCGTTACGATTTCCGACGTAGCAGGCAACACGATTTCCTGGGCATCTGCAGGCGAGCTTGGTTTCAAGGGTTCCAGAAAATCCACTCCGTTCGCAGCACAGTCCGCTTCCGAAACTGCAGCAAAGGCTGCTATGGAGCACGGCTTGAAGTCGGTTGAGGTTTATGTAAAGGGCCCCGGCTCCGGACGTGAATCCGCAATTCGTGCGTTGGAAACTGTTGGTCTTCAGATCACGATGATCAAAGACGTAACTCCCATCCCGCACAACGGTTGCAGACCGCCCAAACGCAGACGCGTTTAATTATTCGTTGGAGGTACAATTATTATGGCAAGATATACTGGACCTGTTTGCAGACTCTGCCGCAGAGAAGGCACCAAGCTCTTTTTGAAGGGTGAGCGTTGCACTTCTAAGTGTGCACTGGATCGCAGAAGCACCGCTCCCGGTCAGCACGGAGCCGCAAACAAGAAGATGAGAGAGTACGGTATGCAGATGCGCGAGAAGCAGAAGACCAGAAGATACTACGGTGTTCTGGAGAAGCAGTTTGTAAACTACTTTGAAGAGGCTGACCGCAAAGAGGGTATGACCGGTGAAAACCTGATCTGCCTGCTGGAGCGCCGTCTTGACAACGTTGTTTACAGAATGGGCTTTGCCGCTTCTCACAAAGAGGCTCGTCAGCTGGTTCTGCACGGACATTTCACCGTAAACGGCAAAAAGGTAAACATTCCTTCCCTGATCATCAAGGCAGGCGATGTGATTGCTGTTAAGGAAAGCAGCCGCGATTCCGTTAAGTTCAAGGCTTTGGCAGAGGCTGCAGCAGATGCAAACGCTCCCAAGTGGCTTGAAGTAAAAGCTGACGCGATGAGCGCAACCGTTCTGACTCTTCCTGCAAGAGAGGACGTTGACTTCGATTTCAACGAACAGCTGATTGTCGAGCTTTATTCCAAGTAATTCGGTTTTGGATTTTCCAAACGGTATGGCGGCATGAGACTTTCAACCGCCGTACAGCCCCAGTCCCATTATAATTTACAAGGAGGTTTTATTTGGAATGATTGAGATTGAGAAGCCTAATATCACAACTGCGGATTTGAGCGATGACGGTACACGCGGTACGTTTATCGTAGAGCCGTTGGAACGCGGATACGGAATCACGCTGGGTAACTCCTTGCGCAGAGTTTTGTTGAGCTCACTTCCCGGATATGCTGTTACCAGCATTAAGATCGATGGCGTTTTGCATGAGTTTTCTACGATTCCCGGCGTCAAAGAGGACGTGACCGAGATCGTTTTGAACGTAAAAGGCATCATTGCAAAGCTGCACTGCACCGGTCCGAAAACGGTTATGATCGACGTAACCGGTGAAAAGAACGTAACTGCCGGCGATATCAAGCAGGACTCCGATATCGAGATTCTGAATCCCGAACATCATATCGCAACCGTTGGCGAAAACGATCGCTTCTATATGGAGCTGACCTTTGCCGCAGGCCGCGGGTATGTTTCGCAGGACAGAAACAAGCAGCTGCAAACGCAAATTCTCGGTGCCGCAACCTCGGCTCCGATCGGAACGATTTATACCGATTCGATTTACACGCCCGTGTATAACGTAAATTACACGGTGGATAACACCCGCGTCGGAAACGTCACGGACTACGATAAGCTGACGTTGGATATTCTGACGAATGGAACGATTTCTGCAAAGGAAGCGATTTCCCTGGGCGCCAAGATTCTCAACGAGCATCTCAACTTGTTTGTGGATTTGTCTGATGAAGCAAGGAAGGCAGAGATTATGGTCGAAAGAGAAGAGACCATCAAGGAGAAAGTCCTTGAGATGACCATTGAGGAGCTTGACATGTCTGTTCGTAGCTTCAACTGCTTGAAGCGCGCAGGCATTGACACGGTTGAAGATCTGATCAGCCGCACCGAGGAGGACATGATTAAGGTTCGTAACCTCGGTAAAAAATCTTTGGAGGAAGTCATCCAAAAGCTTCACTCTTTGGGTCTGGACCTGAAGAGAGAAGAAGAGTGATTCGACTTGCCCCTACATTGAATCAAAAACTTATTCGTATAGCAGAAGGAGGGACTAAAAATGCCCGGAACCAGAAAACTTGGCAGAACCACTGCGCATAGAAAAGCAATGCTGCGCGGGATGGTGACCTTACTGCTGAAGAACGGACAGATCGAGACCACGCTCACCAGAGCAAAGGAAGTTCGTTCCATGGCAGAAAAAATGATTACCCTTGGCAAAAAGAATACGCTTGCAAGCCGCCGTGCAGCTTTGGCTTATATTACCGACGAGAACGTGGTAACCAAGCTGTTCAACGAGATTGCTCCCGCTTACGCAGAGCGTAACGGCGGTTACACCCAGATCTTTAAGCTGGGCGCTCGCCGCGGTGACGCTGCTGAAATGGCGATCGTAAAGCTGATTAAGGAGACTCCCGTTGTTGAGGAGAAGCCTGCTGAGGAAGCAAAGGCTCCCAAGAAGAGCAGAAAAAAGGCTGAAAAGGTTGAAGCTCCCGCTGAGGAAGCTCCCGCAGCTGAATAATATTTGCTCGGAGTTGAACCAAAAAGAGGCGCTCTGCCGATGTGCAGAGCGTCTCTTTTTGCTATGCCTTTTTCAAAGAGGGCTGTTATTGGTTTTCAGGACAGCCCCTTGGGGTTATGAGGTTGCTGAAACTGTCGTGACGTCCAGCTTGATGTTAAGGTCGCCCTGCACGGTGAAATAGAAAAATTTATTTGCATCCGTTTCATTCGTACCATAGGTATAGGTGTAGGTGTACGTCAGCGTGTAGAGTTGATTTCCGTCTGCATCGGTGCCCGCTTCTACCGGGGTTGCGTTGCCCAATTCGATGGTGTTCTTGTCCTTGTCGTACAAGTTGACTTTTGCAAAGGGATTGGTACTGGTGACACTGATTTGGTAGGTGGTGCCGGATGCGTGATTGCGGCCGTTCAGGCGGTAATACACGGGCGTGTTGGAGGATGCGGGGTAGGTGTAGCCGGAGTAGCCTGCGTACGTCCAAATGGCGTCGGTAAAGTTGGTTCCAAGCGAGCCTTCCACAAATTTTGTTGTGTCAAAAGAGGGGATTTGTGTCGCGGTTGAGGTACCTGTGGCGACGTATCTGGACTCTGTGTACCATACGGAGGGGGCCGATCCAACTACTGTTTCGGTGGCTGTCCATAGACCATCGATCAACTCCACCTTGGTTCGAAAAATTTCATATACCATCTCGTTGCTTGGAATATTCATAACACCCGGCGTTTCATTATAGAGACCGAGAAATCCCGATTCGCCCGCAGTGCCCAAATCTATGTTGGTTGTATAGATATAGGTATATTCAATACCATCTTCCTCTACCCATTCCAGCATAAATTCCAGATTTGCGGCGTCACCGGTCAATCCAAGCTGTTCTTTTACATCATTGCCATCTGCACCGCCGAAAATGTTCGAAAGCCAACCTTGGTCCATGCTTCCAAAAGTAGTCTGATTAAAGCGATCATTTCGAGTATTTACCGCAGTATTGAGTGCAGAGTCGGGGGTATTTAGTCCCGCTTCTTCATGATTCAAAATGTTTTCGATCAACACGGCGTGCTGCTCGCCCTGAACGTTGTCGGGGAGGATATCCTCACCGACCCAGTCGAAATTGCTGAAGCCGAGCTGGATGTTCAACTGCGATTTGTCGCTTTGCGCCGGAAGGTTGGCGCTGCCTGAAAGGTAGTAGATCCATATGCCATAAACGCCGGATGTCGTTAAGATTGCGCTGAAAAAGATGAGCAGAGAGACGATTCGCATGCCAAATCGGTTGTGCATAGATCAATCCCCCCGTGGCATATTTTTGCCGCTTTTAGGGGCATTCTTGGGCTCCTGCGTGAGCTCTACGCGAATATTCACGGGCTCCGTGCGCTTTGCGTGCTTGATCAAGAAGTCACCAAGTGTTGCGGCGGGGGAAATCGTTTTTTTGGATTCCTCTTCGGTCGGGCGGTTGCGGTAGACCTCTACAACGGACTCTGGATCGGGAATCAGAGGTTCGGTATTCAACCCCGTAAGATCGGTGTAGCGCGCTTTTTTCTCATTTTCCAGCTTGCGTTCCACAATGGGAGTGGTGATTGCCGCAAACAGCATCAAAAGGATGCACAAAAAGCCTGCGGGTGACTGCATAAACATGATAAAGCTACCTACGTTGGGGATGCAAAAGCCGTTCCAAATGCCGCGCATCTGACCGTAGGTCACGGGCTTGTTGTCAATGCCTGCGTTGGCGTCGCCTTGCAGGTAGTAGTAGCGCTCGTCCGGGTGCTTTTCGTTCGGTTCCTCAATTTTTACTATGCGATGGATGATCAGCATTTCGTCGCGCTCGTATACCACCACGTCGTACAGCTCCAGCTCGTCCTCGGCGGGCATACCGGCGGTCAGGATCAGGTCAAACATCCGAAACTGATCTTCCAGATTATTTTCAAACAGATATTCGTTTTTCTCGTACCGCACGGACATGGAGTTGGAGCGTACCACGCGCAGGGTAGAGATTTGGGCGTCTTGGTTATTTTCACCAAAGGTGATGACAAGCGAAAATAAAAATCCAATGCAAAGCACGCAGCACGCCACACAAGTGAGGATAAAGCCGAGCGCGTTGAGAAAAGGATTTTTTTTGCGGACGCGTTGATATTCGGATTTGATATTATCATCCTCGGCGCCAAGCCGCACCAGGCGCAAATAGAAGCGCACCAGGCTGGTGATGAGCACTACGAACAGCGCGGTGAGCGACACAAACACCACAAGGCACAGGCAGAGGATATATAAATCTAACGAAGAGAAACTCATAAGAACTCCTTTTTGTGGGAGATAACTTTTTCTCCCCCTGTGTAGGTGGGAGAAAATTCGCAAGCAAATTGGCATTTTCGTAGGAAAATGACGGAGGGGGTGTAAAAAACAATCCCTCCTGCTCGCTCCGCGAGCTTCCTCCCTTTGCACAAGGGAGGCTCATGCCCGTTCCTTCGCCCCACCGTGTCATCTTGAGCGAACGCAGTGAGTCGAACTGCGAAGCAGTGCGAGGCGTAGCCGAGCAAGATCTCGGTGGGCGGGTTTGCGGTGATCCTTTGTAGATCCCGATGCTTCGCATCGCCCTACGGGTTCGACCGGCGAGCTTGCGAGCCTTCTCGGAGATGATACGTAGAGGGGGGTAACGTTTTTTTATGATTCGTCCAGCGAGCCTTCCGATGCGGCAAGAATCGTTATGAAGTCTTCTGCCGAATGGGGGCATAAATTAACATAGGAGCACCCCGCATCAAGGAAGCGGGATGCTCCGTGGAAGATAAATATTAGGTGGTGGTTGCTTCTTCCAAAGTGATAGTAATGGTTACAGTACCGAGGGCTTCCTTAAATGCATTGTAAGCATCTTCGGTCTCCAGTTTAATCTCCTCGTTTACGGTAATCAAGGTTTCAAGGTCTATCTCCATACCAGTAGAGTTAACATTGTTCAATGTGCCCGTGTAGGTCAGATTATCGGATTGACCGTTCAACAAGAAGATTTTTTCACTATTATAGGTGTTTGCAGTTCCGTTGTACCCTTGGAAAGTAATTGCAATGGTGTAGTTTACACTGATGGAGGTGAGATTTGCATCAGCGTATGCGCTGGGCGTGAATTTTACCAGGTATTGTCCGTCTGCTGCCCATGCAAGAGCAATCACATATTTGTCCTCAGAGCTCGTAGAGCTGGTATAATCGGCTTTGTCATCAATTTCAAGCGTGGTGCCGTAAGTGTTTTCTACGCTGATTGTACCTTTGGCAGCAGAAGAAGAATCGGTGACAACCGTGGCCATTCCAACTGTGGTCATACTACTTGTGCCATCTGCCGTGCCGGTCGCTGCATCTGTAATGTACGTCCACGTTGCGTAAACGCCGCCCACGCTGATGCACAGCGCCAGAGCGATGATGAGGGAAAGTCTTCTCATGTTTTTCATAGTTTTGTCTCCTTAGGGGAAAAATTTATTGTCGCACCGCAAAAACCTCGGCGCATTTTTAATATACCACAAAAAAATTACAAAGTCAATAGTTTTTGCAAGCAAACCAAAAAAATCGTATGCAAAACTAGAAAAAATAGTGCTGTTTTTTTTTTTTTTTTTTGTTCAATTTGCACAAAAAACAAACAGTTTTGTGGTATCAAAAAGCCTGCACGCGGGTTTCTAACGGGACAATTTTACGTTTGACATATCCATTTTATGCCTGTTGTTATATTTTTTTGCCCCCAAAAATCAGTTTATTCACCCAAATTTTACTTTTTATGGGAATTTTTATAAAAATCAAAAAGAGAGCCTCCGCGTGGGAAGCTCTCCATTTCTATTATTTGTCGAACGACGGATTGAACGCATAAAAGTTGCGGGAATCCAGGTGATCCTGCGCAATGCGCAAAGCGTCGCCAAAGCGTTGATAGTGCACGATCTCGCGTTCGCGCAGATAACGGAGCGGGTCGCGTACGTCGGGATCGTCGCACAGGCGGATCAGATTGTCGTAGGTGACGCGCGCTTTTTGCTCGGCGGCAAGGTCCTCGTTCAAATCGGCAATTACATCGCCCTTGACACCGATATATTTCATATCGGTAGGGACCCCCGCGGCGGAGACGGGGTAAATTCCGGTGGTGTGGTCGGTAAAATAGGGTGCAAACGGCGAATCTGCGATCTTTTCCTCCGAAATGTTGCGTGTCAACTGATACAAAATTGCTGCCACCATCTCAAGGTGTGCCAGCTCTTCTGTGCCTACGTCGGTTAAAATTCCGGTGACCTCGCCGTAGGGCATGGCGTAGCGTTGGTTCAAATAACGCATTGCGGCGGCAAGCTCGCCGTCCGGACCTCCCAGCTGGGAGATGATGATGCTCGCCATCTGCGGATTGGGATTTTTGATTTTGACGGGGTATTGCAATTTTTTGTCATAAGTCCACATAAAACGGTTCCTCTCTTTCCATCAGTTGGCGTCCGATTCCCACGGCCAGGGCGCTTTTACCCAATCCCACGAGGTGGTACTGCGGTTTCCGTACATGGTCAGCGGTCCGCACTGCTGCTCGTAGGCGGCAATGGCGCTTTCGCGCTGGGCGATTAAAGAATGATAGTAGCGGAGCGCTTCTTCGTGGTGGGGGTAAGCGTCCAGATACAAAACGGTCTCCTGAATGGCAAAGTCCAGGGCACGGATCATTTCCAGCTGATTACAGCAGGATCGGTTTGGGGAGTGATGATTGGAATTCATAGCAGCTTTCCCGCACGTCAGAAAGGACGGCGGTTCTTGACCTCCGTTCCTCTTTGATGTGATTCTACCTCCAGCGGCAGAACCAGCTCAGCAAAAATAGTACCCTGCTTCAAGCCGGATACGGGATCCAAAAGATTGCGCCAGCATTGCTTAGGCGAGTATACCATTGCCAGGGACGGGGCGTCGAGCGACGTAGGGCAGTCGCTGTGATGACCCTCATGACCGCTGTCATGAGCACCGTTGTTCGGTGTGTTGACAGTTCCCCGGCAGGAAATCCGCACGGGTTCATTTCGTTGCGGAATCTCGCTCATACGGGGAGAGGCAGTATTGATTTTGACAAACGGAATAGCATCTCCGGTCAATTCTCCCCCCATCATGCGGCGTAAAAATTCATCGTCGGCACGTCTGACGGTGGATCGACGGTTGTTTTCTGAATACATGATATCTCCTTTGTATGCATAGTAGATGAAGTGCCGTTGCCGTCGAAAAAAGATACGGTCGGCTACTTTCAGTGTATGCTTTTGTGTCGGAAAAGGTCATTTTTTCTTTATATTTAGAGCAAGAACAAGAATTATTATAAAATAGAGAGAAATATTTACATATTATTCGCTTTTTTGTTTGAAAGTTGATACAAAATCGTGTATACTATAAGTACGTACTGTTTGGTACGGTTATTTGTGACGAAAGAGAGGATGTATCATTATGCCAGGACCTGGTGGCGGCTCCCGTGGCGGAGGATTTGGAGGAGGCTCCCGTGGGGGCGGTTTCGGCGGAGGCGGCTTTGGAGGCGGATCTCGCGGAGGATTTGGCGGTGGTCGGTATGGAGGCTTTGGAGGTCCGAGAGGACCGCGTTTTCACAGGGGCTTTGGTTGGGGCTTTGGTCCACGTTATTATGGCGGCGGAGGTTGCCTTGGCGGATGTCTTGGCACCTTGATGATGCCCATCATCGTATTGATGGTGGTGTGCTTGATGCTGTTTGGAATCATCGGCTCTGCGATTACAAACGTGGCAAACGGCGGCGTGGTCAACTACGATGAAATTACCTTTGAGGAGTATGCTGACGAGCAATATGCAAAGGCGTTTGGCTCCTCCTCGGTGTACGAGAGCAATTTGCTGATCGTCTTTTTGACCAACGAGGAAGCCGACGGCTACTACTGCATCGCGTGGGTGGGAGATAACATCCATGCCGACATCAATGCAATGTTTGGGGATGAGACCACGGAATTCGGACGGGCGATTATAGGTTCTGTCAACTCCGAATATTATGGCTACTCGCTGGACAGCAATCTTGCCTCGGTAATGGAAACAATGGCGCAAAAGATTGAGGCGCTTGGATTGGAATCTTCCTTTAAGCCCGGAAAAACCTACGATGCATCGCAGAAATCCTATGTGGTCAATGAAACGGATTTGAGCCTTACTGCTGAGACCGTAAACGATGCCCTGACGGCATTTACCGAGCAAACGCAGATCCCCGTTGTGATCGTGGTGGATACGATGGAGAACGTGTTTGGCAAAACGCTGCCGTGGTCGGATATTTTCATCGTGTTTGTGTTACTGGTGATCGCGATCGTTGCCATTTATCAGATCGTTCGCGCAGTCCGCAACCGCAAGCAATACGGTGATGGCAACGGCGATAACAATCCGAATGGCGGTAACGGCGGCTACAATTCCGGCTCTGGGAACAACGGGTACGGAAATAACTCCGGATGGTGAGAGCACCGATTGAATCTTGAAAAATATCACAAAAGCGCCGCGGAAACTCCGCGGCGCTTTTGTGATGCAGACAAAATAAACGGGCTTTGTCTGATTGAATTATTTTAACGTATCAGTCGACCGGGTAGGCGACGACCTTGTTTGCAAAGAAGAATTTACCGACGATATAGGAGTTGCAGGCGGACTCAAACGTGATCGCAACCTCGCCGTTTGCAGTGAGTGTCAGCCCCTCGCTGAAGGCGGGCAGCTTGACGTTTTGTTCACGCGTGGTGGAGTCCAGATAGTACAGCGGAACCTCCTTGCCGGAGACGCCGATGGTGGTGCCGGAATCCTTCATGCCGCTGTGGATCTCAAGATAGGACGGGTTGAGTCCCCAAGAGCGGGAGAGCGCGATTTTTCCGTCGGCTGTGATCGCAACGCCCTGTACCAATCCCGTGATAGAGCAGGAGTATTCGGGATACGCATCTGCGAGGGCGCCGTCGGCGGTGAGGGGGTAAGCGGAGAAGATGGCTTTGTTTTGCTCGCCTGCGGGGGTGGTGTAATAATGCGATTCGGGTGTTTCGTAGTTGCCGGCGCGGTAGAATTCGCCAACGTAAAGATAATTTTCGTCCGCAAAGCAGAAGGCGGCGCCGTCGGTATCCACAATCGCGGTATCGATGGCGGTGACTTCCTCGCCGTTTTCGGCGTTTAAAACATCGGCGTAGCGGTAGATCAGCAATACGCCGGTCTTTACGCCGTCGATTTTTTGGCTGTCGGAGATATAGAGGTAATCTCCCGCAACGGCAACGCCGCCGCCGTGACCTTCGGCTCTTGAGCCGTCCGTGTTCAAAAGGGTGAGTGCTTTGGTCTCGTTGCCGCTGACCAAATACAGCTCCACGTATTTGCCGTGGTAGCCGGAGTGAACGTAGGTATCGTTTTCGGCGTCGTAGCTGAGTCCTTGGGGGACAAAGCCGCTGTTTAGGGCGGGGATGGGGGAGATCCTTTCAATATTGTGATAATAATCGGGATAAATGAAATATTTTGCGATATGGAGCGCCGAGAGGATCAGCAGAATCAGTGCAAGCAGACCTGCGATGGTGATGAGCAGGATTTTTGCAAACTTTTTCAAAATTTTCACAGTGTGTTCCTTTCCTTTTTTAAAGCTTTGTGTGCGATTATTATACCACGGCACAGACGATTTGTCAAGAGGCGGAAACAGATGTTGCAAAGTTGCGTTCGCTTTCTCTTTTTTGATAATATTAATAAAGTAAAAAAATTTGGTTGAAACCTACAAAGTGGAGTGGTGTTTTTTGTTGAAAAGCGCGATTGACAAAGAATAGCGAAAAGTGGTATAATATGGATAAGATCGGACAGTATGTTTTATAATACTGCCAAAAAATGGAAATATCGGGAAGATGCCGGTTCTGAGGGGCGCCCCTCAGAAGATTTTCCGAGCTCCGCTCGGAAAATAATATCACTTTGAACACAGCGCCGCGCGACGAGAAAGGCCGATGCGGAGGGGCTTGTGCTTGGAGGAGGGGTGTGATGGATTGACCGTTGGGCGGCAAGCTTCCTCCATTGGATCAAAAAAGGGCGGGATATGCCGCGCCCAAATGAAAAAAGGAGAAGCTTGTTATGAAAGTGAAACAATCAAGCAGAATCACAGCTCTTATCCTCGCGCTTCTCATGATCCTTCCGCTCGTCAGCGTGCCTGCGTTTGCGGAGGAGGTCAACACTCCTGTTGGAGAGGTGCTTTACTCCAACGATTTTGAGCAGTACACTGCAGGTCAAACGCTTTCTGCGTCTGACTTTGGTGTAACGCTTCCCACGTCTGTTACTCCTGTCTCCAAGGATGGAGATATTGCGTTGCAGTTGGATTGGACGGGTGAAAAAGGCAAAGGCAATATTGATGCCAACCTGCAGCTGAAAACCCCTGAAATGTCCTATGCAACTTATCCAATCATTTCGGTTACTGCGAATTATTGGTTCTCCAGTGATGTAGCCGGCAGTGTGACGGTGCAGTTCCGTTCCTATACCTCTGACCAAACCAAAAATAAGGTATCTGGTTGTGACGGTAACTGGCTGAATTTGTATAATATCGTTCCTGCTACCGGCAAAATTGATGTGGTTTCTGGTACGGATATTACGGGTGCTTTTGAGCTGAATACTTGGACGGAGATCACGACGGTACTTGATTTGCGAAGTGGCATCTTTAACGTTTACGTCAATGACGAATATGCTACCGTCGGTTATGCAAACGATGCGAGTATTGTGCAAACCAACATCAATATCCCTGCCAATAAATTTATCGTTGCAAAGCCGGCAGCTACGGCAGCAGGTACTTTTGCGATTGACGATGTGACGATTACTTCTACTCCCGATGCAGCTCTTTATCTTTACAAAGAAGATTTTGATGATGCAACGGCAACCGGTGACGTTTTGTCCAGCCATTCCTCCGCAGATTTGACTTCTCTTGTAGCAAACAGTGACGGCAAGGCTTTGGCACATCAAATTCAGGGTTACGATGACGGAAACTATTATGTTGTGTATACGAACACAACAAAAGCTCCGGTGAAAATTACCGATCCGGTTGTGGATGCTTCGACCGGCTTGCTGTCCGGCTCCGTAACGATTGATAGTACTACTTATGCGCTTTCCGATTGTACAATCAACACCACCGGAAGAAGTTCCGTAGCGAAAACCGCTGACGGTACCATTGCAGATTGGTACGTTACAACCTCCAAATACCGTGATGAATTTTACGGTGGAATGAATGTGGCTGATTACGGAATGAGCTTGAACACCCCTGCGATTGATACAACCAATCTTGATTACGTAACGTTCTCTGCAAAATACTGCTTTACTGAAGATACGGCAACGTGCGAGATTCAGGGCAGATTGAGAGCCAACTCTAACAAAGCCCTTGACTTGTTCAAGCTTGCTGTGGATGCGAACAGAAACGTAACGGTTTCGTACCACAGTGATGCGAAGGGTGTGGTTTCGACAACCACTGCAAAGAAGACGGTTGGCAACTGGTTCCAGGTGGACGTTGTTGTAAAGACGAATATCGCTTTGATTGCAATTTACGTGGATCAGACTTTGATTGCAACGGTGAAGGATAACGATCCTGCGTCGATTACAGCGTTTGATTTGGGCGGCTGGGAGTGCTCGATTATCTCCCGTAACTACAATGCAGGTAACCTGAACGGTTATTTGTATGTTGACGATGCGGCTGTTTATCCGTACAGCCTCTATCCCAGCATGACGAACGACGATGGTTCCAAGTCGTACAATTTTGATTCGCTGGATACCGGCGTTTTGAGTAAAGCAAACGGCTCCGGTTATGAACCTGACAGCGATCCTACCAGTGCAGAAAAAAACGCTCCTTACTTTACGGTTGTAGAAGATACAGAGTCTACCAACAAATATTTGCATATGCCTTTCTGGGGTTCTTATACCAGTAGCTCCGCTTATACCGGAAACAGCGATATGTATTACCGTGTGTATCACAGAGGATATACGCCTGTGGACGGTACAATCGAAATCAATTTCTCGATTTATCCCGTAAACAAGACCGGAGCTACCTCCAAGACGCAGTTCCGTATGCAAACCATGTATTCGGCAGAAACCACCTCGGCACTGTCTTGGCAATCGATGTTGGATTTGTCTGTTAACAAATCTAATTGTACAATCACCAATCTTAGCGGTGTGAGCGGTGTGGCTCCGACGCTGAACACTTGGAATGATATCTCGATCAAGTTTGACTTGGTAAGCGGTATTTGTGAGGTCTATGTGAACGGTGCATATGCCGGCTATAAGGATTTTGGCAACGGAAATATCATTATTCCGGAAAATCAAATCCGTTTGAACAACATGGTAAAGAGCACCAGTTACTCGACGGATATGGACGCCGCAAACTACATTGATCTGGATAACATTTCGATTAAAGTTTGTGACGACGATCTTTCGAATGCAGGCGAGCGCGCCGCTTATACGCAGGTAACTCCTTATAACTCGGTTTTGACCGAGGAGCAGGACGGCGTTGAGGTTGCATATCTGCACATTCCGTTTATCGAAACAACGGCTGCTACCAATAAAGACAAATTTGTAAAGGTTACGCATACCGCACTCTCCACCACGGATCTGACCGTGATTGAGTTCCAGCTTCGTCCTAACTATAACGAAACCGTTGCAGGCGCTCCTCGCGTAGAGTTCCAGTTTGCGAATTATTCCTTTACCGATGCAGAGGGAACCGCTCATGCGAACGGCCAGTACTACAGCTTTGGTCAGTACGAGCTGCACACCGGAGATAAGAATAGCAGCTACGGCACGAAACTTGGTGCTGCCGGCTTGCTGAACAACACGTGGAATACCGTGAAGTTGGTTTTCAATCCTGCAAACGGCTCTAACATGACTTATATCAACGGTAATCTGTATGCATACAACACTGCTTATACGGCACAGTACTACGGTGTGACGAACGAAGAAACAGGTACAAAGGGTTGGATTCCTTGCCAGAACAGCACCGGCTTTACCGTTGATGCTAACCAGTTGTTGGTGAAGCTGAACAAGGTTACCGGCTACGCAACCGACGCAGCTGCTACCGACTACAGCTACATTGATATCGACAACTTTAGCTTTAGCACGGTTACGCTGGCGGATGTTTACGCAGATTTGATTCAGACCGAGGACGGCGCTTCTATCAGAGTCAGCGCAGGTGCTGAAGCCAACGACATCGGTACTCCTACGCAGGCAGGTATCCGCTTTGCTACCGAGATCGACACCGATCTGTTGACGGTTCTCTCCGCTTGGTACGGCGCTGAAAAGGTTGCGATTGGTACGCTGATTGCTCCCTCCGATTACCTCGTAGATGCTGACGGCGCCGCTGTTGCACTGACCAAGGAGCTGGGCGATGGCAACTTCCTGGATGTTCAGGCTACCCAGGGTAAGTACTTCAATTTTGACAATGATGACTCTACCACCCACTTTGTTGGCTCGATTGTGAACGTATTTGACCACAACATTGCACGCGACTTTACCGCAAGAGGCTATGTGGAAATTACTTTGGCAAGCGGCGAAACCGTTGTAATTTACAGCGAGTCTGTTGCCGAAAGATGTGTTGCATACGTGGCTTCCATGGCTGTTGGTGGCTATGAAGGTGACGCTGCAACGCTGCTCCAAGGCTGGGCTGATCGTCTTGACGCAACGCACACACATTGAGAAATAGAGAAGGAGATGAGAATGATGAAACAGTACGTGGAACCGATTGTAACTCTTCTTTACGTAGAGAGCGAAGATGTTTTGACAACGTCGGATAACGGTGGTTCGGATATCTTCCCGCCCCTGTAATCTGATTTCGCTCAATCCTTAGCAAAAACAATTTGCCCGCCCCGAACAATCCACGGGGCGGGCAATCCTTTTTTTGTTTTATCTGCCGTATAGGCAATTCCAGCTCTTGAATTTTTTTGCGCTAACACGGGCGAGCTGCTCTTTTGTGATGCGGTAGCTCCAGTTGCCGTTGGCACTGCCGGGCTTGTTCAGGCGGGTATCGCTGCCAAATTGGAGCAGATCCTGCACGGGGAGCATCAAAAGCCCCGCGTGGCTGGCAAACATGGTGCGCAGAATCGCGTCGTAGCAAGCATCCCAATCACCCTCGTAGCCACAGTAATCCATAATTGTTTTGCGGGTGGCATCATCCTGATCCCAAATATAGCCCAAGAGGGTGTTGTTGTCGTGCGTGCCGGTGTATGCCACGCAGTTGAAATCGTAATTGTGCGGCAGGTGCGCCGAGCCGGGATCACCCAAAAATGCAAACTGCAACACGCGCATTCCGGGGTAGCCGCTCTCCTTGACCAGCGCCGCAACCTCCGGGGTGATGTCGCCAAGATCCTCGGCAATGATGATCTTATCCTTGCAAATCGGCTGCAGGGCGCGGATCAGATCCATGCCGGGACCGGGGATCCAAACGCCGTTGCGCGCGGTGTTCTCTCCCGCAGGGATACTGAAGTAGGATTCCAGCCCACGGAAATGGTCGATGCGCACGCCGTCGAAAAGCTCCATCATAAAGGTCATTCGCTCGCGCCACCAGGCGTATCCGTCCTGCTTCATGCGCTCCCAATCGTACAAAGGATTTCCCCAAAGCTGGCCGTTCTCGCAAAAATAATCCGGCGGAACGCCTGCAACGGCGGTTGGGTTGTAATTTTCGTCCAGCTGGAACAGATGCTTGTTTGCCCAGACGTCCGAGCTATCATACGCGACGTAGATCGGAATATCCCCAACGATGGAGATCCCTTTTTCATTTGCGTACGCTTTGATTTTTGCCCATTGGCGGCAGAATTCGTACTGTGTGAACTGCCAGGTGAAGAGGACGTCGGGATCGCAATCGGTTTGCGTCCATTCGTTCCAGGCGGTGCCTGCGTTGGTCTCACGCATTGCCATGTAGCGGCAGAACTGCGCGGTTTGCGGATGGGCGGTGAGAAAGCGCTCAATCGGTGCGCGATCCTTGACACGGGATGCGGCACGGGCAAGCAGGGCAAAGCGCTCGGTAGAAAGACGGTCAAATTCGCAGGCGTATGGTGTTTTTTGGCGTGCGGCGTCCAATTCCGCTTGAGTGATCAGTCCTTCGTCAGCCAAGGTAGGGAGGTCGATGAAATTGGGATTGACGCTGAACGCGCTATAGGATTTGTAGGGAGAGTTGTATTCGTCGGGAAGGCAGAAGGGGAGCACCTGCCAGACCGAGAAGCCGCAGGAGGCGAGAAAATCGATCCACTCCATGGCTTCTTTGCCGAATGCGCCCTCGGAGTATTCGCCCCAAAGGGAGGAGACGTGCATCAGCACGCCGCTGCTTCGTTTCATGGTTTGATCCTTTCTTTGTAAATTGAAAAATCAGATATCGCAAATGATGGCTGCCATCCGTTTTGCCGAATCGCCAAGCGAGGATATAACGGCGTATTCGTCGCGCGAGTGGATTCTTCCGCCGCGTACCCCAAAGCCATCCAAGCAGGGGATGCCGTAGGACGTCATGTCAGCCGCATCCGAACCGCCGTTTGCTGCTTTGGGCTCCACTTCAGAAAGCCCGTTTTGTGTGTAGATCCGGTTGATTTTGTGGAATAGCTCGATATTTTTCAGTGTCTTTTCCATGCTGACCCGTTCGCTTTTGACCGTGAGCTTGCAGGTTGTGCCGCTGACGTAGGAGGTATCCGCAATTTCACGGACGCGCTGTTTGACTTCTTCCAGCTCCGCGGCGGTTTTATAGCGGACGTCCACGGTAAGCGTGCATATTTCCGGAACGGTATTTGCAGCGCTTCCTCCGTTGATGATACTGCAAGTGCCGGTGATGCCGTCTTTGTCCTTCCATTTTTCCAATTCGAGGATCTTGTGGGCGGTCTCCGCAATTGCGCTGACGCCATCGTAGCAGATGGATGAGTGTGCGGCTTTTCCGTGAATTTCAAAAATATAACGGATGATCCCCTTGCGCTCGACGGTCAATTTTCCCTCTGTACTGGGTTCGCCGTTGAGAAAGGCAACACAGCCGCGCGCTTTTTCTGCCATGAATTTGACCGTTTCCTTATTGCTGGTCGCACTGCTAACCTCCTCGTCGCTTTGCAATATCAGACGAACGGGACGCGCGGTATATCCGCACTGTTGCAGGGCGTCCATTGCTAAAAACGCGGCAACGATTCCGCCCTTGCAATCGGCAACGCCGGGACCGTAGATGTTTTCTCCGTCGCAGTGCGTGGCGGGGGTACCGAACAGACCGATGGGATGTACGGTATCCATGTGAGAGGACAGAACCACCGGCGGTTGCTGTGCCGAGGGGTTCATAGTCAGGCACAAAGCGTCACCGGAGACGGCTTGCGGGCAAACCTCGCATTCCCAGCCCAACTGCTCGGCGCGTGCGCGGCAAAAGGCGCCTACGGCATCCACGCCGGCTTTGGACGAAGTGGGGCTTTCCAAATTGCAGATATCCATCCAAAAGGTGAGATATTGATTAAACAGTGCATCGATGCGGTCAAAAACAGGTTGCATTTCGGTCATGGGTGCGTTCTCCTTTACGCGTCGATTTCGAATTCGACAGACGGTATCTTTATTATATAGCGTTTTGCGGAAAATGTCAAGAAAGAAACAAAAAACCAACACTTTCGTGTTGGTTTTTGGAGCTGGTAATCAGAATCGAACTGATGACCTCGTCATTACCAATGACGTGCTCTACCGACTGAGCCATACCAGCAACTGTCTTGCGACTTTCTTATTATAACAGATTTGCAGGCGTTTGTCAAGGGCTTTTTGAAAATAATTTTATTTTTTTGACAAATTTTGATTTACAGAATGTTTTGAATGGTGCCGATTCCTAAAATCAAGATAAACAGAGTTGCCACCAGATAAATTGCAATGGCACCGAGCGCCTTTTTGCGGCTTTGCGGCAGGATCGCGCGAGTGGGGGTTGCTTCATCCACCAACAATTTCACCGGTTCTCCGATCCGATAGGTGGAATAAGAGTAGGAGTGGTGTGTGGTCATCAGATATTCGGTGCCGTCGATTTGATAAGTAACGGTTGGTGAAAATACAGAGCCGTAACGTTGACGCCGTTCGCTCAGGGTGCTGACCGTTCCCTCGGTGAAGATGCGACAATTTCGGGTGGTGACCAGAAAGCAGATCTCGCGGATCATTCTATAAGCCATAATGCCAACACACAGCGCCAAAATCAGAATTGCCAGCCAAAGCATACGGATACCTCCCGATAGAATGTGTAGCAAAATAAGATGCCACCGGAGATATGATAGCATATTTTGCAGCGGTTTGCACGTGGGGATGCTGTTTTTGGTGAAACTTTTAAAAAAGTTTCCCCAAACCCCTTCAAAACTTTCAACGCATAAATAAAAATAGACGAGGTAGGGAAACTCCTGGTCTTTCGTTTGTTCAGACACCAACTTCTTTTCAAAACACACAGCCGGAACAATAGTCCCTGTCCATTTGCTTGCTAATAAATTCGATTTGGTGATTTTGAACAGAGTGATTGCTTTTTTACCGGCAATATGGTATAATAAAGATACGGCAACCACCGTATATGATTATAGAAGGAGAGATTTTATCGATGAATCAGACGTCCAAGCATATCATTCTGAATTTGATAAACTATCTCAAAAGAAATATTACGGTGCTGCTTGCCTATCTGATTTTGTATTTCGGGTTTCAACAGATTATCGGCGCGTCTCCGGCGCTTATCGCAACTGTTTTGTTGGTTGTATATAGCGGTGCAACAACAATCAGCTATTATTGCAGAGAGAAATTATTGCAATTCGAAAAGGCAAACGCGCTTACAACAAAAAAATTATTTTTATTTTCAGCTTTTATTCCCAGCCCAATTTACTTGTTCTGGTTCCTTTTTTCGATGATTCCGATTTATTCGTATGAAGTTTGGCTCATTACAGGCCTTCCCATGGTCTTGCTCAGCGGTGTTCCGCTCTATTCGCTTTCGGAATGTTGGAAAGAGAAGTGGAAAAAATTCTTTTGGGGATTACAAATTTTGATCTATATTACTTGCCTTGTCGCGGGACAATTTTTGGGGGGCTTGATTTTTTCATTCTGAAAAAGGACGCGGTTTTTCTTGGGGAAACTTTTAAAAAAGTTTCCCCAAACCCCTTCAAAACTTTCAACGCATAAATAAAAATAGACGAGGTATGGAAGCTCCTGTCTCATTCGTTTATTCAGAGTCCAAATTCGTCGCAGAGCACACAGCTGGAACAATCGCTCCCGCGAGCATTTTGGTACCACCACCCAAAATGCTCCATATGTCATCCTGAGCGAAGAAAACGCCACAGTGCGGCGTTTTCGTAGTCGAACCCGACCTAAGGGAGGGTGATGCGAAGCATCGGGATCTACAAACGACTTTCATCAGCCTCGCGCAACGCTAACTAAAACTCTCCCCTGGGAGTAGCGAAGCGGCGTGAGCGCAATAAGAACGCGAACGTGACCGAGTCGCAGCAAGACCTCCGCGGAGCGGTGAAGGGGCACATCCCGTGAAGCATTAAAAAATCAAAGTGCAGAGGCAAACTATCTTCGTAGAGTATTTAGGGGAGTGGTCCCTAAATGCTCGCGGTAGCTAATCATCCCGTCCGTTTGCTCGTAAAATCTTACAATGCCAAAACAAAAAACGAGGCAGAAACATCCCTGCTTCACCTATCCTATAAACTGCGTTAAAAGTTTTGAAAGGGTGTGGGAAAACTTTTTCAAAAGTTTTCCCACGAAAAAATCACCATAGGCTTTCCCAAAGCTCCAGGAGCTTGAAGCGAACCTTGTAGACCGGTTGATCGCTCTCGGTGATAATTTTGTATTGCGAGGGCGTCAGACCAACCGAGATGCAGGCGTCCTCGGCATCCTCTTCGGAAACGGTTGCCGCGCCAAGACAAAGCGGCGGGAAGAGACAGCACCACCAGTTTTGCCCCTCGGCGTCTCCGATGCAAACGCGCATGGAAACATAGTTCCCCGCAGGAAAGCAGAAGCTGTCGTAGGTGCGTTCGGGGTATTCCTCAAGCCCGAAGACGATGGAAACGGGATACTCTTTGCCTGCTTCGGCAATGACCTGCTCGGCGGCAGCTTGAATTTCTTGCGTGTGCGCGTTCAGGATGGCGACTGCCTTTTCGCGGTCGGTGCAATCCTGCAAGAGCGGAACCGTAACCTGCAAAATCGCGTCCCGCACGGTGAGTTTTAGCGCTTGATCCTCGGCACTGTCCGAATTTGCCAGCACGTGCAAACGCACCACAGAGTCGTAAATTTCCGCTTCACCGTGTACCGGAAACAGCCCAATGAAGAGCAGCAGTGCGGAGAGCACCAATGATGCGATAAGTAATTTTTTGCTTGACATAAAAAACCTCCTTTTCGGTTATGCATTCACAGCATTTCCCGATCGGGAGGTGTTTTATTCATTCCGCAACAGAAAAATCAATCGCGGAGACAATTTTGTTCATGGCGTCATTGATATCGTCAGCAACAACCGTACATCCTGCCGCTTTTGCGTGCCCGCCGCCGTCAAACATCGCGCAGAGCGCGGAGACGTCGTAGCTGCAGGACGAGCGTGCGGAAACGCGGAACCTGCCCTCAGTTCCCGGTTGACGGATGCAGATCGCAACCTGTACGCCCTCCAGCGAGCGCGCAATGTCCACCAGAGAATCCAGATGCTCGTCATCCAGCCCCAGTGCCGCTTTGAGGGCGTAGGGGAAGGTGATAACCGCGATTTTTCCGTCGGCAAACAGATTGAGGTTGGAAATGCCCGCCGCTTGTGCACGCAGGCGATCCATGCTTTGGCAATCGTATAGGCGGTGGTTGATCTCGGCGCTGTCGATCCCGCGTGCCAAAAGCGCCGCCGCACGCATATGCGTTTCGGGGGTGACGTTGGAGTAGCGGAAGCAACCGGTGTCACCGCTGATGGCGGCGTAAAGATCGGTGCAGATCTCGTCGGTGATGGTCAGACGCTCTTCGGAGGCAAGCGCTTTGACCAGATCAAACAGAATCTCGGCAGTGGCGGCGGCATCCGGACGGATGTAGCAATACGCAGCGTAGGGCTCGCCGTTTTGGTGGTGGTCGATCATCAGGTCGATGCGGTCACCGTAAAGATCAAACAAGCTGTCCAGCTGTGCGGGAGAGGCAGAGTCTAGCGCAACGATGCGCTGTACTTGAAAATCTGCGGGGATGCATTGCGGCAGAACGCTATCCTGATCCCCGTTGGTCAAAAACTGCAGGCGCGCGGGGATCTCGTTGGCACAAACGCACCATGCGCGGGAGCCAAGCTCCGTCAGCATTCTTCGCAGTGCGAACGCCGACCCAACTGCGTCGGCGTCAGGGGAGCGGTGAAAGAGGAGCAGTGTGTCGGCGGGGGATTCCAATTTTGAGATCAAGTCTTCCAATTCGATTTGTTCACTCATTCGTGTCGCCGTCCGTTTCCGCAGAGGTTTCTTCTTCCGGCTCTTCCGGAGAGATATCAAGCTGATTGAGAATCGACGCGATGTGCGCACCGTACGCAACCGAATTGTCGGGCACGAAGGTCAACTCCGGCGTCATACGCAGGTTCAGAGAGCTTGCCAGCTCACGGCGGATAAAGCCGCTTGCTGCCTTCAGCCCTGCGGCAATCTCTTTTTTGTCGCCCCCCATTGCAGAGTAATAGACCTTTGCATATTTGAGGTCGGCGGTGCAATCGGCGGCGGTGATGCTGATAAACGCATCGCTGACGCGAGGATCCTTGACCTTGCGCAGGATAACGGTTAATTCCTTTTGCATTTCCTCATTGATTCTGCCGCGTCTGTATTTTGCCATAGTTTTGAATCCTTTCTGCTTGCTGGAATAGAAAACGGCTTTTCCGCGGAAACGGAAAGCCGTTTTTTGATGTAAGAGAATCAGTTCTCCTCGGACGCTTCCATATCTGCCGCATTTGCAATCACGGCTTCGGCGGGAACCTCAAAGGTCTCCTCGGCGGCAATATCCTCTGCTCCCTCAACTGCGGGAACCTCCTCGCCCTCTTCCAGTTCGGGCTTCGGTTTGCGGAAGAACTTATTGTATACCTTAACGGCAACAAAGCAGACTGCGCCGATCGCCAGCAGGATTCCGACAACCTTTAAAAAACGATGTCCTTTTTTGTTTTCCATAATTAACCTCCGTTTTTGCGGTACGGCGACCGCGGATAGACATATACTTACTAATAGTATACCATGTTTTCCGAAAAAATCAAGAGGTTCAAGCAAATTTTTTTGATTTTTTTTAAAAAACAGTTCCTTTTTTGACGGAAATATGGTAATATATAGGAGAGTAAGAAGAAAAAGGAGCAAGCTATGACTTATCGGGAGCTGTGTGCGCGTCTTTCGGATGCGGGAATCGGGAGTGCCGAATGGGATGCCGCGCTGTTGTTGGAGCATTTTTGCGGTGCGGATGCCGGTTCCGTTGCTTTAGAGGATGCGCGAGATTACGTCTGTGCTGAGCTGGAGGACGCGGTCTGCAAGCGTGTGACGCGGATTCCGTTGCAGTATCTTTTGGGCGAGTGGGAGTTTTACCGCCAGAAATATGAGGTAACGCCGGATTGTTTGATTCCCCGTGCGGACACTGAGATTCTGGTAGAGCAGGCAATCCGCCGCTTGCCACACGGAGCGCGATTTGCCGACCTATGCGCGGGGAGCGGTTGCATTGCGATCTCGGTGCTTGCCGAGCGCCCCGACACGTATGCGATTGCAGTAGAGAAGTATCCTGCCACGCTGGAGCTTGCCTGCAGAAATGCGCGAAAAAACGGCGTGGAGGAGCGGTTTGTTCCAAGGTGCGCCGATGTATTGGATGCGGATTTTCACGCCTTTGAAGAGCCTTTGGACGCGATTCTGTGCAATCCGCCGTACATTCGGAGCGACGTGATCCCCACGCTGGAGGCGGAGCTTTTTGCAGAACCGCGTGCGGCGTTGGACGGGGGAGAGGACGGGTTGCTCTTTTACCGTCGGCTGTTGCAAACGCAGACAAGATGCCTGAAGCCGGGCGGATTTTTTCTCTTTGAAATCGGGTACGACCAAGCCGATGCGGTCTGCGCGATTGGCGCGGAAAACGGATTTGCACACGTAGAGGTTCTACGCGACTACGGCGGGTGCGACCGCGTGGCGGTTTTGAGCAGATAAGCTGTTGGAAATTGGGATTTTGGAAAGGATTGATCATTTTGAAAATTGTGGTATTGGCAGGCGGATATTCGCCGGAGAGAGACGTTTCGCTGACGTCGGGAAGCTTAATTGCAAACGCACTGATGGAAAACGGGCATCGCGTGCTGTTGCTGGACGTATACCTGGGAATGAAGGAGTTGCCCGCAGACCCGGATGCGCTGTTTCGGTCGGACGGCTCGTTTTTCCATCGCGTGAGCGAAACGGTGCCGGATCTTGCTACGCTAAAGCGGGAGAGCGGAAACGGCGAGGCGTTGATCGGCGCGAACGTGATTGCGCTTTGCCGGCGGGCAGATCTGGTCTTTCTTGCCCTGCATGGCGCGATGGGGGAGAACGGGCAGCTGCAGGCAACGCTGGACAACTACGGGATCCGCTATACGGGCTCCGGGTATATCGGCAGCCTGCTGGCAATGGATAAGGATCTCTCCAAGCGATTGCTCCGTGACGCGGGCGTTCCCACCCCGGATTGGGTCTATTTTGACGTCAAAAACGGCTCCGAGGAAGAACTGATCGAGCGGATCGGTCTGCCCTGTGTGGTAAAGCCCTGCAGCTGCGGCTCCAGCGTTGGGGTTTCGATGGTGAACACGAAAGAGGAATTGACGGCAGCTTTGCACAGCGCCGCCGCGTGGGATGAGAAGGTGCTAGTGGAGAAAAAGATCCTTGGCAGAGAGCTGACGATGGGGATTTTGGACGGAAAAACCCTGCCCGCAGTGGAGATCATCCCCAAGGAGGGCTTTTATGATTATAAGAACAAATATCAGGGCTCGACCAAAGAGGTTTGCCCCGCCGAGATTCCTACCGAGATCGCGGCGCGTGCCGCAGAACTGACCGCAAAAGGCTTTGAAGCGTTGCGCTTGCGCGGATATGCGCGGTTTGATTTTTTGCTCGATGCAAACGGCGACCTTTGGTGCCTGGAAGCAAATACGTTACCGGGTATGACGCCAACCAGCTTGCTCCCGCAGGCGGCAGCGGCGGCAGGAATCGGATATCGCGAGCTGTGCGAGAAAATTGTCAACCTGGCATGAGCACGGGCGGAGAGCTTCTGCAAAGAGCGGAATCTCTCCGCTTTCCGTCTTACAAAATAATTTTTGAAAAAAGTGAGATTTTTTTCAAAAAAAGGCTTGACAAATCCAAAAAAAGTGGTATAATAGAAAAGTACGAAATAGCCATGCGGCATTAGCTCAGCTGGATAGAGTGTTTGGCTACGAACCAAAAGGTCGGGGGTTCGAGTCCCTCATGCCGCGCCAGAAAAAAGCACTTGCAATCGCAAGTGCTTTTTTCAACGAAATAAATCCCTTGCGGGATTTGTGAAATGCACTTCGTGCGTGAAATATGGCTTCGCCATGTGAAATACGCCTGCGGGCGTGTGGGGGATTTATTTCATTTTACATCGAACGGAGCCGAAGGCGACGTGAGATATTTCACAATTCACAAAGTGAATTATTTCACATTCGGCAGCGCCGAATATTTCACTTGAAAGAATAAAGATATTATGTTATACTGTAAATGAGGAAGGCGGTGGTTGTACGGCAGAGTCAAAACTTCGGGATTTATCTCTGGATTTTTCTGTGAAAGTAATAAAGATGTGCGATAATATTAAAGGGCATCACTCGCTTGTCAACCAGTTGGAACGGTCGGCAACTTCAATAGGAGCGAATATACACGAGGCGAACTATGCTCACGGAAAAGCTGATTTTGTTGCAAAGCTTCAGATATCTCTGAAAGAGTGTTATGAAACCGAATATTGGATTGAATTGTTTGTAAAGTCGGATTTGATTGAAAGAGAAATAGCGAAAGAGCTATACCATCAATGTGGTACAATTCGTAGAATTTTGATTGCTTCCATCAATACTGCAAAGGAGAATAAGTGATGGAGAAATTCAACATTGCGCACTACCAAAAATCCGGTTCGATGTGGTTTGTCAATGGTAGTAAGCTTATCGTTACCGAAAACGAATATATAGTAAAATATCTTTTTCACACGGTTGCAAGATTTGAAATTGATAAAACCATAGCATCGCGCATTCCTGCAAATCCAATTAATTGCGGCATTTGTTTGGACGATGGTGAAAAGAGCATTGATCTTTATTTTTTCAAAAAGACCACAGATAAATTATATAAAATGTTGGGCATTTAACTAAAAAATTAGAGTTGTCATTTTAACCTCTAATCCCCAAAAGGGGCTGAGTCAAGTTGATTTTTTTGACTTCAGCCATAGTAAAAGCGAACAAAAAACCAAGATCAATCAATTGATTTGACCCTGGTTTTTTGTTATTTTTAAACAAGCTGTTCATAGTTTGTTAATGCTATGAATCA
>JAFTLZ010000087.1 GCA_017452665.1 Clostridia bacterium
GGCGGCGGGTGTGCCCGTGTGAATGGGCTTTCACGGGCGGACCGAACCCAAGAGATTGGCAGTAGGCTCCGACGGGGTTCGCTCCCGTTATCCGTGCGACGCATATGACCGTATGCGAAAAGAGGAAACGACCGTTTCAAATCAGGGTGGCACCACGAAGTTTTTTTCGTCCCTATTATCCACAGGATAGTAGGGACTTTATGTTTTTTTATCGGAAAGGAGTCCAAATTATGGCAAACAAAGAAATCCCTTACAAAATTTATCTGGAAGAGAGCGAGATGCCGCGTGAGTGGTATAACGTTCGCGCCGATATGAAAATCAAACCCGCACCTCTGCTCAATCCCGCTACGGGAAAGCCCATCAACGCTGAGGAGCTGGGACACGTATTCTGCGAGGAGCTGGTCAAGCAGGAGCTGGATGACACCACGCGCCTGATCCCGATCCCGCAGCCCATTCTCGATTTTTACAAAATGTACCGTCCCGCTCCTTTGGTGCGCGCGTACTGCTTGGAAAAAAAGCTGGGCACTCCCGCACATATTTATTATAAGTTTGAGGGCAACAACACCAGCGGAAGCCACAAGCTCAACTCCGCCATCGCGCAGGCGTACTACGCCAAGGAGCAGGGATTGGTCGGCGTTACCACCGAGACCGGAGCCGGGCAGTGGGGCACCGCGCTTTCCATGGCGTGCTCCTACTTTGGGCTGGATTGCAATGTTTATATGGTCAAATGCTCTTATGAGCAAAAGCCCTTCCGCCGCGAGGTCATGCGCACCTACGGCGCCAAGGTTACCCCCTCGCCGTCCGAAAGCACCGCCGTCGGCAGACAGATCCTTGCCGAATTCCCCGGAACCACCGGTAGCCTTGGTTGCGCGATCTCCGAGGCGGTCGAGGCAGCCACAACCCGCCCGGGGTACCGCTACGTGTTGGGCAGTGTGCTGTCTCAGGTGCTCCTGCACCAGTCCATCATCGGTATGGAGGCCAAAGCGGCGTTGGAAAAATACGGCGTCAAGGCAGATATCATCATTGGCTGTGCAGGCGGAGGCTCCAACCTCGGCGGTTTGATCTCCCCGTTTATGGGCGAAAAGCTGAGAGGAGAAGCTGACTATCACTTCATCGCGGTCGAGCCTGCCAGCTGTCCGAGTTTGACGCGCGGAAAGTACGTCTACGACTATTGCGATACCGGCCGCGTTTGCCCGCTGTCTAAAATGTACACCCTTGGCAGCAGCTTTATCCCCGCGCCGAATCACGCAGGCGGATTGCGCTATCACGGCATGAGCTCGGTGCTCTCCGAGCTGTACGACCAGGGCTTGATGGAGGCGCGCAGTGTGAAGCAGACCGAGGTCTTTGAGGCGGCAGAATATTTTGCCCGCGTAGAGGGAATCCTGCCCGCTCCCGAAAGCTCGCACGCGATCAAGGTTGCCATCGACGAGGCGGTCAAATGCCGTGAGACCGGCGAGGCAAAGAATATCGTGTTCGGTCTGACCGGCACGGGATACTTTGATATGCTGGCATACGAAAAATTCCACGACGGCAAAATGACCGACTACATCCCCACCGACGACGAGCTCGCCGCAAGCCTTTCCAAAACACCTAAATTTTAATTCAAATCAATTGGGCTATCTCAAATCAAAGATTCGAGATAGCTCGATTCTTTAATATTTCAAAAAAATTCTATTGACAAGATAATTTTATATGATATAATAAAATCAAAGTCCGACAACAAACTTAAGGAGTATGATATGAGACCGATATGGGAACGCTACGAGAAAAAGTACCGAGGCGACTTGAGCGCATTCTGGGCAATGCTGGGCTGTGCGGTTGTTTTCGTGCTCCTTAGCGTTTTCCATAACATTGCCTGGTTGATTGGTGCCATTTTGTGCGGTTTGCTTTCAATGCTCTTTTTGCAGGCGTACGGAAAAGTTCAGTTCAACAGGCTGCGGCGGGATGTGGCACTTTTCCGCAAGGAGGAAAAGATCTTCGACCCGGGACACAAAAAGCGCATTACCGCCTTGCTGATGATGGCAAGCCCGTGCTATTTTGTACTGGCAGTTTCTTCCGCCATGCTTTTGCTTGCAACGCTGGGAATGAACGTTGTTGCTTTGTGGTTTATGACTTCCTTTTCTGCGCTTATTTACTCCTGCGTAACCTTTGTATCCTGGATCGACGGCTGGGAAGAGCTGCACGGAAAAGCCAAGCACTTTTGGGGCATCCACGCATTGGTATATGCCGGCATTCTGCTGACCGTGCTCATCGTTTTTATCGTCTTGGTCTGCTTAGGAGTGGTAAAAGGAATTTTTTAATACGGCGCATTAAAACCAAACTATAACAAAAGGAGGATTTTCAAATCCTCCTTTTGTTATAGTCTTGTCTGTAAGCCGGGTTCTGTCGAGAACGGTCATCAATCTGCGCGCCGCGTCGCCGCAGCGCTTCAAAACAATCGTTTTGTGCCACCTCAGAACATATGCCGGACAAGCGTTCCATGGGGTGTTGCTTCGGATAGGGTTTACAGCGGACCTATGTTACCATAGGAACGGGTGAGCTCTTACCTCGCCTTTCCATCCTTACCGCAAGATGCGGCGGTTTCTTTCTGTTGCACTTTCCCGGCGGTTACCCGCGGCTGACGTTATCAGCTATCCTGTCCTGTGAAGCCCGGACTTTCCTCACGGTAATACCTTTCGGCAACATACCGCGCGACCGTTTAACGAGGCTATGCTAATATTATATCGCAAAAATTTCATTTTGTCAACCCCGAACCCAATGCAAAATACGGAACCGGCATGAAAACATAAAGCGTTTTCAACTGTTGTTTCGATATTGATAACCCGAAATAATTTCGTAGCTTTTCCACTTGCATTTTAGCCAAAAAACAATTATAATGTAATTAACAAAATAAAGGGAGGTTCTGTTTTTGCAGCGTAAACGTACGTTGTGAGCCGCTCAATCCGCTGATCTTGCTGTTGGATACTTGATTATCCTCCTTTTTCTAAGCAATATTTGCAATCTTTTGCGCAAAGAATGCAATTTATTTTCTCGCGCAAATATGCTACAATAGTGTTGATAGGGCGTTGCCGAATCCGCCCCATGAATTTGAAAACGGGAGGATCTTTTTATGAAACATCTGACCCTTAACCAATACCGTGCAAGAACCGAAAATATCAACCGTGCCGAGTTAGAAAACCGCAGTTACCTGCGCCGCCACCGCATCCGCGAGTATCTTCCGGGGCAGGTCATTTACAATCTCGGTGAGTATCCCGCACGCTTTTCCATCCGTCCCACCGAATACGACTATGAGCTGATCAAATCCCTCTCCGCGCGCGGCGTGGGGCTGATCCAGCTACACGAGGAATGGAACGATTCTCAGCGACTTCTCGGAGCGGATAAATATACCTCACACGATCCCGAAGGTCTGCGCGCGTTCATCAAGCTCTGCCACAGCTTTGGCATCAAGGTGCTTCCGTATATCTCCAGCGGCTTTTTCGATTGGCGCGATCCCGATTTCACCGAGCGCTTTTCCACCAACGGCGTGCACGAGCTGAACGCCTTTTACTATCGCTATCGCTGCTGTGATCCCGCCTCGCCCGATTGGAACGCCTACCTGCTCCCCAAGCTGGAGCGGATTTTCGACGAATACGAATTTGACGGACTTTACAACGATATGGGCTACGGCTGCAGCAATGCACCGGAGTTCGGGTATCTTGATTACGATCCCGCCCTTGAGGATCTGCTTGCCCGCATCTACACCATGGTCAAGTCGCGTGGTGGCATCGTAAAGATCCACCAAGGGCAGTGCGTCGCCCCCAAAACGCAGGAGCGCGTCTACGATTATCTCTGGGTCGGGGAGTGCGTGCGTTCCGCCTCCGATCTGTTGCAAACCGCGCAGTTCGATCCTTATGTCATCGTCAATCCCGATTTCCGTTTTCTGCAGGGCGCCACCGAGGAATCTCTCTACGCCATGGCAATTCCGATGATGCAATTCTTGCTCCGCGTGGACGGCAGACCCGTCACGGGAGAGCGCGCCGCCGTTCCGGGAGTCTCGTACGTCAACAATCCCGGAAACAACGAAACGTTGCACTATGAGTGCATCAAACAGTGGTACGAATCGCATCCGAACGGCCCGCATGTCTACAGCGAATGGTCTGCGATCCCCGACGATCCCGTGATGCGCGAGCGTTGGTTCGATTATCTTGCGCTCTACCGCCCAATGGTCGAGGAGGATAGTCTGGCTTACCTCGCTTTGCGTGATTGTGACGCGATTCTGTCTCCGCTTTCGCAAAGCGTATGCGCCTCTATGTTCGTCAACGAAGAGACCTACCTCGTCGTCTCCAACCTGGCTGATGCCGACTATTCTTTACAGCTGCGCGAGCCGTGGATCGACCGTCAAAGCGGCGTCGTTTCCAATCACTTCACCTTAAAAAAGAATCAAATCCGCTTCCTACGTAAGCAAAGAAAGGGGAACAGCATATGAAAACGTGGTCTGTGGAAGAACAAAAAAAGCGCATCGAAAACATTCGTTACGCAAATGAAAATGTCAAAAAATGCACCCGTCACGTGCGGATTCACGACTATCTGCCGGGGCAGGTGACCTACAATCTCGGCCCGTATCCCGCCAAATTTTCGATCGAGCCGACCGAATACGACTACAATCTGATCAAAAGCTTTGCCGAGCAGGGCGTGGGGCTGATCCAGGTACACGAGGAATGGAACGATCATATCCGTCTTTACGGCGCGGATAAATATTCCTCGCACGACCCGCAGGGGATGAAGCACTTCATCAAGCTCTGCCATGATTTCGGCATCAAAATTCTCCCGTACCTCTCCTCCTTTTATTTCGATCGCCGCGATCCCGATTTCCGTCGCGACTTCATGCGCTACGAGTCCTATCTGATCAGCGTGCACTTCGAGTACGCCAACTGCAGTGCCGCCTCCGAAACCTGGGGGACCTACTTTTTCGACAAAATGAAGCGCGTGTTTGACGAATACGATTTCGACGGCATCTACAACGATACCGGTTGTGAGGAATTTGCCAAGCGCCATCACGAGGCACGGGCGCAGGGGCGCGCTTACTGCACCCAAAAGGACATCCAGTACGATCCGTACGAGGAGGATTTCTACGCCCGTATGTACTCCTTCGTCAAAGAGAATCATGGCATTATGAAGATGCACTATTCCAACAACTGCCGTCCCGCCTCCACCGAAAAGCTCTATGACTACCTCTGGGTAGGGGAGGGCGTCGCGGATATCAACAGTATGCTGGATACGATTACCTTCGATCCGTATCTGGTTCCGTGTCCCGACCTGCGCTGGACGAATGAGCAGGACGTCAAAAAGCTCTTTGCGCAAACCATTCCGTTCCTGCAATTTCCAATCCGCCCGGACGGCCGCCCCTATCAGGCAGAAAAGATCATCTCCGTTCCCAACGTCAAGTACAAAACCACCGGGATGTACGAAACCTATCAGGAAATGGCAGAGTACGACCGTACCCATCCAAACGGCCCGTATTGCTACAGCGATTGGTCTGGTATCCCCGATAACGAGGACTACCGCGCCGCATGGTTCCGCTATCTTGCGCTCTACAAGCCGATGGTGGAGGAAAACAATGTCTGCCACATGAACATCACCGAAAGCACCGTCACCCTCGCTCCGTTGCCGAAAAACGTATACATGAGTCTCTTTACGGGCAACGAGCAGTATCTGTGCATTTCCAATCTTTCCGATCAGCCGCAAACGGTCGTTCTGCGCACGCCATGGGAGAATCGCGAAACCGGTGCCGTCTCCGCCGAGGCAACCGTCCCCGTCGGTGGTCTGTGCTTCCTCAAGCGCATTTAAGACGCGGTTCAGGGCGCGTTTTTGTGGGGGACTTTTGAAAAAGTCCC
>JAFTLZ010000088.1 GCA_017452665.1 Clostridia bacterium
GTGAAAATCCTCCTGCGCGCCGCGGTTCAGATAATACCCGCGCTCCACCCCTTGCTCATCCTTTTGCAGAGTGTCACGGCAAAGCCGCCGAAATCCCTGCATCGTCACGGTTAATTTTTCCAGCTGCTCCCGCAAAGGCGCCTCTTGAGGCAAGACCGACCACACAGCGCTCACATCGGTCAGCTTCAAGGAGGTCGAATACATCCCCCGCGCGCGGTCGCAAAGATTGTGCGCCTCGTCTACCAAAAAAACGTAGCGCGCATCGTCCACAGCATCCGGAGCAAAATACCGCCGCAAATAAACCTGCGGGTCAAAGACGTAATTGTAATCGCAAATGACGGTATCGCAAAACTCTGAAAGCTCCAGTTGAAATTCATACGGACAGATCTGATACCGCGCCGCGGTCTCTTCAATCGCTTGCCGGCTATATCCGCTTTGTGATGAGAGGATTTCACACACCGCCGACGGACAGCGATCGTAAAATCCCTTTGCCCGCGGGCAGTCCCAGGGATTGCAATGGCGCGAAACGCCGGCAGGATCCTGCTTGGCAAGCTCGTTTGCACAAATCTGCTCGCGCGCCGTCAAAACCACCGTACGCAAGTGTGCGCCTGCCTCAAAAATTTTCGCCGCGGCACCAAATGCCTCGCGCCTGGTTGCCGCTTTCGCCGTCAGATAAAAGATCTTATCGCAATGCCCGGAGCCAACCGCACGCACTGCCGGATATAGCGTTGAAACGGTCTTTCCGATTCCGGTCGGCGCCTCGGCAAACAGCCGTTTTCCGGCGCGGATATCCCGATAACATTCCTTGATCAAAACGTCCTGCCTCGCGCGCAACGAGGAGAACGGAAATCTTCCGCCATCCGCCGACGGAAGCAACACTGTCTGCCGCTCCGCCAAAATTTTTGCACGGTATTCTACACGCGTCAGCAAAGAGTGAAAAAAGGCTTCCAACTCTCCCACCGTGTGCGAAACGGTCAAATATTTCGTCTTTTCGTTTTCGGTGCAAAAGTAGGTCAGACGGGTTTGAATCTGTTCTAAGCCACGCTGTCGGCAAAGAAAATACGCATAGCAATTCACCTGCGCGTCATGCATCGGTGCCGGCGGCAGATCAAACGCCCGCGCACTGACGGTTTTGATCTCATCCACCGTCAAAGGATCGGTCTCAATGATCCCGTCGGCACGTCCGCTGACCTCAAAGCAAAGCGAACCAAACAGCTCCGTGTGCGTCAAGGTAACCTCCGGCGTATACTGTGCTCCCGCCTCACGCTGCAGCTTTCGGTGCACCGCCGAGCCGACCGCCGCACGTTCCTTGGAAAACCGTTTTCCCATCCCCGGGCGCAGATCCAGGTCACCGGAAGAAAGCGCATACGCACAAAGCTCGGTGACCGACAGCGTCACAACCGCGCGATTGGTATCATATTTCATCCGGATCCCCCCTTTTTTTTGCCCGATTTTTATCATTTTTTAGAAAAAGATCAATTCTTATTCTTTATTTTGCCTCATACCAACTGCTTCCGGCATGGATATCCACATTCAAAGGTACCGAATAGTCGACCGCATGCTCCATTTCTTCCTTCAGAATTTGCTCGGCCTTTGCCGCGCAGGAACGGTGCGCTTCGATCAAAAGCTCATCATGCACCTGCAAGATCAGCCGCGCGTTCAAGCCGCTCTCCGCCAATCTTTTGTGCACCCGTACCATCGCCAGCTTGATGATGTCGGCAGCAGTCCCCTGAATCGGGCTGTTCATTGCCACCCGCTCGCCAAATTTTTGCTGAACCTTGTTGGTCCCCGCAAGCTCCGGGATATAGCGTCTGCGCCCGAACAGCGTGCAAACGTATCCGTTTTCGTACCCCTGCCGAATGATATTTTTCAAATACGCATCAATACCCGGATATCCCGCCAGGTATTGGTCGATATATGCCTGCGCCTGCGCGCGGGAGACCCCAATGTCATCCGAGAGCGAGAACGCCCCAATACCATACAAAATTCCAAAGTTCACCGCCTTGGCTTTTTTGCGCATCTCGGAGGTCACGCTTGCCTCCGGTACGCCAAATACCGTTGCCGCAGTGGAGGTGTGAATATCCACGCCCTCACGGAACGCGCGGATCATGTTAGCATCCTTTGAGATATGCGCCAGAATCCGCAATTCGATCTGCGAATAGTCGGCGTCGATGATCACGTAGTCCTCGCTTTCCGGCAAAAAGAAGCGGCGTAGCTCTCTGCCCATCTCGGTGCGAACCGGGATATTTTGCAGATTTGGCTCGGTGGAAGAAAGTCTACCCGTAGCGGTTCCCGTCTGCTTAAAATTGGTGTGCACGCGTCCGTTTTCATCCGCAACCTTCAAAAGCCCGTCGGTGTACGTGCTTTTCAGCTTGGTTACCTGGCGGTAGTCCAGGATATCGTCGATGATCGGATGGTAGGGACGGAGCTTTTCTAAGATCTCGGCGTTTGTCGAGTACCCCGTTTTGGTCTTTTTTGCGTGCGGGAGTCCCAGGGTGTCGAACAAAACCTCCCCCAACTGCTTGGGAGAATTGATGTTGAATTCCCCGCCCGCGTGAAAATAGATCTGCGTTTCCAATGTAGACGCAACCAGTGCAAGCTGTTCCCCGTACTTGGCAATTCCCTCGCGGTCAATGCGAAAGCCTGCCATTTCCATGTCGGCAAGCACCCGCGCCAGGGGCATTTCCAAAGTCAGAAGCAGTTCCTCCTGCTCACTCTCCAGCAATTTTTCCCGAATCGGCGCATAAAGCCGCAGGAAATAACCGATCCGCGGGAGCGCGTCGTTGGAAAGCTCACCAAGGTAATCGGAGATCAGCGTGGAGAGTTCAAAATTGCTTTTTGCGGAGTTTGCCAGATATGCGCCCAGCATCAGATCGTAAAGCTTGAGCGAACGCAACCCCTTTAGGACAGGCTCCTTGTACAGGGCTTTGCAATCGTAGCAAACCACCGTTTTATCGGCAAGCGCCGACAAAATCCCGTCCGAAAGCGCCTCAGCTTTCCATACGTTTTTTCCATCCGAAAGCAGCAATTTTTCGCCGTCATAATCCAACGCGACCGTCTCTGTCGCGACAAATGCGCCCGCGAGCGCCTCGGACGAGAATGGAACGATCTCGCCCCCGATCGCTTCTGCCGCCGTTGGAGCCTCCTCCGTCAACCCGAAGCGCTTCAAAAAAGCGGAAAACTCCAACCGCAAAAAGAGTCTGCGCAATTCCGCAGTTTTTGGTCCATCGTTGCGTACGTCCTCCAAATTGATTCCCATCGGCACCTCGCGGCAAATGCGCGCCAGCGTTTGGGAAAGATACGCGCTCTCCTTTCCGCTCTCCAGCTTGGCGCGGACCGACGGGGTGTGCTTTGCAACAGGAAGCTGTTCATAAACGCCGTCCAGACTGCCAAATTCGGCAATCAGCTTCAGCGCCGTTTTTTCTCCGATTCCCGGGACTCCCGGAATGTTATCCGAGCTATCCCCCATCAAAGCCTTTACATCTACAAAAGAGGAGGACGGAACGCCGTACTTCTCCATGAATTTTCCCTCGTCCATATCAACCGTCTCGGTGTTGGTGGCAAGCAGGATGTGCACGTTTCCGTCGATCAGCTGGAGCGAATCTCGGTCGCCCGTCAGCAGATACGCATCGCAATCCGCCTCGTCGCACATTCTTGCCAGCGTACCGAGAATATCGTCCGCCTCATAGCCTTCCTGCTGCAGGACATGATATCCCATGGCGTCAAGCAGCTCCTTTGCAACCGGAAGCTGCTGTGCCAGCTCCTCGGGCATGGGACGTCGCCCCGCCTTATACGCATCGTACATCTTATGGCGAAAGGTTGGCGCCTTCAAATCAAACGCAACGGCAAGATAATCCGGCTTCAGCGCCTCCGCCTGTCTCGTGATCATCGTCACAATGCCGTAAAGTGCGTTGGTGGGAAATCCATCCTTTGTAGTCAGCGGGCGAATCCCATAAAACGCACGGTTGAGAATGCTGTTGCCATCCACAGCAAGTAATTTCTTTTTCATAATCTTCCTTTCAGAACAAAAAGGGAGAAACCTCAGCCAAGATGTTTCTCCTTTCCATTCCTCTTCCCTTTATCAGAAAATCTATTACGCTTATTGTACCATATTTCATAGGATTTGTCAAGAAGAGCAACTTTATTTCCTATGAAAAAAGGGCGCATGGTTATGGGATTGTGGGGAAAGTTTGAAAAATGCTTGACACAATCCAACTTCCATGCTATAATGAACAAACCCCCCATCAACTATCCACCAAGGAGGAATCAAAATGAACGAGCAGGTAAAACTGATGCTATCAGTAGGAGAACCCATGGCGGCGGGCTTTCTCGAATACCCCGACGGTTCTCTCCCCCGTACCTATTGTCGTGCGTATCGTCGATACTATGAAAATTGCAGGCTCGTCTATCGCGCGGGCTCTCCCCTGTTCCCCACGGGAAACACGAGCGTCGGTACCTATCCTCGGTCTCGCACACTTGACACGCTGTCACAGAATCCCTGTGTCGCACCGCACTACGCGCACCAGTATGCCGTTTATTGGGAGGGTCTGGAGCATAAAAGCCCCGAGGCGGCAGACGTTTTCCGCGAGTTCACGAAAAAATTTTACTATTCGGGCGAATGGCACCACGGAACACTCAATCACAAGCGCATCCTCGCCGAGGGGATTGACGGCTATGAAAAACGCCTTTTGGCTCAGCCCGAGGGTGATTTCCGCGATGCGCTGCTCGACCTTATCAAGGGAATTCGCGCCTACCACGCCCGCGCACTGGCGGAACTGCCCGACATGGGTGCACCGAGAGAACTCGTGGACGCCCTGCGGATCGTTCCCTTCTCTCCCGCCACAAGCGCATACGAAGCAATCGTCGGCTTGAATTTTATGCTCTCCCTTGATTGCTGGGACAACGTGGGACGGTTGGATTCTATCCTCGCACCATACCACAAGGGTGAGGATATGCGCCCGTGGCTCCGCACGATGATGGAAAACATCGAGGAAAACGACACCTGGAGCATCACACTGGGTCCCGAATACAACGACCTAACGAGACAGGCACTTGAGGCGTCGGTGGGGCTGGCGCGTCCCTTGACACAGCTCCGCGTGACGAGAAATATGCCAGACGATATATGGGAGCTTGCCGCAAAGCGTATCCTTGAGGGAGGCGGACAGCCGTCCTTTTACAACGAAGAGGTAATACAGGAACGCTTCGCCAAGCGCATTCCGCACATGACGCGCGAGGACGCGATGGAATTTATGGGCGGGGGCTGCACGGAGACCAACTTCGCGGGACTTTCATATGCGGGCGGCACGGATGACAATATCAACGTGCTGAAAATCTTCGAGGGTTATATGCACGAACGTCTGCCGCTATGCGCGTCGTTCGAGGAATTTTACGAGGGCTTCAATGCCCTGCTGCGAGAAAAGCAGAACGAGCAGATGCACGACATCAACGCCTACTACAACGAGCGTGCTGAGCATTGCTTCGCCCCTCTCCGCACGCTCTTTACCGACGATTGCATCGAAAAAGGAACGGGCTTTTTCCAAGGGGGAGCGCGGTATACCTATTCCGTCCACTCCGACAGCGGAATTCCCAACACCATCGACTCACTTCTTGCGATACGCCATCTCGTATTCGAGGAAAAACGATACACCCCCGAACGGTTCCTGGCGCTTCTGCGTGGCGAGGACGCACGCTTCTTTGCCGAGCTGAGGACCTGCCCCGCGTACGGGCGCGGCGAGGAGAGAAGCGACGCGCTGGCTCAGGACCTCACCACACGCTTCTACGAGCATTATCTGACGGGAACATTAGACCTTGGTATCGGCTTCTTCCCCACCGCGCATCAGTTCCGCCGTCACGTGGGACTCGGAAAAGGCGTGGGACCAACCCCCGACGGACGACTCACAGACACACCTGAGGCGGATTCTCTGGCGGCGGTGAACGGGAAAGCGACCAAGGGTCCAACCGCTATGCTCGCCTCCGCATCACGCTTTGAGCAAAAGGATATTTACGGCATGGCGGTGACCAATCTCTCCATCACCCGAACATATGACCCAAGGATCCTGCGCGCGCTGATTGAGGGATACTTCGCAATGGGCGGTACGCAGCTTCAGATCACGGCGGTCGACCGCGACACCCTGCTTGATGCGCGCAAAGCTCCCGACGCACACCGCGACCTCATCGTGCGTGTGGGCGGATACTCGGAATATTTCCACAAGCTCTCCCCCGAAATACAGGACGCCGTCATCGCGCGAACGCTGTTTGAATAAGGAGTTTTTATGAAAACGATAGGACGTATACTCAATATCCAGCATTTTTGCACAGACGACGGTCCGGGCATCCGCACGACGGTCTTTCTCAAGGGCTGCCCTCTGCGTTGCGCGTGGTGTCACAATCCCGAATCTCAATGCCCCGACAAAGAGCTATTGTATCACGCTCGTCACTGCATCGGCTGCACTGCCTGCGTGTCGGTCTGCCCCACGGGCTCGCATACCGTAAACGCCGACGGGCATACGCTCGACCGCACCGCCTGCGTCTCTTGTATGCGTTGCGTCGACGCCTGCCGATACGAGGCATTGGAGACGGCGGGACGAGAGATGACCGTCGATGAGGTGCTGGCGGACCTTCTGTGCGACCGTACCTTTTACGAAACGTCGGGGGGCGGCGTAACGTTGTCGGGCGGAGAACCAACCGCGCAGCCGAACTTTGCAGAAGCACTGCTCCGCGCCTGCCGCGAGGCAGGTCTGCATACGGCTATCGAAACCTGCGCCTACTGCTCCCCCGATGTTCTTCTGCGTCTTTGCTCCTGCACAGACCTATTCTTGGTGGACTGGAAATGCGAAAACGACGCGCTACATAGCCAATATACGGGCGTTTCCAACGCGCTCATACGCAAAAACCTCGCATGTTTGTGCGAAATCGGCGCGCGTGTTGTTCTTCGGTGTCCTCTCATCCCCGGCATCAATCTGACGCAGGAGCATTACGATGGGATCGCCGCGCTCGCAAACGCATACCCAAGCATCGAACGCATCGACCTTGAGCCCTACCACCCAATGGGGATCGGTAAAATGGTCTCCCTCGGACGGGCACCGACCTACGCCAACGACGCCTTCATGGATACCACCGAAGTAAAAAGAAACGCCGCCGCTCTCCGCACGCGCGTCAAAATCCCCGTAATCGTTTCGGGAAGATAAATATAGAGTGTTTTTGTGGGCGTTTTGTAGAAAAATCACTCTGTTTTAATCCCCAAAATCGCAAGCAAAGCGGGATACAAAACAGCCGTTACGGGCCAGATGACCCAGGTGATCCACCACGCGCCACTCAAAAAGGACACACCCAGATAAACAGCCAGCACCACACACCAGTAAACCGTCCCCACGCGATCGGCAAGCTCCTTCTGTGCCTTCTGCTCCTTTCGGAACTCACCAACCTGCAACAGCTTCTGATAGGCATCAATCATCATACCCGCACGCACAAACA
>JAFTLZ010000089.1 GCA_017452665.1 Clostridia bacterium
CTATTCCTCTGACGGATCGGGCATACGAAATCCTAAAAGGAATATGGGATAATCGTGAGGGCAGAAAAGAAGCTCCTATACTGTCTGAAACTCTGGAATATATGGACAGGCGAACGGGAGTAACATCCAAGCTTGTGATGCGAGATCTTGTGTTCATCAACTATCGCACCGGTGCACCCGCCAAAAACAGTTCTTATGATACCCACCTATACAAGCTCTGTGACGAAGCAGGGATCGAACGCTTTTGTATGCACGCTTTACGCCCTACATACGCCACGCGGGCAATCGAAAGCGGTATGCAGCCCAAGGTGCTGCAAAAACTACTGGGACACGCCAGTATCAAAACAACTATGGATTGGTACGTTCACGTAACAACCGATTCTTTAGATCAAGCTGTAAGACAATTTCAGCAAAACGGGGTTTACGCATAAAAATCTATGCAAATCAATGCGAAAATGGCGTAAAAATGGAGTAGAGCCAAAATGCCAAAGCGCGAAAACCCTTGTAAAATAAGGAAAAATTAAAGGAGAATAGATAAAAATGAAATTAGGTATCGTAGGACTTCCGAACGTCGGAAAAAGCACGCTCTTCAACGCCCTGACAAATGCAGGAGCAGAGTCTGCAAATTACCCTTTTTGCACCATTGAGCCAAACGTGGGCGTTGTCACTGTTCCGGACAAGCGTTTGGATTTTCTCGCCGACATTCATCATCCAAACAAGTACACTCCTGCGGTGATCGAATTCGTTGACATTGCGGGCTTGGTCAAGGGGGCCTCTAAGGGTGAAGGACTTGGCAACCAGTTCTTGGCAAATATTCGTGAAGTAGATGCCATCCTGCACGTGGTTCGTTGCTTTGAGGATGACAACATCATTCACGTAGACGGAAAGATCAATCCGATGCGCGACTTGGAAACCATCAATCTGGAATTGATCTTTGCCGACATGGAGGTTTTGGAGCGCCGCATGGACCGTACCCGCAAGGCGATGCGTGCAGACAAAAAGTTTGGCGCGGAGCTGGCAGTGTTTGAAAAGCTGATGGCGGCACTCTCCGAAGGAAAATGCGCACGTACTGTGGAGCTGACCGAGGACGAGGAGGCTTGTTTGTATGACACTCCCCTCCTGACCCGCAAGCCCGTGATCTACGTAGCAAACGTCAGCGAGGATTATGCCGCATGTGAACCGACCGACAACGAATCCTACACGGCACTCAAGGCATATTCCGAGGAAGAACATTCGCAGATCATTCCCATCTGCTGTCAGATCGAGGCAGAGATCGCCCAGCTGGACGCCGAAGAAAAAGCGATGTTCCTGACCGATCTTGGAATTGAGGAAAGCGGCTTGGACCGATTGATCAAATCCAGCTACGCTTTGCTGGGATTGATCAGCTTTTTGACCGCCGGTCCCGATGAATGCCGCGCTTGGACGATCCGCAAAGGCACCAAAGCTCCAAAGGCCGCCGGAAAGATCCACTCCGACATTGAACGCGGATTTATTCGTGCCGAGGTGTTGGCATTTGACGATCTGGTAAAGTACGGCTCCATGAATGCCGCAAAAGAAGCCGGCATTTTGCGCAGCGAAGGAAAAGAGTACGTGATGCAAGACGGTGACATTGTCTTCTTCCGCTTCAACGTATAATAACATAAAAGAAGGAACATACGAAAAACAGGTATGTTCCTTCTTTTATATTTAAATTACAAGCAAGAATAGATGACGTTGCGCAACCGCGGCTGATAGTAGGTCTCCTGCGGGTTGAGCATATGGTGCGCATAAAAAACGCCGAGACGAAGATCGGGATCCACCAGAATCGTTGCTCCTGCGGCGCCACCCCATCCAAACTCGCTGACCGAACCGTTAAAGCCGCTCTTGGCACGATCAACCATCGTACGAACGCCAAGACCGTAGCCGTAACCGCAAAGCTGCCCCCAATTAAAATTCCGGATGTTGATCTGCGCGGCGTTGAGCTGATTGGTGCGCAGAAGTTCAACCGTTCGCGCGCTCAAAATTTTCTCTCCCGTTGCTCCAACACCACCGTTGGCAAGTGCATTTGCAAATTTGGCGTAGTCTTTCACCGAAATCGTAATTCCGGCACCGCCGCTATCGTATTCCTCACCAAAAATCAAATAATTTCCCTTCCCTACATTTACAACCATGCCGTTGTCAGAACGCATCAATCCGGCTTGTTGGGCAACTGCATCCGCCGAAGATGCCGAAATATCCTCAAAACGGTATTGCTGTGCCATGCGTGCGCGAATCGTCTCATCGGTATGATAACACGCCGTTGTCATGCCAAGCGGATCAAAAATATGCTCTTTGACATAATCGCGGAATTTTTGTCCCGAAATTGCCTCAACAGCCGCCGCCAGCACATCGTGGCAAAGACTGTAATTCCACTGTTCACCGGGTTGAAAATACAACGGCTCCTCGGCAAGTGCTTTGATGACCTCCATGGTGTCCATTTTTCCGCCGGTGCGTGTTTCCGCAACCGCACGCCAGGGAGCGTTAGTGTCATAGCTGAAGCCCGCAGTCATGGTAAACAGCTGCCGCATCGTAATCGGACGCTCGGCATTGACGATCTCTCCGTTCTCGGTGCGAACGGTCATATTCCGAAATGCGGGGATGTACTCGTACAGCGGATCATCCAGCAAAAAGAATCCTTTTTCATAAAGTTGCAAAGCGGCCGTTACCGTACACGGCTTGGAGCAGGAATAAATATTGAACAGCTCCCCGCCCCGCATCGGAATTTTTTCCTCCACCGAGGCATATCCGGATTGATATGAAAAAACCTGCTTGTTGTCCTTATAAACGACAACTGAGTTACCGGGAATGCGCCATGCGGTCAAGCGATCCATAAAATGTTTCAAATTGCTAAAATCCATAAAAGCCTCCAAAAAAGGAAAAGATTAAATATCGGCAATCCGGCGAATTTCGTACAAATCTTTGATGTAATAGTCTACCTTTGCGTCCTCAAACAAGCCGTCCGAGTCCCAAAGGCATCCCTTCATTCCTGCATTCATACCGGCGTATGCGTCAATCGGACGATCTCCGATCATCAGGCAAGTCTGCGGATTCAAATCAAAGCGCTCGCGCAGATACCGCAACGCGTCCGGTGCGGGCTTCATCGGAAAACCGTAGGAAGCATCCAGAATAAAATCAAAATGATCCAGCAGCCCCTGATTTTCCAACATTTTTTTGACAACGGATCCGGTGTGCGTGTAAAGATAGTTGTGTTTTCCCTTCTCTTTTGCCGCAGCCAGCAGCTCCCCGGCCTCCGGAAAAGCAAGGAACTCCTCGGCATACGCCTCCTGCAGAGCATGGTAATCATCTGCAAACGTTTTGTAGTCGCAAATTTGCTCACATCCAAGGATATCATACGTATGGCGCAACGTAATTTTGAGCGCACGGTAAAGCGTATCGTCATCGCATGGAATCTCAATTCCGCGTTTTTCGGAGATTTGGTGAACAAAGCGAACAAAGATCGGATAGGAGTCTGCGATGGTGCCGTCAAAATCGTAAATCAAATGTTCAATCATCTCTGCGATCCTTTTGCGCTTGGGCTCACGGTCGGACTCCGGATACTCCTGTTGGTTGAACACCGAGGTAAATTTTACGTCCTTGACCCCAAACAAATATGCCATTCCGCTGACCAAAATTGCGGGAATGGGAAGCAAAAAATAAACGAACCAATAGGAATTCAGCACCACACCGCCAACGTAGTTCATCAACAGTCCGGTATACATTCCCTCCAAAATCACGGTTCCCGTGTGGGCAATGCCGCCCAGCGTGCTAAGCACCGGAACGTCAAGCACAGATGCCAGCATAATGAAGATTGCCAGCAAAAAATTTACGGAATTGGCGCAAAGCGAAATCAGTGCCCCCTTGAGCGGAACGTACTTTTTTCTTCCGCTTTGCACACCCACACGGTCCCGATATCCGATGTCCCAAGTCATCGTATAGATTAGAAACAGATAAAACAGCACCGCGCCAACACCGGTGATATTACGCAGGGTCACATTCTCCGCACTGCTGGTTGCAAGCGCCAGTGAAAAACCAAACAGCGATATGGCAAACTGATTCAAAAACATTTTTACCATATCATAGGAATGATCTTTAAAAAAGCTCTTCATATCAAGCACCTCTGGATCAATTTTGTTTTATTATATCGAATATCCAATAAAAATGCAACCGTTCGAAACAAAAGTTTACAATTTATCAACTAAAATATTAAGATATGTTGTATAATATAAGTATCTTTTTGATAAGGAGGAGAAAATGTCCAATATCGTATCCGTGGAGGAATTCTCCTCGCTGATCCAGGAGTATGCGGCGTATAAGCTCTCAATTCAAGGCTGTTCAAAAAAAACCGTGGAGGAATATTTGCTGGATCTGCGCACCTTTTTCCGCTATCTTCTGGCGCGTGAAAGGGGTATCAAATACGAATCGGAAGCGTTTTTCAAGCTGGATGTCCGTTCGATCGGATTGGAGCAGCTGGGAAAACTGCACACCGAGGATCTGTACGACTTTTTGTTCTATACCAACCAAAGCCGTGGGAATCAATGGTCCGCCCGTGCCCGAAAGCTCTCTGCCATTCGCTCACTTTATAAATATCTGGTCAACAAGCGGCATTATCTGGAGTACAATCCAACCGTGGACATCGACTCCCCAAAACCCAAAAAGACCTTGCCGAAGGTGCTGACGTTAGAGGAATCCAACCGACTTTTAGAGGCAGTAGAGCGTGCCAAGGAATCCAATAACCGCATACGAGATTATGCGATTCTGACGCTGTTTCTCAACTGCGGAATGCGGCTTTCCGAGTTGGTTGGGATCAATGTCAGCGATATTGACTCCGAGATGAGCTCGGTGCGTGTGACGGGCAAAGGAAACAAGGAGCGCATCGTTTATCTGAATGATGCTTGCCAATATGCGCTGACCGAGCATTTGATCGAACGTCTGAGCAAAAAATATGAAAATATAACCGAAAAAGCACTGTTTTTAAGCCGATTGAATCAACGCATGAGCGTAAAAACCGTGCAGGCGATGGTCTATAAATATTTGAAGCTTGCAGGGCTTGAGCAAAAGCATTATTCGGTACATAAGCTGCGGCACACTGCGGCAACACTGATGTATCAATCCGGCAACGTGGACGTGCGTGTACTGAAGGAAATTTTAGGTCACGAGCAGTTGAACACCACGCAAATTTATACACACGTCAGCAACAACGAGATGCAAAAAGCCATGACACAAAATCCATTGGCAAAAAAACGAAGAAAGCAATGATCTCACATAATAAACGGGCTATTTCAAATCACAGTTTGAAATAGCCCGTTTGTATTTATCCGCGCTTTTTTCGCAGGAACACGCCCAAGATCAAAAGCAAAGCCGAAAATCCCATACACACGTAAACAAAGCTATTGCCGATCACGGTATACAGCGTATTGTGCTCGATCATCTCAACGTCTGCTACGGCATACCCTTCCACCAAGGGTTCGATCCACACCAAGTGCTCCCCTTTTTCGGTGATCACGGTTGAAATTCCCGTGTTTCCGGAACGCACCAGATATCTTCCGTTTTCAATCGCACGCAGCATTGCCTGCGCCTCGTGCTGATAAACGGCTGCCGAATCCAAAAACCAGGAATCGTTTGTAGAGAGCAACAGCAATGCGGCACCGTCGCGCGCGCTGTCAAAGGCAAGCTCCTCATAAATGGAATCAAAGCAGATCAGCGATCCGATCTTTCCCCACTCTGTATCAAACAGTGCGGTATCGGTTCCGGGCATCAGATCATCCTCCAGCGTAGTCATGTTCGCCAGCGGAGGAATCAGCGCCGTAAACACCTCGCGCATGGGAACGTACTCTCCAAACGGAACCAAGTGCCGCTTGGCGTAAATACTTTCCTCAATCGTTCCGTCGGGATAAATCAGATACAGCGCGTTGTACTCTTTTCCAAAGTCATCCTCGTAAAGCGCGCCGACCACCAGCGTCACGTTACATTCTCGTGCCAATGCGGAGGCATAGTCCTGCAACCCGGAATTACGGTTGAAGAGATACGGAAAGGTTGTTTCGGGCCAGACAACCAGCTCTGCGCCCTCCGCTGCCGCCTGCCGTGTCATTTTGCCGTACGCAGACTTGGTAACGGAAAGACTCTCACTGCTCCACTTTTCGTGCGAATTGATATTGCCCTGCACCACCGCCACACGCAGCGTATCACTCACAGGTGCAGATGTGTTTATCAAGAGCGTTCCTCCCACATAGTTGGCAACAATCAAAATCACCGCCAGAGCCGAGCAAATCACCACACGGTGCACACGCTTGTGATACAAAATCACATACGCCAAAAGTCCGTTTACCAGCAACAGCAAAAAGCTGACAAAGTAGGATCCAAACAGCGAAGCAGATTGCAACATCGGCAAGCACTCCGCTTGTCCCAGACAAAGCCTTCCCCAAGGAACGCCCGTCCAACCCAGTGTGGAGGACCACTCAAAAACAACCCACAGCGCCGAGAACGCAAAAGGACGCAACAGGGGCACACGGCGGAACACCTCGGTGCGGTGCATCAGCTTAAAGAGGAGGAACACCAAGCCTCCCGGAATTGCCTGCAACAGCGGCAAGCCGAGCCATCCAACGATGACAACCGCTATCGAGGAAAGCGAATCCAGCCCGACAAAATCCAGCGGATACAGATATGTAATCCAATGATATACCACAAAATAATAAGCGTACACCGTTAAAAAGCCGTAAAGATAGGTCTTGCCAAGCCCATAGCGTGATCTGCCCGCCAAGCGGTATGCCCCGATAAAGAGCGGGATCATCGTCAGCCATTCCAAAAAGCCGATTTGTGGGAAGACCAAGGTCAATCCCGTCAGCACCGCGCCGATCAATAAATACGGCAGGCACAGCGTTTTTCGTTTGTTTTCCATAACAATCTCCTCAGTAAAAATCCTTTAAGAACCAAATACCGTCGCGATCGATCTCAAAGTGCTTTCCTTCCAGATATTTCAGCACACCGTCGCGCTCCGTTTCTTTAAAGCTGAGTCGAAATGCGTACAGTGCCTGATATTTGTAACCTTTTTCGCGGTCGGCACGGTTGACACCGTATTTCCCATCCCCCAGCAAGGGGTGGCCGATATGTGACAGGTGCGCACGAATTTGATGGGTCCTGCCCGTAACCAGCTCTACCTCAAGCAACGCATTTCCGCCCTTTTCCTTCAGTACACGGTATTTGGTGATGATCTCCTTATAACCGGGACGGCGCTCGTCCGAAACATCCACCATATTTTCATCGCTGTTCTTTTTCAGATATCCCGTCAAGGTTGCCTGTTTTTTTTTCGGGACTCCGTGTACGGCGCAAAGATAGGTTTTGCGCAACTCGTCATTGCGGATCTTTTCGTTCATTTCGCGCAAAGCCTCCGCGTCCTTTGCGGCAATCACGATGCCGCCGGTGTTACGGTCGATCCGATTGCAAAGCGCCGGAGCAAAGGATTGCTCGGATGCGGGGGCGTACTCCCCCTTTTGCGCAAGATACGCCTTGACGTGCATGATCAGCGTGTTCTCAGCCGCCGCAGTATCCTCGTGAACCAAAACACCGGGACGCTTGTTGAGCAACATAATATGCGCATCCTCGTACACGATATTCAGCTTGGGAAGGATCCGAAACAAGGCACCGTTATCCGCCTCGGGAGAAGCAAAAAACTCATCGCGGATGAACAGTTGAATCTCATCCCCCTCGCACAACACATAATTTTGTTGCGTGCGCGCACGGTTGACCTTGATCTTTTTGGTTCGGATATATTTATACATCAACGACATGGGCAAGCCCTTGACCGCCTTGGACAAAAATTTATCCAAGCGCTGTCCGGCGTCGTTGCGCTTTACGGTAATGATCTGCATTGCAATACTTTGGCGGGGAAAAGCAAAAATCAGCCTTCCCCGCGCTCCTTTTTTCAAAAATCGGCACTCACAGCGTTCCGAAAATGCGGTCCCCTGCGTCGCCAAGACCGGGCAGGATATACGCATGGTCATTCAAACCCTCGTCCAGGGCTGCGGCATAAATATCCACGTCCGGGTGCATTTCCTGCACGCGTCGCACGCCCTCCGGCGCCGCAACCAGACACATAAAGCGAATGTGCTTGCATCCGCGGCGCTTTAAAAGATTCAGTGCATCCACGGCAGAGCCACCCGTGGCAAGCATAGGATCCACCAAAATCACAATGCGCTCGCTGATATCGGGCGGAAGCTTGCAGTAATACTCCACCGGCATATGTGTTTCGGGGTCGCGGTAAAGTCCGATGTGCCCGACCTTTGCCACCGGAATCAGGCTTTGCAAGCCGTCTACCATGCCAAGTCCGGCACGCAGAATCGGTACGATCGCAAGCTTTTTCCCCGAGATCATTTTTGCCTTCATTTTGGTCAGCGGTGTTTCAATATTCACATCCTCCAGGGGCAGATCCCGCGTCAGCTCATAGCCCATCAGCATGGCAATCTCCTCCAGGAGCTCACGAAAATCCTTGGAGCCGGTTTTTTTGTTGCGCATAATGGAAAGCTTATGCGTAATCAGCGGATGATCCATAACATGCAGTTCGCTCATTTTCAATCTCCTTGCAAAAGAATTTCTCTTTCAAAGACAATTATACAATGAAAAACCCCTGATTTCAAGTACAAATTGCAAATTCCGCAGAATTTTTTACAAAATAGTTATTTACAATTCCCGAAAAGCGTGGTAAAATGAGAGGAGAACGCATACAAGGAGATCAACCATGTCCGATTCCCAATATACAGTCGGTATTTACACCTTGGGCTGTAAGGTCAATCAATACGAATCCGAGGCCATTGCGGAGCGCTTTGCCTCCAACGGCTTTGCAGTGCAAGCCCCCACGCGCCCGTGCGACGTTTACGTCATCAACACCTGCACGGTCACGGCAGAATCCGACCGCAAAGCACGCCAGTTTATCCGCCGTGCCATCCATCAAAATCCGCAGGCATACGTGCTGGTAACCGGGTGCCTTTCGCAAACACAGCCGGAGCAGGTCGGTGCCATCGACGGAGTGGACTACATCTGCGGAAACGCTGAGAAGCAATCGGTGGTAGATGCCGCAATCCGCCTTTTGAAAAGCGGGGCAAAGAATCAAAGCCCGGAGTTTTCGGTAACCCAACCGGACAGCCTCGGCTTTGAGCAGATGACCATCACCCGCTTTAATCGCACGCGCGCTTATATAAAAATTGAAGACGGCTGTGAAAACCGCTGCACCTACTGCATCATTCCCACGGCGCGCGGGAAGGTGCGTTCCAAAGCCCCAGACGAGGTGCTGGACGAGGTGCGCACACTCACCGCCAACGGGTGCCGTGAGATCGTTTTGACAGGCATTGAAACCGCTTCTTACGGCAAGGATCTGGAGGGCTATGGGCTGGCAGAGCTACTTTCCGAAATTGATCGGATTCCCGGCATCGGCAGGGTCCGCTTGGGCTCGCTTGATCCTTCCCTGATGAAGCAACCGTTCGTCGATCGCATCGCCGCCCTCCACTCATTGGCACCGCATTTTCATCTTTCCATGCAAAGCGGATCGGATCGCGTGCTTGCATTGATGAAGCGAAAATACAATCGCGGTATGGCGCTGGAAGGGATGCAACGGTTGCGGGAAGCAATTCCGGGCGTACAGTTTACCACCGATATGATCGTCGGTTTTCCGACCGAGAGCGACGAAGATTTTGTCGACACGCTGGATCTGCTCCGCCAAGCGCGGTTTCTGACCGTTCACGCCTTCCCCTACTCCCGCCGTGCGGGAACACCTGCCGCAGAGTTGGATGGACAAATTCCGGAAGCCGTTAAGCATGAACGCATGACATCGTTGACACAACTGCAAACCGAGATCCGCCGTGATATTTTGAACGGAATGATCGGTAGAAAAACGGAAGTTTTGTTTGAAACCCATCGAAACGACCTTGCCTACGGTCACGCCGCAGATTTTACCGAGGTCTGCGTCCCGTCTGTGCGCCCGCTTCATGCAAAAATTTTGCCTGTCTTAATTGAAAAAAACGATGGCGAGCGTTTGTTTGGAACACTTTGCCCTGCCAATACTCAGAATTCCAATGAAGGAGAGCAACCGATATGAACTATCAAGGAGTCGTCCGTAATTTCGGACAGTATACACAACAGCAGCTTGAGCAAATGAAGACCGACCTCGGTCTTACCGTATCTCTTGATACGCTGCTCTTTTGCGCAACGCATTATCGGGTGTATGAGAGAAGAGACCCTTACATCGACGAACTACGCATGATCGACGCACTGTCACAAGCTTTGGAAACAGACGTCAACGCACTGACTCCTACGGAATTTTAAACCAACGACAGCTTTGTTGCCGAAACCTATGCGGATCTGCTTCACAAGCGTAAGTTTCTCACCCCCAATGCAACCTATCCCTGCACGCTTGCCGAGGCGACCAAAATCGCACCCGCATACATCTTCCGCGCAGGAAAGCAATCGGCGCTTCGGTGTGCTTCCTATCTACCCGAAACCGTTTCCGAAAACACCGCGCGAGTCGATACGGATTGCGTTTGCGCCCCCAACTCCGCGTTTCGGTTGCGGCTCCTCCCTTTTTCGGGAGACGCGCCTGCGGTTGGCGACCTACTGATCCTTACCTCGCCGCAAAACGGTCAGCCTCAAACAGCGTTTGAACGTGTTTTGGAAACGCTGTTGCGCAAGGATACACTCCAAGCGGCTTTGCGCGGCGTTTACACGGTGCGCAAGAGCGGTTTGATGCGGGAATTGACCGAAATTACCAATAGCGCGTGGATCGATCTGACGCGTTTCTCACCTCTTGGACTTTCCATGCCGATGACGGTACTGACCGATCAATATGGCGGCAGCCGCATTTTGCGTGTGTCCTCCAAAGCCGCTGCGACAGTTTTGAATGCGTGCTCAACAGCCGGATTGCAAGCGTTTGTATTTGCGGCTGTTACTGCGAATGGAAAAATGACCTTTTCCCGTGATGCGAAAAACCATTTCTCAATCTCCACGCAATTTTTGCGCATGATCTTCCATTATCAAAGTGTTTCCGCAAAGCTTGCCGATGAGCGTCAACTGTCAGCCGATCCCATTTCCCACCGCACCGTGGTGGGGGCAAACTGTGCATACCTTTCCACGGGCAATGCACAAAACGCAAGCGAGGTCAGCGCGGTCAATGGAGTTCTTTGTGCGGCTTCTTCCGCGGTACCCACACGCGCGTTTTTCAAAACCGCACTTTATACCACGCTCGCTCCCATCGTAACACTGGCGGCACACGGAGCGGATTATACCGCAGAGATTCTGACGCTCGGCTTGGAGATTCCCGAAAAGCACACAAATCCACACGCCGTTGGCGAGATCATGTCCACCATTCTTGGCGCTTACCGCGTGCAAGCGGAGCTTGGGATCGCCGCGCAGGCAACCCCGATCCGAACCGCACCGGACCGTTCCCATCCCTCACTGAGCGCGTTTGCACTGACAAACGGCGTGGCAAAGCCCTCTACCTTGACAGCCGAGGACAATGCGGTCTATTTGCTCATGCCGCAAATCTGCGCAAACGGACTTCCCGATTTTGACGCACTGCGCAAATGGTTGGAAGCACTGAGCAACCTATCGCGCCAAGGTGTGATCTGCAGCTGCCGTACGCTGGTTGGTGAAGCCGTAACCGACGGAATTTGCAAAATGAGCGGTACGTATACCTGCCGAATCACCGACACGGCGATCGCCTCCGAAGAAAAGCTTCCGCTGGCGGTCTTGATCGAAAGCAAACAAGACCTTCCCTTCCGCCGAGTCGGCACGGTCAAAAAAGCCGAGATTCCACCCGAGGATATTCCCCCATGCTTCGCACATCAGCACGCTTCCCTGATCTGGTCGGAAGCCCCCGAAGTCGTGATCGTAGCATCCAAGCATGACAGTGATGCCGCCGTATTGGCATCCGTCCTGGAGCGCCGCGGATGCACGGTTCACAGCTTCTCGGACCGCGAGGACGAAAGCGACCCGCTCTCCCGTGCGATTCTCGGTGCACAGTACTGCCTGATTTGCGGAAGTGCGCGTCTGCCGCAAAGCTCAAAAATGAAATTTGCAATCTCCACGATGAAGCGCGCCGGAGGATTGTTGCTGTCTCTTGGAGAAAAAGGAGACCCATCGGATTCTTCCGTCTGTCTTCCCAACGGTCTGACAGAAGAAATTTTGCAGAAAATTTGATCTTCGAATCAAAAAATCGCAAAAAAATCTTATATAAATCAAAAAAGATA
>JAFTLZ010000090.1 GCA_017452665.1 Clostridia bacterium
TCGCCATGATTGATCACGCGTACCGGAATTTACACAATTTTTAAGTTCATCTTTACAGCCCATAAAATTGCTTCAAAATCAAATGCAAAACCGTTGACTTCACATCTTGAAAAAATGTCTTTGGTAGCTTCTGCGGAAAAGGCCTTGCATCCACATTGGGAGTCGGAAAGCCGAAACCCACCTGCCAAACAAAGAACGCAAATATAAATTTTGGAAGCAATTTTGCGCAAGAATGTATATCCTTCGTAACCGTCTTTATTTAAGTTACGGGAACCAATCACCAAAGATGTATTTGGATTTTGTTCAAAAGCCTCCGCAATTTGCTTAATTACTCCGGTACCGTATGCCAGATCTGCATCTGTAAACATTCGAATCTCTCCACTTGCCGCTAACATTGCCGTGCGAACCGCATACCCCTTCCCCTTGTTTTGTTCGTAACCAATCACTTTGACATGGGGAAGTTCCAGTTCGCGTACGATCCGGTCGCAACCGTCATGACTTCCGTCACTGCAAAAGATGATCTCATAATCTTCAAATTCTTTTTCCATATAATTGGAAAGTGTTCGTGCAGTATCTGCGATCACGCGTTTTTCATTGTACATGGGAATACATACGGAAATTTTCATAATTACTGTCCCTTTCTGAAAAGAAATATATCAAAATCCACTTCGGTTTCAAGTTCTTCTAAATCCGTAAGCTTTGCGCGGTCCGTCTTGGAAGTGCGCCAATAATAGGGAGTCATGGAGAATAAGGCTTCTATCTCTTCCCTGCCCTTTACTTGAATTCGGTAGTTTAACCGCTGATGCGATTCCGGTTGCATTTGAGTGGGAAGATCTGCCCTGCCGGGATTGAGATAAGGATTTTCATAAATTTTTTCCTTCAATCCAAACAGATGGCATTCTCCCGCACCAACCAAAATCAAACATCCGCCCGGTTTGAGAACTCTCGTAAATTCAGCCTCCGAGCATGGCGCAAACAAATTGGTTACGGTGTCAAAAGTCTGATCGGCGACGGGGAGCTGAAAGATGCTTCCAACGGCAAACGCAGCTTGTGTTTGATGCTGCTTTGCATATTTTGCAGCGGTATCAATTCCTGCGCGGGAAAGATCTACCCCAAATACATCGCGTTCCGATGTCATCCGGTTGGTATAATATCCTTCCCCACAGCCTGCATCCAAAACTGTTTCGGCGCCAAGAGCAGAAAGTAAATCATTGACCGTATTTGCGAGAGGAGCATAATATCCGGCATCCAAAAAGAGCTTGCGTGCCCGTACGGCTTCTTTTGCATCCCCTTCTCCATCACCGGGGCGAGTTAAATTCAAATATCCGGACCGCGCAAAATCATAACTATGCACACGGGTGCCGGTACAGCGGCAAACACGTCCGATCGTATCCTCAGTCATGGTAGCACCGCAGATGGGACACTTCAATAAAGATAAAATTGTTGTATTCAAAAAGTCAATCCTCCGTATTCACAGAATCAAGGCTTGGCATTGGAGTCGGAATAATCGGAATTTCAAACCAGAAGGTAGATCCGTTTCCAGACTTGCTGTTGATGCCGTATGCCGCATGATGCAGCTCCAGTATTTCTTTCACAATAGAAAGACCGAGACCGGTACCGATCATAGCCCGGCGATGAACCTTGTCCACCTTGTAATAGCGATTCCAAATTAACGGCATCTGGTCGGGAGATATTCCCTCACCCGTATCGGTTACGTTGATTCTCACACTTTTTCCGTCGATTACAGTTTGCGAAACAGTCACCTTCAAATCGGAGCCGGTATAGTTGATCGCGTTATTGATCAAATTATATAAAACCTGTAAAATCATGCCGCGGTCAGCATAGATCCAAGCTTCCTGATCAATTTCAACTGTAATTTTGTATCCCCGGTGCCGAACAAAGGTATCGTAGCGCTTGATGGTTTCCTTCAATGCCGCTGATAGATCCAAAACCTGCATTTCCGCTTTGCGTGTCCCCGATTGAATACGTGACAGATCCAGCAAGTCATTGACAAGCTCGGACAAACGCGTTGTTTCATCAATCACGATCTGAATGTTCTCCGGTGTGTTTTCTCCCGGGATATCACGCATAACCTCGCTATAGCCTTTAATCATTGTCAAAGGAGTGCGTAAATCGTGAGAAATATTTGCAATCAGCTCTTTTTGCAAACGGTCCAACCTGGAAAGCTCATGCGAAGCATAATTTAATGTATCCGCCAACTCCCGTGTTTCCAAATACCCTTCACCCGAAAATTCAACGTCGTATTTTCCGAGTGCCAACTTTTTTGCAGATTCGTTCATCCGAATCAATGGTGCGGAAATGCGGCGATACAAAAGAAACACGACAAACCCTGCCAACAAAAGTAAAATATAGGCAATCCAGATAAACTGTGTTTGCAAAATTTGTACCGTGGAATCCAAGGGTTGCAATCCGGCATTGAGTAAAATTAGATGAGAAGATCCATTTTCGCCTTCCACTAAATAAACCGACATCAATCGAATATTTCCGGATTGTACAGCAACACCATGCCCGTCGTCAGAATCGTTTGAGAAAAAAGGAAAACGTTGCCCCTGCACCTCTGAGCCGCCAAACGTAAACTCTCCCGTATAACTGCCACTGTTTTTTTGTGCCAAATAATAATATTTTTTCAATACTTCATCGGACAAAAACATTCCTGTTTGTCCCGTGGCATCCACGTTCACCAAAGATTCAGCTTTTCCGTCCTCGATGCGGTAAACAACCACTGACATCGTGCAATCTACTGCCAAGTTATATGCCAGAGCATTCAATTCATCACTGTCCGTTTCCAAGCTTTGCATCAACTCTTCCGCAGCGGTTACCAATTCTTTTCTTTTAATGTGCTCATAAAAGACATTCAACAAATACACTTGAAAGATCCAAACAACAAGTAGCACAAGTGCAATAAAAAACGCCAAATAAACAGCAAGCTTCCATCGGATACTCTCTACAGAGGATTTGTTCGTAGCTTTATTCATACTTCCTCAAAGCGATATCCTACGCCACGCAGCGTGACAATATATTTGCTGTATCTGCCCAAACTTTTCCGCAAGAGCTTAATATGCGTATCCAAGGTGCGGGCATCTCCGTAAAAGTCATATCCCCACACTTCGCACAGCAGCTTTTCACGGGAGAGTGCAATATTACGATTAGAAAGTAAATAGAAAAATAAATCGTATTCTTTGGGGGACATTTCTATACGCTCGCCATCAATAAATACAAGCCGCGCCGTCATATCCGCTTTCAATCCGCCATTGTCCAACTCAATGATGACATTTGGCTTTGTATTGGAAGCCGAATCTGCCGGGCTTGATTTTACACGCTTCATAATTGCATCTAACCGAAGCATCAGTTCTTTTGGGGAAAACGGTTTGACCACATAATCGTCAATCCCCACCTCAAAGCCGTTGATGCGATCGTACTCCTCTCCTCTTGCAGAGAGCATAATAATCGGAGTTGCAGATATTTTGCGGATCTCACGGCACGCAGAAAAGCCATCCAGCTCCGGCATCATGATATCCATAATAATCAAATCGTACTTGTTTTTGCGGCAAAGCAATACTGCTTCCATTCCGTCGGCAGCTTCGGTAACTTGATGCCCTTCAAACTCTGCGTATTTTTTGATAATGGAACGAATACGCGCTTCGTCGTCAACAACTAAAATATGGTACATACACCGTCGTCCTTTCTTAATGTGAAAATCAGTTTATCAAATCCTTTAGCCGTTCCGGAACATATTCCTGCAAGGTAAGAGATACCGATACTGTTTTGCCATCTCGCTTTACTTCAATGGAAATTATATTTCCGACACTGTATTCGGAAATCAAATCTTCCATATGATCGGCACTTTCTACTGCAACACCGTTGACCGATATAATTCGATCCATACTGTGAAACTCGTCGCTGTATTCGGAAGAAACAATATAAATACCCGGCTCGGTAATTCCGTAGGAATAGTAATAGTTGCGATAATAATACAAATCTGTTTGTGTAACCTCTGCAACAGACAGCCCGTGATCTACAACACCGCGCACAAAGCCGTATTGAATCAGATCCTGCTGTACAACATAAGCAGAATCGATCGGAATAGCAAATGCCAAGCCTTCTACGCCGCTGGCAGAATATTTTGCATTAACGATTCCAATCAACTGACCGTCCAGGTTAAACAATCCGCCTCCGGAATTTCCGGAATTGATTGCGGTATCGGTTTGAATCAACGTCATTTCTGTGCCGTCGCTCATTTGAATATTTCTCTCGGTTGCACTGATGATCCCCGTGGTAACCGTTCCGCCCAGCGTCCCCAGCGGGTTCCCAATTGCTACAACAGATTCCCCCACCACAAGATCGCAGCTGTTCCCCTGCTCGGCATAGGTCAGTGTCTCGTCCGCATCAATTTTTAAAACCGCAAGATCGCTGGTTTCATCACTCCCAACCAACGAGGCATCGTAAACCGAACCGGAATTTAATGTAACAGAAACCGATTTTGCACCGTCTACTACATGGTTGCAGGTTAAAATATATCCGTTTTCCGAAATAATCACACCGCTTCCTGAGCTTGTTGACATCTGTGAACCTCCAAAAGCAGAAGAAGATACGATCGTAACGTCAATCACCACAACTGCATCCTGGACCTTACGCACAACACCGGAAACAGAAAATACTTCCTCCCCTGCCGAACCGTAAATAGATGCGTTTGATTCCGCTTTGTGCAAAACCTCTTCTGGGTCCTCCGCAAGCAAATCCTGCGGATTGTCCGTTTCGGTATCCTGATTATTCTTGTCAGAAGAATCGTTAAGTGCATCTACGTGCCTTGCTACGATCACACCTCCGAATGCACCTACAAAAGAAAGGCACAAACACATCAATACGGTGAATACCGGCAACAGCCAACGGGAGCGGTCTTTCTCCTTTTTTGGCAGAGGCGTTTGCATCGTTGACATTGACCCATTTGAAAAAACGTAACTGTAAGACTCATTTTGTTTTCTGTCGTTGTCATTCTCAAATTGTGAATTCTGATCGTTCATAGCATCAAAACCTCCAATTTTTGATAGCGACTCTTTTTCGATCGCAAAAGTATTATAAAAAACAAATGTGACAAACAGTTGACGATGACAGAAAAAACGCTTGAAAAATTGCTGTGCATCTTGTTTTTTTTATGTGGATTTGGTATAATAAACGTATATGAACAAAAGAGTGCTTCTTCCATTACATTATACCATAAAAATCCGGAAAGGAAAAGAGATGTTTTCATTTTTATCCAATTTTTTTGAAAAAAAACAGATAGATTGTTTTGCCACGCTTCCCTTACACGCTTGCAATATTACAAAACCGTATCTTTTGGAGCGTGCGAATATCCAATCCGGAACGGCTGTTTTGATTGCAATCCCCTACTACAGCCACGCTGCGGAAGACCCGAACCGTAATATTTCCGCATATTCGGTACCGCGTGATTATCATCGTTATTTTCATCAGTTGTTTGAGGAGCTGATCCCGCTTTTGAATGATCGGTTTCCGGAGCATCGCTTTGCAGGCTTTGCAGACCATTCTCCGATCGATGAGATCCAAGCGGCTGCCCGCGCAGGGCTTGGTATCATCGGAAAAAATAATTTGCTGATCACGCAAAAATATTCCTCCTACATCTTTCTGGGAGAGCTGATCACAGATGCCGATATACCCTATACCGATCACGGGATATCCCATTGCGAAAATTGCGGCTTGTGTATGCGTGCCTGTCCTGCGCATGCACTTGGTACCTGCTTATCCGCCCTGACGCAAAAGAAGGGACAATTCACCGAATCGGAAAAACAAGCTATCCGTCAATACGGTTCCGTATGGGGATGCGATATCTGCCAAGAGGTCTGCCCGCATACAAAGCGAGCGATTTCATCCGGAACGATTTTTTCACCAATCGCGTTTTTTCAGCAGGATGTAATCTCACACCTGAACACTGAAATGATTGAACACATGGAAGAATCCGCTTTTACCTCCAGAGCATTTGCATGGAGAGGGCGCGAAACACTGTTACGCAATTTAAAAATCTTTGAGAAAGGAGAGCCATCATGTTAAAACTGATCTGCGGGCCATCCGGCTCCGGGAAAACAGAGAGCCTAATTGCCGGTATCCGTTCGGATATCCAAAATAAAATCCCGTGCTTTTTATTGGTACCGGAGCAACAAGCGTACATCAGCGAACGGGATCTGCCTGCTGTTCTGCCGTGTGATGCAGGACTGTATTTCGAGGTTGTTCATTTTTCCGGGCTTGCAGAAGATGTATTCCGAAAATTCGGCGGGCTTACCCAAACCTCCGCAACCGATGGGATCCGTACCCTCTTGATGTGGGAGACCCTGCGCAATCTCTCACCGTTTCTCAAACTATATGGAAAAAGCGCACATGGTGACAGCTCTTTGACAGCACTAATGCTTCAAGCGGTGTCGCAGCTCCGTGCCGACGGAATTGATTCTCAAGCGCTGGAAAACGCCGCGGAACAGATCAACGAGCATACGGCTTTGAAAGATAAGCTTACGGATATTGCACTGATCGATGCATCGTATCATGCAAAGCTGGAAGAATGCTTTGGCGCAGACCCCTCCGACCGATTGGTGCGCATGGCACAAAAATTACGGGAGCATCACTATTTTGACGGATGTCGGCTCTACATCGATTCCTTCACCAGCTTTACAGTACCCGAATATGCCGTTTTGCGGGAAATTTTACGCCAGGCAGATACCGTAACGGTTGCACTCTGTGCAGATGATTTTTCCTCTAAGCTCCCGCATTTTGAAAGTACTGTAGAAACCGCAAAGCGTTTATGCAAGCTCGCCGCAGAAACAAACTGCGAGGTTCAGAAAAAGCGGTTGAGGGTCAATCCTTCCGTCAAGCCCGCCGAACTTCATATCATTGAAAAAGATCTTTGGAATTTTGAGCTTTCTTCTTCCATGCGTACGAATCTGGAAGCCGAGGATCGCGGTGCCGTCTCGATGATGAGCTGTGTCAATCTTTATGAAGAAGCGGAGGCCGCGGCACTTTATATTTGTGATCTGGTACAACGCGGAATGAACTACGGTGACATTGCCGTTATGGTAAGAGACACCGAAGCGTATCGCGGCGTCCTGGACGCGGCGTTTGAACGCCAGAAAATACCTTATTTTTTATCGGAACGAACCGATTTATCTTCCAAACCGCTGGCGCGGTTGATTCTTTCCGCCTTGCGTGCGATCAGCCATGGATATCTGCAAAGTGATATCATTACGTTGCTCAAAACAGGGCTTTGCGGAATTGAACTGCGGGATGCGGCAATGTTCGAAGAATATTGCCAAACCTGGCACATCAACGGAAAACGATTTTTTGATGAAACCTGGAGCATGAATCCGGACGGGTTAACCGTAGAACGTTCTGCGCGTGCCGAAGAAATTCTTGACGCCGCAAATCGCGTTCGTAAAAAGATCATTGATCCGTTGCGCTTGATGGAAACCGAAATGCGGCAATCCTCACGCTTAGAAAGCCGTTGCCGTGCACTTTATCATTATCTTTTCCATCTTGATATTGCAAATGTACTGTCTACACGCGCCAAGCAGGAGATTTCCATGGGACAACGCCGTGAAGCCGGCGAAACCGTTCGTCTCTACCGCATGGTGGTAGATCACCTTGCCACAATTTGCAGTCTGCTACCCGATGCAGAACTGAAAACAGAAGAATTCATCACAGTGCTTTCCTTGCTCTTTTCGAATTCCGATCTCGGTTCTGTGCCAAACACCAATGATTGTGTCGTAATCGGTTCTGCTTCTACTCTTCGCGTGGAAAACATCAGGGTTTCCCTTTTGTTGGGACTTTGCGAGGGGGAATTTCCCCGTGCCGTAACGGATGACGGAATTTTGAGCGAATCCGAAAAAGAGACCTTGGAAGCATACGGCTTAAACTTTGGAGCCCGTGAGAAAATGCGTTCTTCGGAAGAATTGTTCTATGTATACCGAGCTATGACAAAGCCAAAAGAAAAGCTCTGGCTTTCAACGGTTGCAAAGCAAACGGACGGTTCCGAACGAACTCCATCCCTCGGTTTTACACGCGTTGGATTTTTGCTACAACAAACGCCGTCGGTATTTGATTCCGATGCGTTGCTTCGCGCATCCGGTCAAATTTCGGCTGCTGAATCGGAGAGTAACCTGCATACCTTACCGACGCCGACTCCCACAACCTTGTATTTATCACAATCTAAAATCAGTAGCTTTGTGCTTTGTCCGTATCGTTATTACAGCACGTATCGGTTAAAGCTGCGAGAGAAAAAAGACGCCACCCCAAGTTATGCCGATGACGGCATCTTCTTGCATGAGGTGTTCGAGCAGTTTTTATCCTCGGCACTTGGTGAGGATGGAAAGCTGTATCTCCCGGATGCTTCCGAAATTGAAGCTGTTGCAGATCGGATCATCGCGTCCTACTTGGCAAAAATCTGCCCATTTTCGCTTGATCAGATGGACAACCGTCTTTTGCATTTATACGCGCGTTTGCGAAAGCTTTCCATTTTAATGTTGAAGGATATGATCGGAGAGCTGAAAGCAAGTCTGTTTGTCCCATCAAAATTTGAGCAGGTGATCGGTTCCCAATCGAAAAACGGACTGCCCGCAGTGAAGCTAATGCTTGAAAATGGTTCCACCGTTCTTTTGAACGGCAAAATCGACCGCGTCGATCTCTACCGCTCTGCGGACAAGATATATGTTCGGGTCGTGGACTACAAAGCAGGAAAACACATTTTTTCCTTGGACGAGGTGCGCTCCGGCATGGATATTCAGCTCGTTTTATATCTCTTTGCAGTTCTTGCCGCATACCCAAATGCCGAAGCGGCGGGAGCACAGTATCTGTTTGCCTCGTCCGAAAAGGGACAGCTTGAAATCCGCCGCAGCGGTTTTCTTTTAAACGATCGAACGGTACAACAAGCCGCAGACAGCACCGAAAACGCCTATTATACTAAAAAGCTTTATTCGCAAACCGCCGATGAGATCAAAGACTTGCAGGAAGAAATGCAAACCGCTGTGAAAGCCGTGGCAGAACGGATCTTATCCGGAGAAGCACAAAAAACGCCGTCAGAAAAGGCTTGTACCTTCTGCCCCGTGCGTTCAAATTGTGACAAAGCATATCATCGCTGAAGAAAGGAGTTGATTTTATGGCAAGATCATGGACAAAATCGCAAGAAGCCGCCATGAATTTGCACGGAAAAAGCCTACTGGTATCTGCCGCCGCAGGCTCCGGAAAAACCAGTGTGCTGACAGAACGCATCATTCGGAGTTTGACCGATCCGGAGCATCCGGCAGATTTATCTCGATTATTGGTCGTTACTTTTACCCGTGCGGCCGCTTCAGAATTAAAAAGCAAAATTGCAAAAGCATTGACCGAGGCATTGGCGCAAAATCCGGGAAACCGCCATCTCTCCCGTCAGCTGTTTTTGCTGGGCAGTGCGCAAATTTCCACCATCGACTCTTTTTTTCAAAAAGCAGTACGTGCCAACTTTGAGCAGCTCTCTCTCCCCGCCTCCTTTCGCATCGCTGATGAATCGGAAATCTTACCGATCGCAACCGACATTCTGAATGGCTTGATCGAAGAATATTATCAAAAATATGCACCTGAAACATCCCCAAACGACCTCTTTTCACGCATTGAAGACAATCGCTTTGCAAACGAATTGGATCATTTGATGTCGAATCGAAGTGACGGCAAATTAAATGAATTGCTGATGGAACTGCTTAAAAGCTTTGCCTCCGATCCCGCTGGCGAATCGGCATTAAAAAAATGCGCCGAGGACCTGCGTGCCAATGCTGAACAAGAATATTTCAAAACTTCCTACGGAAAGGTCATTTCCTCCTATCTGCGCGAACTTTTTAAAGGCAATCAAAGCTTTTTGAAAAAAACGCTCGCCTTTTTGGATACCGACCCAACACTACTTGAAAAATGCGGTGGACTTGCGAACTCCGATTATGCTTATTGCACTGCTATGTTAAATGCGCTTGAGGAGGATTGTTACAGCAGAGTCCGTGAGGTTGCTTTTACCTTTTTACCGGGGAGATTTCCGACGGTCAAAGAAAAGCCGAACGAGATCATTGCATATCAGGAATGGCGCAGTAAGCTGAAAAAGGAGATCGAAAAGGTACAAGAAATGCTAAAAACTCCTGCCGAGGAAATTTCCGTGCAGATGCAAAAAACAGCCACGCTATCCGAAATGCTCTATGAGTTCTACTGTGATTTTCAGTCAAGACTTTTGGCAGAAAAAAATACACGCGGTATTTTGGAGCATGACGATATCCGCGCAATGCTCTATCAGCTTTTGACCGAGCAGGACGGAAGTACTTCGGCGTTTGCAAAGAGCTTGGCACAACAATACGATTCCGTTTATATCGACGAATACCAGGATGTTGATTTTTTACAGGACCGTATTTTTGAAATCATCGGCGGCAGTAACCGCTTTATGGTGGGAGATATCAAACAAAGCATCTATGGCTTTCGCGGGAGCGAGCCTTCGATATTCGCGTCGTATCGCCGTTTGATGCCGCTGTACACCGAGCCTGAAGCAACCCACGCCGACGGTGTTTGTGTATTTATGTCAAATAACTTTCGATGCAATGAGCCGGTCATCCGTTTTGCCAACCGCGTTTGCTCCTTCCTTTTTTCCGCTTGTGAGGAAAGTGTAGGATACCGCCCGCAAGACGATTTGGTGTTTTCTAAATCGATCCCAGACAAGCCCTCCGTACCTGTGGAATTCGCCGTTTTTGAAGCTCCGCCGCGGCGCACAAATGCCTCGGACGCAGAAAACACAGAGGAACGCGTACATGAGGAGGCTATCTGGGTAGCTGCAGAAATTTCACGCTTGTTGCGCGAAGAAAGATTGGATAGCGGAGCTCGGATATCGCCCTCTGATATTGCCATTCTGGTGCGCAACAAGGCACACGGAGCCACTTATGCCGAAGAGCTGAAAAAGCTGAATATTCCGGTTGCGGCATCTGCGGCGCAAAACATTTTATATCAGCCGTTGATGACAGATATGGTCAATCTCTTGTATGCGATCGATAACCCATACCGGGATCTGCCACTGTCGGAATTTCTCTTATCTCCTTTGGGCGGATTTACCTTGGAAGAGATCTCCGAAATCCGTACTTGTGCTGACGAACAGGTTTCTCTGTATGACGCTATGCAGTGCAAATCAAAAGACAACGATCTAATCGCACAAAAAGCAACGGCAATGCTTGATTGGTTGGAGGAACAACGCAACAGTGCCGCGGTTCAACCCGCTGACCGCTTTTTGCGATTGCTTTACTTGGATGAGAAATTGATTCCTTATGCGCAGGAACCGGCATTACGCTTTCTTTACGATCGCGCACGCATTTATCAGCGTTCATCATGGTGTGGACTGTACGGATTTTTGTCTCACCTTTCACAACTTTTAGAGGAAGGAAAAGTATCTGCCGACGGGTTCTGTAAAGCAGAAAACGCCGTTACGGTCATGACGGTACATCATTCCAAGGGATTGGAATTCCCGGTCGTATTCCTTTGCTCCTGCGGGGCATCATTTAATAAAGAGGATGCTCGCAAAACACTGCTTTACCATCGCAATGTCGGCTTTGCGGCAAAGCTTTACAATAAGGAGACCGGAAACACCGAGGACACCGCACTCCGCACGGCAGTAAAACAAAGGGTTGACGAGGAACAAACAGAAGAACACATTCGCACGCTTTACGTAGCGCTGACCCGTGCCAGAGAGCGAATGTACGTCACCGGTACGCTAAGCTCAAAATGGGAAACCGTTGCGGCAACACTTTCCCAAATCACCCGTGGCAATCGCCCCGCTATTTTGGGATGCAACAACACCTTACTTTGGATACTTGCGGCACTCCAAGAAAAGGATATAGCCGAATCTGATTTTCCTTGTAACATTCACCATGTCTCTTACGGAGATGTAATTCCGGGAATATCGCTTCTGCAAAATACATCCGATGAGGATCTCACACAGAGAGAAGAGGATCCCGTGGCTCTTTATTATGCCAAAGTACTTCGTAAGCAAGAAGATTTTTTATATCCCAACAACTGCTTGCACGCTTTCCCCACCAAAATTGCCGCATCCAAAATCCGTCCTGCAATTTTAGATCGCATCACGAATGAAGAAGACGGGGACGAAGCCTTGAAAACACAGATTGAATTGATGCAAAGTGCTACGCCGAGCTTTGATTCCCTTCTGAAAAGCGGAACAGAACCGAGTGCCACCGATATCGGAACGGCAACCCATGCTTTTTTGGAGTTCTGCGATTTCTCGCGTTTGATATCCACTGACATCAAGCAAGAAGGGGCAAAGCTGGTGCAAGATGGCTTTTTATCCAAACAAACCTATGAGCTGATCAATCAAAAACAACTGCGATTGTTTTTAAAGAGCGATTTGATGAATATGATCCGCTCGGCAAAAGAGGTTCGCCGTGAACAAAAATTCGGAATTTTTCTTCCTATGAAGTCCTTGACTCAAAAAGCAGAGTTGGCGAATGCACTGCAAGAACATCAAATTTTTGTACAAGGTTCGATTGATCTTCTTCTGTTTTCAGAGGATGAACGGATCGTCTTAATTGATTACAAAACGGACCACATCAACGAGGACGAACGGCTGGATGAGGCTCGGCTGAAACAACGGATGCAAACTGCCCACGGAAGCCAGCTTTCTTGCTATGCTGAAGCAGTAAAACGATTGTTTGGACGTTATCCGGATGAGCTTTGTATCTATTCGCTTCCGCTGGGAAGAACGGTTTTATTACAACGCGAAAATCTTCTGAAAAATTGAGCAAAAGCTCTTGACAGCCGAAGTGATTTGGAGTATAATAACGATCGTTGCTTCCCCAAAAAAGAAGGAAGCCTCAGAAAGTGACAGACTATGATCCATCAACCAAAACTCCATCCGCACACCGGAAGGTTCCATCATTTTGCAGATGCAACGCTTCATTTTATTCAAAAAAATGTTGTTTTAACCGTTGCAATTTTTCTCGCATTGTTGACATCCTGCATCGTTCCGCCGGATGCACAGTATGCTTCTTACTTTGATTGGAAAACCTTGACCTGCCTGTTTTGTACGCTTGCCGTGGTTTGTGCGCTGAAAAACATTCGTTTTTTCACGATTCTGGCACGCAAAATCGTAGATTGCACGGGAAATTTGCGCATCGCTGTGATCGCACTTGTTTACATCACATTTCTCGGCTCGATGTTAATCAGCAATGATATGGCGCTTTTGACGTTTCTCCCGCTCGGATACTTTGTCCTCTCGTCTACGGGAAAAGAAAAACACATGGCATTCGTGTTCATCATGCAGAACATCGCCGCCAATCTCGGAGGAATGCTGACTCCGTTCGGAAACCCGCAAAATCTTTATTTGTATAGCAAATTCAACATTCCAACCGGCGAATTTATGCAGATCATGCTCATCCCCTTTTTGGCGGCAATCGCTTTGATTACAATTTGCTGTCTGTTTCTTCCCCGTGAAAAGCTGACCATTGCTACTCTCTGTACCGAACGCTTGCCCGTCAAACGTACGGTACTGTACTTAATTTTATTTGTGCTTTCCATCGTAGTGGTTTTTCGTGCAATTCCGTATGTAGTCGGATTGATATTGATCCCGGCAGTGTTGCTTTTTGCTGACCGAAAAACCCTGAAGGATGTGGACTATCCCCTGCTTGCCACCTTTTTCTGCTTTTTCATCTTTGCAGGTAATATGGCAAGGATTCCTGCCGTTAGTGAGCTGTTTTCTTCTTTGTTAGAAAAAAATACGCTGATTTTCAGTATTCTCTCCTGCCAAATCATCAGCAATGTTCCTTCTGCAATTCTACTTTCTCAATTTACCGCCGATTATCCCGCGTTACTTCTCGGTGTAAACATCGGTGGAACCGGCACCTTGATTGCCTCTTTGGCAAGCTTGATTGCATTTCGCGAATACACCGCGCACAACCCCGGAAAAGCAGGTAGCTATCTTGCAAAGTTTTCAGCCTACAATTTCGGATTTGTAGCTATCTTGACCGCAATATCCTGGTGCATTTTATAACAGAAACGTGGTATCTCAAATGTGATTTCACTTTTGAGATACCACGTTTTCAGTTCCGCAAAAACGCAGGCGGATTCTTATTTTCGTGTGCTTGAAAATCGGTTGCTAACATTTCACGCAAAGCGCGATCGTTTTCTTGACACAGTGTTTGCGCAGCATAATTCAAAAAATAGCGGAATGCATCCGGTTGCGATATTTTCTGCAACGGTCGTGTATCGTGCTTTTTCAAAAAAACGCTGAAACCCTCCCAAAATCGGAACGGGGATTCTATCAACGGAGTCAGATAAAACAAAGTATGCACAAATTTCCCGCTTTCTAAAAAGCGCTCTAAAACCTCTGCAATGTGTGACAGACGTTGCAATTCTTCGTAGGAGATCCATTTGCTTTGTAAAACGGTGTACGGCGGATTTGGCAAACAGCGATACCCGTATTCTTCCATGCGTTCCCGAAACTCGGTACCGTGCAAAAGCTTCAAAAAGCCAAGCTGAAGCAGATCACAGCAGCCGTACGCATCGTCAAAGGACTTGGCAAACCGCTCGTAGCTTTCATACGGCAATCCCGCAATCAAATCCAAATGAACATGAATGTTTCCAAACGCATGAATTCTACGAACCGCCTCGATAACCTTTTCGGGATTGATGTGCCTTGAGGAGGCCGCAAGTGTGTCCGGATTGGTGCTTTGCAAACCGAATTCCAACTGAATCTTTCCATGCGGAAACTGTGAAAAAATTTCAAAGCTTTCTTCATTCAATAGCGTGGCACATACTTCAAAATGATACTTTTTTGTAAACCGGGAATCCAACAATCCTCGCCAGATCCCGTTTGCGCGACGTACATCCATATTGAATGTACGGTCTACAAATTTGATGATCCCGCAATCCACCTGTAAATTTTCAAACGCCTCCATATCTGCAAGCGTTTGCTCGGCGCTTTTGCAACGTACGCCATGCGTAGCCGAGGAAAGGCAGTAAGAGCAGGAATACGGGCATCCCCGTGACGACTCATAGTACAGAATGTTCCCGCACTCTTCTCCGTCCCGATATAAAATCCCCTCGTTTTTCATCACACTTTCGGAATCTGCCGTGCCAACGATTATCCGTGAAAATGCAGTGTTATCCCGAATCATCAGGCAAAGCTCGGCAAAGGCGCGCTCTCCTTCTCCGCAAACAATCGCGTCGATCCAACTGCATTCATCAAAGCGTTCGGTTGCAAAGGATACCTCCGGACCGCCGAAAACGATTTTGCTATGCGGTAAAATCTCATGCAAAGCGTGCGAAAGATTCAGCATCTGCTCCAAATTCCAAATATAGCAGGAAAAGCCGTAAATATCGGCACGCTCACGGTACAGCCGCTCCAAAATATGAGAAGTGCGGTCGCGTAAAGTGTTTTCCAACAGTACAACCTCAAATCCACCGCGCTCTAAATACGGACGCAAGCAACGAATGGCAAGATTGGAATGCGAATAGGAACCGTTCATTGCAAAAAGGACAACCTTCATCATCAGAATCCTTTCAAATTTAAAATACAATCAAACAAGGCATCCGGCGTCAGTACAACCGAGTGCCTTATTATTGTATCATAAAATCAATCGTTTTTCAAGTCAAATAGCTTCGCACAAAAAGATTTTGTAAACGCCTCCTTAGCGGCAAAATCCATGGCGGACATATAAATATCTTCAATTTTGAAATGAATCTCACTGACCTTCTCCAAAGCGTCAATCGCTCCGCCGCGCATGGCGCGCCGCATCCGTTCGGTATAATTCAATTCCGTCCGCACACCTCTCATCGATGCAGTATCCACAAATCGGCGCATATTGATTTTTTTACGAGGATATTCACATTCCGCCGCTTTGCAAACCACAAAGGCAATTCCGCTTCCGCGCAAAAAGATGCCGTCTAATTTTTCGGGTTCAACAGGATCATGCGAAATACGAACCGCAAGCTGTAATTCTGCGGCAATTCGCCCAAGCTCTGCCATCAGATATTGTGCTGCCCCTCTACAGTCTTCAATCACATAAAGCTTGCGTGCGTCTGCAAAATAAGTATCAAATCCCACTTCCCCGCGCATTCCGATGGAATGGATCAATGCAGGACGCGGTGTAAACGCCTTTTCCCGCGGAACATTTTGCATCAACCGTTCTGCAAAAGCGGCAATCTTTTCCCGGCGAATATAAGGTGCAACCAAACCGTCCCGATTTTTGCTCATCTCGCCAAGTCCTGCCAAAAAACGGTAAGCACGGCGGTATGCCTCCCCCTTTTCACGGTTCAGCTTTTCAATCTCCTCAATTCTGTCCGAAAGCATTTCCGCATTCCAAAAATCGCCAAGGTTTACAATTTCTTCTCTTGCACCGGGGCAGGAAGGCTCATAAACGTGCGGCGCGGTTGCATCCAACAAAGCCACGCTTTCATTAGGGGAGCGATACAAAACAACCGCATCCAAAGAATTGGGATCCGACGAACAATAAATGTACTCACTTCTCCATCCGTTTTTTTCTCCACATTCAGCCACATCGCGCAAGAATCTGCTTTTTCCGGTTCCGGGGCCACCCTTTACCGCATAAACGTGTTTGATTTCCGCTGCGTTAAAAATTTCATTGTAGTAGCTGAAAAAACCGGAAATGCTGTTTGATGCGGCAAAATAGGCGTTTTCACCCGTGGAATGCATGGTCATAAATTCGTCCTACAATTTGATTTTGCTAATAGTTTATGCACAAAAATGAAAATTGTTCTACTTTTTTTGCGTTTTGCATATAGTGCAATAAAAA
>JAFTLZ010000091.1 GCA_017452665.1 Clostridia bacterium
ACCGAAGAGAACACGAAAAAGCGTAAATAATATTTATGATTTAAGAGAGGGAGAATTCGAAATGACGATATCCGATAGCTGTGTTCCACTTTGGGACAACGGAACCCAAAAGCTCTATGCCGTTGCGGTCTCTCCCGACGGGCAATATCGATATTATGACGGCATACCGTGTATTACGATCGGCTTTTTGTACGAGGATGCATTTTTTAAGGGATATGACAGTTTTACTTTTTTCGATACACATTATACCAAATTAATAAGCACAATCAAAGCCACATATCAGTCTCTCAACGGGCATATCCGTTTGTACGATGTCGGCGGAGATACCGATGGATATATTGAGATTGACGCCTCGGATGGAAAATTAAGCATCCACGGGCAGTTAGGTGCATCCTTCAGCCAATTTTCTCTCAAGTTTTCGCTGGACGCCGATCAAACGCTGTTAAATGCCCTTTTGTCCTGCATCAAAATCAAAAATGCATCGCTTGTTGGAGGGCTTGATAACGTTGTAAAATGCTTTGGCTCCCACACAAACGGGTAGCAGAGCAATCAGAATATCGTTTTGGCAGGGGCAGGAGACCCTTTGAGACCGTGTGCGCGCAAAATGACGGCGTTTAGCCGTCAAGCAAAAACGACGGGGGTGAGTACCAAATGCGACTTTTCGCATTTGACTCACCCCCATGACTTCTCCTTTTATAGTTGTTTTATCAAATAAATACAGAAAATTACTTTACAGCACGATTGAGTAGCTCACGTCTTTTTTTTCGCCTCATTTTGCCCCCAACTATATATCCGATAATCATTGCAGGAATAAAGGGAATCGTTTGAATAATCAATGATAAAAACATCCAACCACCATAATCCCGTGCCAGCTTTATAATATCTGTTGAAGCATCTATATTTCCCAATACAGTAGCCAAGATACACACGTTTGTGGCGGCGCCCGTATAATAACGAAAGATGACTGTCAATAGCACGTATACCGCAACTGCAAGAATCATGACCATAACAGTCTGTCCTACAACCAATTTACCACCGGATTTATTTTCATCAGATCCCGCCTTCATACAAGTAACAAACAGACAAATAAGCGAGGCAATAACGCACGCAACGGACATTGATATACCGCGTATGACCTCATCAGCAGTTAACATTTTGATTGGATATTGAGCAATAACCATAACAAGCAAACCCAAGTATGCAGCGCCAATCACTCGTAGCAAATAAAGTCCAACGGATTTCCACATGGTATCCCCCTTGACGTTTCAATGTATACGATGGCGATGTTCGTAATCATAATTCGTTTCTCACTTTTCAATGTTGTTGATTGTACGATAATACATCTATATTTTTTATTGATGATTTTACAATATGATTATACAACAATTCAAGATCACTGTCAATACTTTTTTGAAAAAATAACCAAATATTATATTTTTTCTTCAATGAATATGTTGTTATATTTTCGAAAACACAATATCATCGGATCAAAAGGCGCGGATGTGATGGCAGTAAAATGCAAAGCGTGAACTTTTATGTTGACAAAATACGCAACCGTGTGATATAATAAGTTTAAAAAAGAAGATGCAATTTCCGATATTCATATTGGCAAGCATTTTTCACAGGAGGTATTGCATGAAGCTCCCATCCAAAGTAGAACTGCCGTTTGAAGGCCATCCGTACAGCACGGTGTTTTACTATACTGCTTTCTCACTCGGCATCCTGCAGGCGCACAAATCACAAGAAGAGCTGATTCCATGGTTTTGCGGTAAGTATATCAACTGCCTGATGCAGCTGACCCCCGGCCGCACCAAGCTCCATATCCGTATTGAGGACGACAAGTGGGGTGTAGCGGACGGTGTTCTTACCCGTCAGAGCATGGAGCTGAAGCCGGAGCTGTACGCCCCGCTCGGGTTCCCCTATTATGAGCTGATCAAACGGATGCTGCACCGCGGCTATTACGTATACGGATTTTGCAACGAGGAGTACATTCCCGGAAAAAGCAGCTTTCAGCGGGACTATTTTGCGCACGATTACATCATCATCGGCTACGATGACACCGAGCAATACTTTCTTTCCGCAGGATATCTTGCCGACGGGCAATTTCAAAAATACAAAATGCCTTACGGAGATTTTGAAAAGGCAATGACCAGTCTGCGCGATGCGATTTGGAAAATCCATTTCTATCAGCTGGATGAGGATGCAAAATTTGATTTTGACCTTTCATGTGTGATTTCAGAATTAAACGATTATCTGCACTCCACCGCCCCCGCGCCGCTGATTCATGCGGATTGCCCCTACGGACTACAGGCAATACAAGCCCTGCAAGAAACGGTCTGCCAAACCATGTCCCAAGACCTTCACTTGGATTTTCGCATCACACGCGCCCTCATGGAGCACAAATTTTTTATGCATATGCGGGTCAAATATTTTTTCGAGAATCGGTATTTGCGGGATGAGGCGCTGGTCAATCAAGCCTTTACCGTCTACCAAACGGCAGAAAAGGTACATATGCTGGGGCTGAAATTCATCTATACAAAGAACCCTGCCCTGATACAAACCGTGCGCACACTGATTGACAGGATGCTGACGCTGGAGAAAGCTTATCTCCCGCAGGTGGCAGCCGAATTATCCAATTACAGCGCCGCAGGAGGGAGATGAGATCATGGAAAAAAGTCTTTTCTTGCCGTTTGATGCCTCCCCTGCGCTGGAAAGCGACTATCGTGCAGCATATCTTTACGCCATCGTCAGTGGAAATATCGGGGAACACTATCTGCCTTGGATCAGCGAAAAATATATCAACTGTTCGTTCAATCCGGAAACGGAGGATCAAAAGTTTTCCATTTCCGTATGGGACAACCCCTCCTCGCGCAAGGGGCTGATGCAGTACCAGCTGATCGATTTGAAAAAAGAGGTCTTTTCCGACTTTCACCCCGATCCCGTAGCGTTTTTCAAAACCGTGCTGTCTTTGGGCGTGTATATCAATTTTGAGTTCCGATGGAAATATCTCCCCTCCCACATTCAAAACGCGACCGGTGAGCAGCTGCAGGAGGGCGTTGTGATCGGCTATGACGATTGCAAGCAGAGCTTTGTTGTCAAGCGCTCCGATCCCGCCTGCCGATTGCTGACATACGAGCTGGCATACAGGAATCTGGAAGGTGCCTTATACGATACCACGGGTCCCCAAATCAAGCTTCATTTCTGGTTCTACAGACCGGAAACCGTACCGAAAACCGATCTCTCGGCGGTAGTGCGCTATTTGCAGGATTATATTCATTCAAGGCACTCGCGGGTTCGCAATCCGGTGGGCTTACCGTACGGCTTTTGCGCCATCGAGGCTTTGATCAACGATTGCAGGCAGTGCATGGAACGCGGTGAGCTTCCAAATACACAGTATTTGCGCTCGTTTGCAGAGCACAAATATTTTATGTATCTCCGGATGCAAAATTTTGCATCGCAGCAGATCGTTCCCGAGAAAGCCGCTTTTTCCGCACAAAAAGTGCACCTGCTGGCAAATTGCACACGCAATCAACCGGAGCTCGGCACGCTTCCCGAAGTTTTTGCGGCAATGACCGAAACGCTTGCAATCGAGCGGGAATATCTCCCCGCGGCGGTCGAATCTATACAAGCCTTTCAGCAAAGCAACGCACCGCGCTGAGTCCGCCCCCACGCGCATCCAAAAAACGCACCAATTTCAAACAAACAGATCAAGCTCCCTATGCATATACTGTATTGATATCAGTTATCAATGGGAGGATATATGTATACAGATCATTATGTAACAAGATCGCTGGAGCTGCATCTGTTTTTTGGGCGCATCATGAAGGAGCACGCCCTGTTTTTAAGAGCGGGATTTACGCCTGCCGACCCGTCCTTTTCAAGCAAGGCGGAATATTATAAAAAGGAATTTGAAAATCTGCTCTCCCGCGCGGTCATGCTTTCCAACGGCGTGATCGGGCAAGAGGTCCTGGACTCAGGCGAGATCCTCACGGAATTTACGCCCTTGGCAGAAAAGCAGACCGAAGCGCTGACCGGCATCTCCATCAACCGCGAGATCACCGCCAAAGAACAGCGCTTGCGTGCTGCGTGTTGCGGAAATCCCATCAGCCCGGATGCACGCCGCCACGTCAGACAGCTCAATCAGCGGGCGCTGGAGCTTTTGGACGGATTGATCTCATTCAAGGAAAAAATCCTGGAAAACGTTTTGGACTGTCAAATGTTTACCGCGAATTATCCCTTGCTGATCGAGCACATCATCCGCGAAGCCAAGCTGTATCGCGGATACGTTGGCATCTTGGAGCGTGACGGCGATCTACCGGACGTCTCCATGCGCGAGACCGAATGCTTTTGGAATCAGATCATGATGGAGCACGCCTTATTTATCCGCGGGCTGTTGGATCCTTCGGAGGAGGAGCTGATCCAAGCTGCCGACGGCTTTGCACAAGAGTATTCCAAATTGCTGGAGGCTTGCAACAACGCCCACGCCAGAACCCTTGGTGGAGGCTCCTTGGAGGAAACGCTGAAATTCAAGGATTTTAAAACAGCCGGCACAAAGGGGATCACGGGCTGCGAAATACGGTCGATCATTCTGCCGCTTCTTGCCGACCACGTGCTGAGAGAGGCCAATCACTATATCCGATTGCTGACGACGGTATAAGGCGCGCGCCCTCTCCCGCGCAAGCCCGCCGCAAGGCTCTTTAAAGTGAGAGTATGAATAAAAGGGGCTGCGTCATTTGCGCAGCCCCTGCGCAAAAAAGCCGACGGTAGGCTTTTTTGACGCGCGGAATTTGCGTTTTTTGCCCGATTTGTATCCAAAATACAGATCAAAAAACATCAAAAGGGCAAAAATGACGGCGTTTAGCCGTCAAGC
>JAFTLZ010000092.1 GCA_017452665.1 Clostridia bacterium
TCTATACATAACATTTGCAACTGCCTTTGTTTACTCTTATCCTTTTTCCTGTACATAAAAAACACCTGCCTTTACGGTATCTATTATACCATAAATGCAGGTGTTTCGTCAATACGACATCCCTTTTCGTCTACAGTCTGTGAGGGCATGTTGCAAAATTGCAACACGCCCTCTTTTTTGCAGTTATTTTTTCTCGTGGCATTTACCTCCCATGGGACAGGAGGCACAGGAGTTGCCGCAGGAGGATTTTCCTGCTTTTTTATCCCGGATCATACTGACGATGATCAGTGTGACAACTGCGATCAATCCAATACAAATCAAAACGGTTGGCCAATTTTGTGCGAACCATGCGAACATAGAAAATCACTCCTTTCGAAAAACGGGTTTGAAATTTACTTTACTTTAACAGTCAGCTTGGTAGCTTCCTTATAGGGACGGAACAGAAGATAGCAAAGTCCAGCCAGAACCAGCACTGCCGCGATCAAACCGACGATCTGCAATCCACCGGTAAAGCCTGCGGTGAAGAGCGAACCGAACTGATATACAATCAAAGAAATTGCGTATGCGAAAACGCACTGGTAGCAGATTGCACATGCAGTCCACTTTGCGTTGTTCATTTCTCTTCTGATGGCACCCATGGCTGCAAAGCAAGGAGCGCACAGGAGGTTGAACAGCAGGAAGGAGAATCCGGCAAGCTGTCCCATACCCTGGAAGTCGGTGACACCGAATACGGCAACAACCTCTTCTTTTGCAACCAAGCCCATAACGGTTGCTACAGCCGCGGTAGGATCGTTGAAGCCAAGCGGTGCGAAGATCCAGCAAATGGCTCCGCCGATGATGTCAAGAACGGTCTTACCGCCCTCGGGCGTTTCCAGATAAAAGCCAAAGTTATTGGAAGCATCTACCCCAAGCACGGTGCCAAGCCAGATGATAATGGTGGAAAGCAGAATTACAGTGCCTGCTTTTTTGATAAAGGACCAGCCGCGCTCCCACATGGAACGCAGGATATTTCCAACAGTAGGCAGATGATATTCGGGGAGCTCCATTACGAAGGGGGCAGGATCACCTGCGAACATTTTGGTCTTTTTCAGCATGATACCGGAAATGATAACAGCAGCCATACCGACAAAGTAACAAACGGGAGCCAGCCACCATCCCTTTTCGGAGCCGCCGAACAAAGCAGCAGTGATCATCGCGATGATCGGAAGCTTTGCACCGCAGGGGATAAAGGTCGTGGTCATAATGGTCATGCGGCGGTCACGTTCATTTTCGATGGTGCGCGAAGCCATGATACCGGGAATTCCGCAGCCCGTTCCGATGAGCATGGGAATAAAGGATTTACCCGAAAGACCAAACTTGCGGAAGATACGGTCCAGAACGAATGCAATACGTGCCATGTAGCCGCAAGCCTCAAGGAAGGCAAGCATGATAAAGAGCACCAGCATTTGAGGCACAAAGCCGAGAACTGCACCGACACCGCCGATGATACCGTCGAGAATCAAAGATTGGAGCCAATCTACACAGTTGACAGCGGTCAAGCCCTGTTCGACATACACGGGAATTCCGTGGAACCACCAACCATATCCTGCAGAAGGATCGGGATCGGTATAGCCGTAGCCATACGCCGTTTCGATTGCCGCGGTCAAATCTGCACCGGTAGCGGTTTCCGTAGAGGTCTCAAAGGTTTCCTCGTCCTCTACCTCCCAAGAGACCTCTACGTCGTCTGCGATCTGATCATCCAGTGCGTTGAGCGCATTTTTGACATCGTCGGCGTTGATTTCCTCAGCACCGATGGCATCCTCGTAGGCAGAAACATCAATTTCGTTTTCCTTTGCGTACTCGACAAACGCATTGATCACATCGTTTGCACCTGCATATTCGTCGGCAGCTTCACCGTAAGCCTCGGCACCAACGTCAAACAGGAAGAATCCGTCACCGAACAGACCGTCATTGGTCCAATCGGTCACGACCGTACCGACGGTGGAGACCGAAATATAGTAAACCAAGAACATGATTGCCGCAAAGATCGGAAGTGCCGCCCAGCGGTTGGTAACCACCTTGTCGATCTTATCGGAGGTAGAGAGCTTTTCGCCGCTCTTTTTCTTATAACAACCCTTCATCAGGCGTGCGATGTAGAGGTAGCGCTCGTTGGTGATGATGCTTTCGGCATCGTCGTCCAGCTCTTTTTCGGTATTTGCGATATCCTCTTCGATATGTGCGAGCTGATCTGAAGGAATGTTCAGTTGTTCGAGCACCTTGTCGTCACGCTCGAAGATCTTGATGGCGTACCATCTCTGTTGTTCGGCTGGCATACTGTGGACAGCCGCCTCCTCGATGTGTGCGATGGCATGCTCAACGGGACCGGAGAAGGTGTGCATGGGAACCGTTTTGCCGCTTTTTGCCGCCTTGATGGCCGCTTCTGCTGCTTCCATAACACCGTCATTTTTCAGTGCGGAGATCTCCAGCACCTTACAGCCAAGCTCGCGGGAAAGCTCCTCGATGTTGATCTTGTCTCCGCGCTTGCGTACAACGTCCATCATATTGATAGCGATGACAACAGGAATACCGAGCTCGGTCAGCTGTGTGGTCAGATACAGGTTGCGCTCCAGGTTGGTACCGTCGATGATGTTCAAAATCGCATCGGGGCGCTCACCGATCAGATAGTTTCTTGCAACGACCTCCTCCAAGGTGTAGGGAGAGAGCGAATAAATGCCGGGCAGGTCGGTGATCACAACATCGTTGTGTTTTTTCAGCTTGCCCTCTTTTTTCTCAACCGTAACACCGGGCCAGTTACCGACGAACTGGTTGGAGCCGGTCAGTGCGTTGAACAGCGTTGTTTTGCCGCAGTTGGGGTTGCCGGCAAGCGCAATTCGAATGTTCTGTTTTTCCATAATCAATTACCCTTTCATTTTGGTTAGCATTGACTAACCTCAAATCATAAAAATGTACGGGGCACGCCCCGCCCTCGGAGTGTAATGAAGAATCACTCAACCTCAATCGTTTCAGCGTCTGCCTTGCGGATAGAAAGCTCATATCCGCGCACGGTAACTTCCACCGGATCTCCCAGCGGTGCAACCTTACGCACGTAAACTTCTACTCCCTTAGTGATACCCATGTCCATGATGCGGCGCTTGATGGCACCCTCACCGTGAAGCTTTACCACCTTGGCACTCTCGCCGATTTTGATATCGCGCAGTGTTTTCATCTGATACGGTCTCCTTTCCAAAGTTTTATATTGATTAAGGCAACACCGCACAAATCTGATGGTGCAATTACGCCGTCAGAAATTTCGTCAAACAAACCAAATTGAAGCAGGCAATAGTGGATCTATTGCCAATGAAATTTGTGCAGTTTGCCGGAATTTATGCAAGAAAGTGTGCCGTCACGGTTTTGTGCGGTGTTGCCTTAAAAATCAAACAAAAATCTTTTGCGCCATCTCGCGGCTGATCGCGATGCGTGCGTCCTTGACGTTGACAATTAGATTTCCGCCTATGGTGTTGATGATGGAAACGCTTCCCCCAACTACAAAGCCAAGGTCCTCCAGATGCTTTTTTACTTCGGGATTTCCACCGATTTTTAAGATCATATTTTCTTCACCGACCGAAGCAAGCGTAAGAGGCATCATCGTTTTACATCCTTTCCGACGACCCTTATGAGCCATCGCATTGACTTAGTTAGCTTTTGCTAACCGAAAATATTATAAATCAAAAGTCAGTTTTTGTCAATAGGATTTTGAAATCTTTTTCAGTTTTGTCACTTTGCCGAAAAATCAACCTGGATTTGCCGTTTCAAATTGTTTATTTATCCTAAATCCAATTCAAAAATCCACAAAAAAGTTCGCACACAAGGGCGAAAAGACTCATAAAATGGGGATAGAGGTGATTTTATGGAATACGCTGTCCTGTTTGCGTTGCTTGCTACGCTTGTCACGTGGGGCTTGACCGCCGCAGGTGCCGGAACGGTCTTATTTTTTAAAAATACAAATCAAAAAATTTTGAATCTGATGCTGGGCTTTGCGGCGGGCGTGATGATTGCTGCGAGCTTTTGGTCCTTGCTTCAGCCCGCCATCGAACGCGCGGAGGAGGTATCAGCCTTCCCCCCTTGGAGTGTTGCCACGGTCGGCTTTTTGTGCGGTGCGCTTTTTTTGTGGCTTTCGGATAAAATCGTAACGTGGGCGCAAAGCCGAGCCAATCCGCTGCCGTCGGCTACAGAGCGCCGATCGGATCGTCTCCACCGCGTGGTTTTGCTGGTTTTGTCGGTCACCCTGCACAATATCCCCGAGGGCTTTGCGGTGGGCGTGGCATTCGGTGTTCTGGGTCAGGGAGAATGGAGCATCGAAGCGCTGATGGGAGCGGTAACGCTGGCGCTTGGGATCGGATTGCAAAATTTTCCGGAGGGAGCGGCGGTTGCCCTTCCCTTGCGGCGGGAGGGCTACTCGCGGCGCAAAAGCTTTTTGATCGGGCAAGCGTCCGGCATGGTAGAGCCGATTGCGGGAGTGATAGGTGCTTTGGCGGTAATTCACATCGAATCCGTTCTCCCGTTTGCACTTGCGTTTGCGGCAGGTGCGATGATTTTGGTGGCGGTGCACGAGCTGATCCCCGAATGCCAACGGAATCAAGAGGCGCATCCTTATTTTGCGACCATGGGCATTGTGTTCGGCTTTGCTTTGATGATGCTGCTGGACGTGGCGCTTGGTACGTAATCAAATATAGGCAAACGGCTTTTCTTTCAACACGTCGCGCTGAAGGAAAAGCCGTTTTGGAAGGATGTATGAAAATTAACAGCAGAAGAAAACCGCAAAATTTAAAATCAGCATATAGATCAGCCAGATAACATGCAGTAGCACCAACATTCCGGCAAATTTGCTGACGCGGTAAAAGCAAAGCGTAACGCCAACAGCAAGGCAAAGGATCAGAATGGATTCGAGAACGCTTAAAAAGATCAATCCCGCGCCGAAAAACGTGGGATACCAACAGAATTCCAGGACAGCCAAGAGAATAAACAGCATCCCGCCCTTGTATTTATCCACGTCACAGCCGCCCGCGCGAAATCCGAGAACAAAGCCTGCCGCACATCCGACTGTTAAAAATGCCAATGACCACAGCAAGGTCATCAGCCATACCGGTGGGATCGGAAGGCTGACATTCAATGCCAACAGCATCATATGCGGGCTTCCGACCGCAAGGCGCACGATGATTCCACCGATCATCATCACAGCCCCCAACACAATCATCAGCGCAGGTGTGGTCTGCTCCATTTCGCTTCCCAACCATGCGCCAACCGTCATTCTTCCGTATTTCTTCTTAAACACAACAGCACCTCCGCACGGAGATGCTGTCTTTTTTTGCATCTCCCGTTACACCATATGAGAGACGCGCGGCGTTTATTCATCCGGGACCGGCAGATCCCACGGAATCGGGAGCTCCTCTTCCCGGCTTTCCTCCGAGTCGGATGGAAAATCGGTTTCAAATTCATCTTCAAATCCGGAGTCTTCCTCAGATTCCTCCGGAGGCGGCTCGGTGTGGTCGGGGCAGGAACGGTTATACTGAGTCTCGCGGTTGGAAACGCCGCATACACCGTGCAATTCGGGCGCAAAATAAGCTTGCTTGGGGTTTCCGTTCGGCGGCATGGCGGCGGGATCGCCACGGTACACGTACTGGGCATCCGAAACGTAGATCTGCATCGGGAAATGCCGCTCCACGCGGATCAATCCCACCTGTTTTAAGCTTTCCTCCGGGCAAAATCCGTGTGAAACGCCGCCGCTTTCCGAATCGTAATCGCAAAGCACATGGCAATCGCAAAATTCCTTTGGCTCGTCTCCTACGACGAACCAACCGACCTCGGTGCGGCTGCCGCGCGGATCCAGCGTACAAGCCTTGCTGACCAGCTTTCCGGAATCCTTGCAATAGCTGACGCGCACCAGAGTGGAGGGAACGTCGAAAACCGTTTGTTTGGCACCGATGGAAACAAGCTCGCGCATGACGGTGTTCCAGATTCCGGTGCAAAGATTTTTGCCCTCCAGGGGCTCGGGATACTCGTAGCCGCACCACACGCCGCATACCAGCTCGGGCGTATAACCAACGAACCATCGGTCGGCGTCGTTGTTGGTGGTTCCGGTTTTTCCGGCACATTCGGTCAGCTTTTGCAGGGTGACCGCGGAGGAGGTGCCATCGGTAATCACTCCCTGCAAAAGCTTTGTCATCAGCGCGGCGGTCTCGTCCGAAAGAACGGTCTCACCGACATCTGCATTGGATAAAAGAATCTTTCCGTCGGCATCCAAAACGCGGTAATACGAGCGGTAGGAATGATACACGCCGTGATCGGCAAAGGCGGTATATGCTGCGGTCAGTTCACGCAACGTCACGCCGTAGTGCAGCTGTCCCAGCGCCAGCGCCGCAAGATCGCAATCGGTTCTTCCCTGCTCGGAGATCAGACCGCTGAGGTGGAATTTCTCCCTTGCAAAGCGGAACGCATTTTCCAATCCCAGATCCTGCAGTACGCGCACCGCCACCGTGTTGGTGGAATGTGCCACGGCATACGGGATATTGGTCAATCCGCGATACACACCGGTTGCGTTTTTGGGCCAGGCGCGTTTACCGCTGTTCCCGAAGGTTGTAGGAACGTCATCGTATACGCTTGCCCAGTTAATCACTCCCTTTTCCAATGCGGGGGCGTAGACGCTCA
>JAFTLZ010000093.1 GCA_017452665.1 Clostridia bacterium
ATATCAGCTCTATGATGACAAGCTGAAGGGAAGGCTGGAAAATGTTACGGATATGCTGATGATGCCGGAATATCTCTTGTACAAGCTCTCCGGTGTCAAGGCCCGGGAGTTTACCAATGCCACCACCATGGGCATGATAAACGCCCAGACCCTGGAGTTTGACCGGGAGATCATCGGCGCTCTGGCGCTTCCTCCCCAGCTGTTCCCCAAGCTCAGTCAGCCGGGCACAACGCTTGGCAGGCTTCTTCCGGAGATCGCCGCAGAGGTGGGCGGATACGTTCTGTCCGAAATGCCCGAATTGCGCGTGGACGTCAAAACACCCGAGATCGTAGTGCAGGTGGAGATCCGCGAGTTCGCCGCCTATATCCACGCAGGGCAGTTCAAGGGCGCGGGTGGAATGCCCGTCGGCACGAACGGCAAGGCTTTGCTCCTGCTCTCCGGCGGAATCGACTCCCCCGTGGCAGGCTACATGATCGCAAAGCGCGGCGTGCAGATCGACGCCGTTCATTTTGAATCCTTCCCCTATACCAGCGAGCTTGCGCGTGAAAAGGTATTTACGCTGGCACGCCAGATTGCACAGTACGCAGGCAGCTTCAACGTGCACGTGGTGTCCTTGACGCACATCCAGGAGGAGCTGGTCAAAAACTGCGAGGAGGATTACTTTACGCTGATTCTGCGCCGTTACATGATGGCGATTGCCGACCGCATCGCGCACCGTTTGGGCTGCGGAGGGCTTGTCACGGGCGAAAGTCTCGGTCAGGTCGCTTCGCAAACCATGCAGGCAATCGGTGTCACCGATCCGATGACTTCTCTCCCCGTGTTCCGTCCCTGCATTGGGCTGGACAAGGAGGAGATTGTACAAATCGCGCGCAAGATCGGCACCTTCGAGACTTCCATCCAACCCTACGAGGATTGCTGTACGGTCTTTACGCCAAAGCATCCAAAAACCAAGCCCGAGCTTGCCAAGGTCGAGGAACAGCAGCGCCGCTTGGACTTTGATGCGCTGGTGCAGGAAGCGTTGGACGGCGCTTATGTCGAGCACATCCGCACGGAATTTTAAATTAAAAGAAAAAAGCTGCGCAAATGTGCGGGCTTTGAGATAAAGGAGTTATAGCTATGGCTGAATTGATGAGTAAAAACGATAGACGGACGCACTATTGCGGCACCGTCAGAGAATCCGACATCGGAAAACAGGTTTGCGTTATGGGCTGGGTGCAAAAGCAGAGAGACCTCGGCACGTTGATCTTTATCGATCTGCGCGACCGCACGGGCATCGTCCAGCTCGCGTTTGACGCCGAGACCGATCGGGAGATTTTTGATAAAGCGTTCGGCATCCGTGCCGAATACGTGCTTGCCGCACACGGTGTTGTCCGTCCCCGCGGCGAGGGAGCGGTCAACCCCAACCTTCCCACGGGCGGCGTGGAGATTTTTGTCACCGAGCTGAAGGTGCTGTCTGCCGCACAGACCCCTCCCTTCGAGGTGTCCGACAGCAAAAAGGTCAACGAGGAGACCGCGCTCAAATACCGCTATCTGGATCTGCGCCGTCCCTCTCTTCAACGCAGTATCCTCATGCGCCATCAGATCGCAAAGGTTGCCCGCGAGTACTACTATGAAAACGGCTTCCTTGAGATCGAGACTCCCATGATGATCAAGTCCACGCCTGAGGGCGCACGCGACTATCTGGTGCCCAGCCGCATCCACAAGGGGAGCTTTTACGCGCTTCCGCAATCTCCCCAGCTGTACAAGCAGCTGTTGATGCTCAGCGGATACGACCGTTACATCCAGCTGGCGCGTTGCTTCCGCGATGAGGATCTGCGCGCCGACCGTCAGCCCGAATTTACGCAGATCGACCTGGAAATGTCCTTCGCCACGCAGGAGGATATCATGGCGATGAACGAGGGCTTTATCAAGCGCGTGTTCAAGGAGGTTCTGAACGTGGACGTTCCCACGCCTCTGCCGCGCATCACCTTTGCCGAGGCAATGAACCGCTACGGCTCGGATAAGCCGGATACCCGTTTCGGTATGGAGATTCAGGATCTGAGCGAGGTCGTCAAGACCTGCGGCTTTGGCGTATTCACCTCCGCCATCGAAAACGGCGGCTCGGTACGTTGCATTATTGCCAAAAATGCGGCGGCGACTCTGACCCGTAAGGAGATCGACAAGCTGACCGAGCACGCAAGGGGGATCGGTGCCAAGGGCTTGGCATATATCCGTTGGGCAGACGAGACTCCCAACTGCTCCTTCGCAAAATTTCTCACTCCTGAGGAGCTACAGGCAATTCTGGACGCCGGCAAGATGGAAAAGGGCGATGTGATGCTGATCGTTGCCGACAAGAACAAGGTGACGCTCCCTACGTTGGGCGCTTTGCGCAATATCCTTGGCAAAAAGCTTGATCTGATTGAGGAAGGCAAGTTCAACTTCCTGTGGGTCGTTGAATTCCCGTTCTTCGAATGGAACGAGGAGACCGAGCACTGGGATGCGATGCACCATCCCTTCACCATGCCCCTGCAGGAGTGCCTGCCGTATCTGGAGAGCGATCCCGGAAGCGTGCGTGCCGAGTGCTACGATATGGTGCTCAACGGCACCGAGCTGCTTTCCGGTTCGATCCGCATCACCGACTGGCAGCTGCAGGAGAGAATGTTCAAGGTGCTGGGACTTTCTCCCGAAGACATCGAAAAAAAATTCGGCTTCCTTGTGGATGCGTACAAGTACGGCGCACCTCCGCACGGCGGCTCCGGTATGGGGCTTGACCGCCTTGCCATGGTCATGACGGGGGCGGATTCTCTGCGCGATGTGGTCGCATTCCCCAAGGTGCAAAATGCAAGCGAGCTGATGTCGCAGTGTCCCACTCCCGTGTCCGACGCCGATCTTGCCGTGCTTGGCATTGCGGTAACCGAAAAGGAATAAACACGCGTATTTTTGCATGAATCAAAGCAAGGAGACGTCTGCTATGAAGACCTGCAACAGCCATTTGTATGAAACCGAATATCTGAAGCGGCACACCCCGTCCATGCGTTACGACAGGAGTATCCCGTTTGTGGAATGGAAGAGACAGGCACACGCAAAGCTGTTGGAATTGCTCGGCTTGCCCTTGGAGACCTGCGATCCTTGCCTTGAGATAGAAGACCCCAACCTTTTGGAAAACGGCGTGACCGAATACCGCTTTGGGGTGCAGACCGAGCCGGGGTATTTCGTACCTTGCCATCTGCTGATCCCGCAAAGCTCCGCGCCCGTCCCGCTGACGGTATGCCTGAGCGGTCATGGCGGAGGGATGCATGTCGCCCTCGGTCGGGCAAAGACCGAGCAGGATCGCAAAGCCCTTGCCGAATGGCCGCACCGCGCCATGGCGTTGAGAGCGATCCGCGAGGGGCGTGCCGCCTTGGTGATTGAGGCGCGCAACTTTGGTGAGAGCAGCGTGGAGGGCTACGGCACCAGCTGTACCGAGGCAGCAAAGATGGCTCTTTTGATGGGACGCACCGTGATTGGGGAACGCGTTTGGGACGCCATGCGAATCCTTGACGCCGTGCAGGAACGCTTTGAAGGAATTGATTTTTCCGATACCGTTTGCACCGGAAATTCGGGCGGCGGAACTGCCACCTATTATCTTGCTTGTGTGGATGAGCGCATCACCGCGGCAATGCCGTCCTGCTCGATCTGCTCGTACGAGACCTCAATTGCCGCTATGCCGCACTGCCTTTGCAACCATATTCCAAGCATCCGCAAATATTTTGAAATGAGTGACCTTGCAGGCTTGATCGCGCCGCGAACGCTTGTGATTGCCGCAGGAAGGGAAGACGCGATCTTTCCCATTGAGGGCACCGAGCAGACCTTCGCGCAGATCAAGCGGATGTACGAGGCGGCGGGCGCACCAAAGCAATGTGCGCTGGTCGTGGGGGATGGCGGGCATCTCAATTACGCCGATCATCTTTGGAAAAAGCTGTACGAAATCAAAGGGCTTTAAACGTGCCGTTTTGCGCGGCTGCCGACTACTTATAACGCACACCACTAATCACCTTTTTCTGAAAAAAGTTCTTGAAAGGAGATGGGGGTGTGGGGGACGAGGGACACTCCTATCAAGAAGTTTCCCTCTTCCCCCACAGATCCCATATTATCACAATGCCTGAGCTCTTATCCCCGGCGGGGAATTTTGAAAAACTGAAAGCGGCTCTGCTCTACGGAGCGGATGCCGTCTATCTTGCGGGGCAAATGTTCGGTATGCGTGCCGCCGCTGATAACTTTACGGTAGAGGAGCTTTACGCCGCTGCCGAATACGTACACACGCGCGGCAAAAAGCTCTATCTTACCGTCAATACCATGCCGCACGTGCAGGAATATCCCGCTCTGCGCCGCTTTTTGCAACAAATTAAGGACGCGCACATCGACGCCATGATCATTGCCGACCTTGGCGTGCTTGCTACCGTGCGGGAGATTATCCCGGATATGGAGATCCACATCTCCACGCAAACCAGCATCGTCAGTCCTGCCTCGGCAAAGGCTTACGCCGCTATGGGTGCCAAACGCTTGGTGCTGGCACGCGAGCTGACGCTGGACGAGATTCGTGCCATTCGCGCCGAGCTGCCGGATGAGATCGAGCTGGAGGCTTTTATTCACGGCTCCATGTGCGTTTCCTACAGCGGCAGATGTCTGCTGGCAAACGCCTTCAACGGGCGGGACGGCAACCGCGGAACCTGCTCCCAGCCCTGCCGCTGGAACTACTCCTTGGTGGAGGAAAAGCGCCCGGATATGCCTTTTCCCATCGAGCAGCAGGAAAACGTGGGAACCTTTATCATGTCGTCCAAGGATATGTGCATGATTGAGCATATCCCCGCGCTGATGGAAGGCGGTATCGCTTCCTTTAAGATTGAGGGACGCATGAAAAGCGCTTACTACACCGCCGTGGTGACCAACGCCTACCGTATGGCAATGGATGCTTACAAGCGGGATCCCGCCGCTTATCGGTTTGATCCTGCGTGGCTCTCGGAGCTGGAGAGCGTATCGCACCGCGAGTACGGCACGGGCTTTTATTTCGATGACCCGATGCAAAATCCGCAGCTGGTCAGCGCTTGCGGCTACATCCGCGAAAAAGCATATTTTTCCACCGCGATCGAATATGATGAACAGGAAGCGGAAATGCTGATGCAGGCAGGCATCGCAATGGAGAACGAAAACGGAAGGCTCTACCGCTTCATTCAGCGCAATAAAGTTTCGGCAGGCGAGGATGCCGAGCTGATCTCTCCCGGTCACATCGGGCGCGGATTGCACGTTTGCGAGCTTTACGCTCCGGATGCAGCGGTTCTGGAATCCACACCGCACCCCTCGATGATCTACTGGTGCCGTATTCCGCTCGAGGTGCACGAGGGGGATATCCTGCGCGCCGCCTGCGGAAAAGGATTGGAAATCCGCGCAAAGGATCGCCTCAAGGGTGATTGCTGACCGTTTTTTACTTTGCCTGTACAGAAAGGAGTCGTAATGAACCATTTCCTTGAAATTTTAAAAGCTATCCTTTACGGAATTGTGGAAGGGATCACCGAGTGGTTGCCAATCAGCTCCACGGGGCATTTGATTCTGATCGAGGATTATCTTCCGTTCGCCTTTTCGTCCAATCCCGCGTTCAAGGATGAATTTTGGGAGATGTTCCAGGTTGTGATCCAGCTGGGCGCAATTTTGGCGGTCGTCGTGCTGTTTTGGGGCAAGCTGTGGCCCTTTTCACGCAAAAAAACACCGGAGCAAAGGCGCACGGTTCTGCGGCTTTGGGGCAAGGTCGTTGTTGCCAGTATTCCCGCCGCGTTTGCGGGAATCGTGCTGGATGAGGTATTGGAAGCCTTGACACAAAAGGACATTGACGGCTGGCTTTACAACTCGCTTGTTGTTGCCGTTGCCTTGATCGTTTACGGCGTGGCGTTCATTGCCATCGAGCGTTTGAACCGCAACAAAGTGCCGCGTGTGAACGGCATTGAACAGCTTTCCTTCAAAACCGCATTGGCGATCGGTGCATTTCAGGCGCTATCCATCGTGCCCGGAACGTCCCGCTCCGGCTCTACGATCCTCGGTTCGATGCTGATGGGCGTTTCTCGTACTGCCGCGGCGGAATTTTCCTTTTTTATGGCAATTCCCGTTATGCTCGGTGCCAGCGGCATCAAGGTTCTGGGCTTCTTTTCATGGATTGGGGAGACGGGAACTGCGATTCCCGCCATGGCTTGGCTCACCTTGCTTGTCGGTTGTGCGGTTTCCTTTGCCGTTTCCATGCTTGCCATTCGGTTTTTGATGGACTTTGTCAAAAAGCACAGCTTTGCGCCCTTTGGCGTATACCGCATCGCGCTTGGCGTGCTGGTTTTGGTCCTGTGGCTGGCGAGAGGCTGAAATGCGGGAGCGTGAATGACCGTGACAGAACGATTGAAAATTCCGTACCCCGTCATCGTGGAGGGGAGATACGATAAGTTGCGCCTGGAAAGCGTGATCGAGGCACAGATCCTTGCCACCGACGGCTTTGGCGTTTTTCGAAAAGCCGAAAAAACCATGCTATTTCACGCATTGGCGCAAAAAAGTCCGCTGATTGTGCTGACCGACAGCGACGGAGCGGGAAAGCTGATCCGCTCGTATTTAAGCTCCGTTTTGCCGCCCGAACGCCTGATTCATCTGTATGTCCCGCGCGTAGCAGGGAAGGAAAAGCGCAAAGCCGCACCGTCGGCAGAGGGCGTCCTTGGCGTAGAGGGGATGGAGCGGGAGCTGTTGGCAAAGCTGTTTGCTCCTTACGCAAATGCGGAGGATGTTGTGCGAAAACGCAACGAAAATGCGCTGTCAAAAACCGATTTGTACGTGGACGGGCTGACGGGACGCCCCGACAGCTCTGCCAAACGGGACGCATTGGCGCAAGAGCTGGGGCTTCCGCCCGGCATGACGCCAAATGCCTTTCTGGCGGCGTTGCGGGTGTTGTGCACGTATGAAGAGTATTGCTCTGCCGTTGGCAGAGAGCAAAAATCCGAGGAAAAAAGGAGCGAGCAGGATGAAACCGGAGCTAAAGCCGTTGCAAAGTGACATTTCCGGCGTTTACCGGCATTACAAGGGCGGGATGTACCGCGTGCTTGGCGTAGCGCGCCACAGCGAGACCTTGGAGGTGATGGTGGTGTACGAGCCTTTGGACGGCTCTACGGGACTTTGGGTGCGTCCGGCGTCTATGTGGAACGAAATGGTAACCGTAGACGGGCAGGAGCAGCCGCGTTTTGCACGCGTGGAGGCTTGATTTTGTTATTCTTACACCTTGATTTTGGCACAAAGTGGCACAAAAGCGCCGAAAAACGGGTTAAAAATGACCTAAAAAATTGCAAAATGAGGCGAAAAACGACCTTTTTGAGCAAAAAAAGGGCGCTTTTGAAGTCTGAAGCGGGCGCGAATAACGTATATTTCTTGCCTGCTTCGGAGCTTTTCACTGCTTTTTCAAAAGGCTCTGCTATAACGAAATATTGAAAAAATCGAGATTCCGCTCGACCGTGTCTTGTGCTTTTCCGTCCGGGATTTCACCGTCGCAAAGTTACTATGCCACTTTTGGGTTTTGTTTCTGCTGCGCAGTTCGACTCCGCCGATCGCTTCGCAGGTTCTCTACTCAAAATATACGGACGAAAAAGCTCGCCCGGCTAACTTGTGAGCCTTCTCAGCAAGGGCGCTCTGTGAGTGTTCGGCGATCAATCTTTGCCAACCCTTGAGCGTAACAGAGCCAAACAACAAATAGAGAAATAAAAAAGTTTTCGTGTAAGTTGACACGGAGGCTTTTTTGCTTTATAATGATGGTAAGAGCCCGAAATGGGGCACGTGGGAGGTAAGTGTCATGAGATATGAGGATGAAAAACTTGAAAAAATATCCTTTCCGCTTGGCGGGATCGGAACCGGCTGTGTTGGTCTTGCGGGCAATGGGGCTTTGATCGATTGGGAGATTTTCAATCGCCCCAATAAGCGATCGCATAACGGATTTTCGCATTTTGCCATCCGTGTAACGCAGAACGGAAAGAGCACATCGAAGGTTCTGCAGGGCGATTGCATATCCGAGTTCAGCGGCAACGGAATGGGGGTGTTTACGCAAACGATGGCAGGATTTCCGCATTTTCGAGAGGTGTGCTTTGAGGGGCAGTTTCCCGTAGCGCAGCTGCAACTGTCGGAGGATGGATTTCCGGTTGTTGCGCATCTGCGGGCGTTCAATCCCTTTATTCCGCATAATGAATACGATTCCAGTCTTCCTGCGGCGTTTTTTGAATGGGAGCTGGAGAATGTCAGCGAGCGTGATGCAGAATGCGCGCTTGGCTTTAGCCTGTGTAATCCTTGCAAGAGCAGTATCAATACGGTGTTTGCGCAGGATGGCAGACGCGGTGTGCTATTGCGCAATGCTGGGAAGATTGAGGATGACGTAGAATATTTTGATTTGTGTATGCTGTGCGACGGTGAGGATACGCTTGCCGAGGAATACTGGTATCGCGGAAGGTGGCAGGATGCGCACACCATGTATTGGCGCAATTTTTCGGAGATGGAGCGGATGCCAGAGAGAACCTATCCGACAGCTGGTAACGGAGATCATGCAACGCTGGTATCGTATTTGCAGATTCCTGCAGGGGAGCATCGCCGTGTGCGCTTTGTGATGGCGTGGAATGCACCGAATGCATACAATTACTGGGCACGGGATGCGGTGAAGGATTGGGACGACCGCCTGTGGAAGAATTATTACGCAACGCAGTTTGCCGATTCCCGCGCGACGGCGGAATACGCGATGGAACACTTTGATTCTCTTTATGAAAAAACGAAGGTGTTTGCGGATGCACTGCAATCGAGTAGTCTGCCACAGAGTTTGATCGATGCGATATCGTCCAATCTGTCTGTCCTCAAAAGCCCGACGGTGCTTCGCTTACCCGACGGCTCTCTTTGGGGCTGGGAGGGCGTCACGGATAAAGCCGGCTCGTGTGAGGGAAGCTGTCAGCACGTCTGGAACTATGCCTACGCACTGCCGTTTTTGTTCCCGCGTCTGGAGCGCTCCATGCGTGACGTGACACTGAAATATGCGCTTGGGGAGGATGGAAAATCCTCGTTTCGTATCATGCTGCCTCTGGGGCGCAAGCCGTGGCCGTTCCGCGCCTGCGTGGACGGACAGATGGGCGAGGTGATCAAGTGTTACCGCGAGTGGAAGATTTCGGGGGATACCGAATGGCTACGTGAAAATGCCGATGGGATTTTTAAGATGCTGGAATACGCATGGTCAGAGAAGAATCCTGACCGTTGGGATGCGGACATGGACGGCGTGATGGAAGGGCGACAGCACCATACGCTGGACATGGAACTGTTTGGACCGAACCCGTGGCTACAAGGCTTTTATCTTTTGGCGCTGGATTGCGGCGCCAAAATGGCGGAGGCAATAGGAGACTGTGTACGCGCCGAAAAATACCGCGTTTTATATGAAAACGGCAGAAAATGGACAAATGAGAATCTTTTTAACGGCGAATATTTTTCCCAAAAGATTGATTTGAAGGACAAGAGCATTCTGGATCGCTTTGGGACGGAGGAGGATGAGAGTGTGTTGAAGAGCAACGGCTCCGGAAACTACTGGAATTCTGAGGCGGGGGAGATCAAATATCAGATTGCAAATGGGTGTATCATCGATCAGATGCTTGCCGATTGGCACGGTGCGATCATCGGTGCGGCGCCTGTATTTGACGGTGATAAAAAACACAAGGCGCTGGAAAGCCTTTACCGTTACAATTACAAGCCCTCCATACGTGAGGTGGCGAATATGTGGCGCAACTTTGCGGCGGACGACGAGGGCGGGAACGATCATCTGCTCCTATCCGGAACGATTTGAAAAGCCGATCATTCCCATCCCGTACTGCGAGGAGGTCATGACGGGCTTTGAGTACGCGCTGGCGGGCTTGATGGCGGCAACCGGGTATATCAAAGAGGGAGAGACGATGGTTCGGGCGATCCGCGACCGCTACGACGGCGAGAAACGCAACCCGTGGAACGAAATTGAGTGTGGACATAACTACGCGCGCACGATGGCATCCTATGCGTTGATGCCGATCTACAGCGGATTTTCCTTTGACATGACGCAAAAATATATCGGATTTGCACCCATTGTCAAGGGCGATGGACAATACGTGTGGAGTGTGGGGAACACATGGGGAACTGTGCGCTTTGCGGGCAAGCTCTGCGTGCTGACGGTGCAGGGGGATCCCTTGAAGCTGGAAGCGTTTGGTTTGCGGAATGCCGACGTTGCCGCTTCGGTCTGTGCGGATGGCGAGACGGTCGCATTTGAATCGCATAGTGAAAAGATCACATTTGCGGAATGTGTGATCACACGCGAGCTGGTGATTGAAACGAGATGAAGCGCTTTTCAAGCATGACGACCACGCAGATTGCACGCATTTGCGGTGTGTCGCAGGGAACGGTGGATCGCGCGTTGCACGGTCGTCCGGGAATCAAGCCGGAGACGAGGGAAAGAATCCTTTCCGTTGCAAGAGAGTATGCTTACGTTCCGTCTGTGAATGGGCGGCAGCCGTCCGGAAAATCCATGCTGATCGGGGTGGTGCTGTACGATTTATACAATGAATTTTTCTCAAAGCTTGCAATGAGCCTGACGGAGACCTTTCAAAGGGTTGGATATTCGGTCGTGTTCCTATTTTCTGACAAAGAACTTGCCGCGGAGCGTTCGGCGTTGGATTATTTTAACTACATTGGAGTAGACGGAATCATTTTGTTCTCGGTTGGAAGTGACGATGCGGAGTATCTTTCCTATTTGCGCTCAATCATGCGCCCGATGGTAGTGGTTGGGAACCGTTTGGGAGACTTGACCTATATTGGTGTGGATGACGAGCGTGCAATGTACGACTTGACGGTGCGGATGCTGGAGCAGAACGAACATGGAGAGACGGTATATTTTGCCCCAATTTTAAATAGAAATTTGCACAGTGTCAACGCACAGCGGCTACGGTTTGCGGGCTTTTGCCGTGCGGCAGAGGAGCGCGGACGTGTATGGCGGCTTGTGACTGATGAGGAGTCACTGTCTGCAGATGCCGCGGCTATTATCTGTTCGACCGATTATTACGTTTTACGCGTGCTGAAAAAATTTGGCTTTTTCTGCCGGATTCCGATCGCGGGCTTTGATCATGTCTCTGCTTTGGAAAACATTGGAAAGGCGATCATGACGGTGGATTATTCGACCGATCTGATTGCAGAGGAGTGCATGCATTATCTTTTGAAAAGGAACTTTGAGCCTTGTATTCCGCATACGGTGTGGGACGGCGAGATATAAAAGCGATCTTTGGTGCATCCGTGATATTGCAGATGCACCAAAGATCGCTTTTTTTGCCAAAATTACGCGCCGCGGGACGACTTTACACAGATTTTACATTTCTGTGATAAAATATTTGACATTTTCTTGATATACTCTATAATGGACAAGCATGGGTATCTGTTTTTGTCCGGATCAAATCTATTTGACGGTAAGGAGATCAAAATGGAAGCGTTTATCAATGACTATCTCATCAAAATGATCCTTCCTTTAATTGGCGGATTGTGTTTGTTCCTGTTTGGTATGAACACAATGGGCGAATCATTGGAACGGCGTGCCGGCAGTGCTCTGCGTACTCTGCTTGGGAAGCTGACCACGAACAAATTTGCGGGCTTTTTGACCGGCTTGGGTGTAACCGCCGTAATTCAAAGCTCCTCCGCAACTACCGTTATGGTCGTCGGCTTCGTAAACTCGGGGCTTATGACGCTGAAGCAGGCAATCAACGTGATTATGGGTGCCAACGTCGGTACCACTGTTACCGCTTGGATTTTGAGTATGGCGGGAATTGAGGGCAGTGCGTGGCTGAACCTGCTGAAGCCTACATCTTTTACGCCTGTGCTTGCTGTAATCGGTATCGTGATGTGTATGTTTCTCAAGGACGAAAAGAAGAAGGATACGGGAACGATCCTGCTCGGCTTTGCGACCTTGATGTTTGGTATGGATATGATGTCCGACGCGATGAAGCCTTTGGGCGAAATGCAATGGTTCCAAGAAATGTTTACCATGTTCGAAAATCCCATTCTCGGTCTGCTTGCCGGTGCGATTCTGACTGCGATTATTCAATCCAGCTCGGCTTCGGTTGGTATTTTGCAGGCGCTTGCGGGAAGTACGGGCGTTTCGTACGGTGCCGCGATTCCGATCATTATGGGTCAGAACATCGGTACCTGTATCACCGCAATTCTTTCCTCTGCCGGCACGACCAAAAACGCAAAGCGTGCGGCGTTTGTTCATCTTTCCTTTAACGTGATCGGTGCGGTTTCGCTTTTGACCGTGTTTACCATTGTGAAAACGGTATTCGCCTCCGCGTTGATGCCGCTTTTGGAAACGAACGCTTCCGAATTCGGAATTGCGGTTGCACACTCTGCGTTTAACATTCTTTGCGTGATTATTTTGTTGCCCATGTCTTCTTTGTTGGAAAAGCTTGCCATCAAGCTCATTCCCGATGCAAAGGCGCCGGAGACGGTGTCCGAGCTGGACGAGCGTTTGCTTGACATTCCGTCACTTGCATTGGAGCGGTGTCATACTCTGGTCACGCAGATGGCGCAGACTGCGACCGATGCATTCAACGATGCTTTGGAATGCTTGCAGAATTATACGCCCGAAGCAGCCGAGAAAATCCGTGCGGCGGAGGATTTGACCGATCACTACGAGGATATCCTCGGAACCTATCTTGTAAAGCTTACCAGCCGCCAGACCGGACAAAGCTACAGCGTGGAGGCTACCGAATTGCTGAAGATGATTGGTGACTTTGAACGTATTGCTGACCACGCGGTGAACATTTTGGAATCTGCCGAGGAAATGAACGAAAAGAAGCTGGAGTTCTCCAAGCCTGCGCAAGATGAGCTTGCCGTGATGAACGGTGCGGTGCGCGAGATCGTAACGCTTTCGATGACATCCTTCTACGAAAAGGATCTTACCGTTGCCGCAAAGGTAGAGCCCTTGGAAGAGCTGATTGATATTTTGCGCGAGGAGTTGCGTACCCGCCATATTATGCGCTTGACGCAGAACAACTGCTCGATTGAAGCGGGTTTTGTGTGGTCGGATCTTTTGACCAATCTGGAGCGCGTATCCGACCATTGCTCCAACATTGCGGGATGCATTATTGACAGCGCGCATAACAACATGAATCTGCACGAATCCCAGCGCACGCAGCACGGCGAGCAGTTTTACGCCGAGCAGCTTGCCGCATACAAGGAGCAGTATCGCTTGAGCTGACTTTTATAAACAGAAAGAACCGCCGATTTGATTTGGCGGTTCTTTCTGTTTGAATAAAAATTCCTTGACTTCAGATCAGCTGTTGCTCATTGATGATGAGCTTGAACTGCAGATTCAGCTTTTCGGCTGCCTTGCGGCACAGAATCATACGGTCCAAAAAGATCTCAAAGTAATCCATGACCGAGCCGATGTGCGTATCGATGGTTAGCTTGAGCTTGATGAGTGCGTGTGCCTCGTTGATGCGCAGGTCGGCGCGGATAACCGAATAATTGACGCGGTCGTGGATATCGAATGTGGAAAGATCGGTGTTGCGCACGCGGCTGCGGCGTACATCGGATTTGTCGGCAAGGATCAAAGCCGCCGCCACGGGATTGACGGGAACGCCGGTGCCTTCATCGTGATTTCCGATGGCGGTGGTGATCAGCGAGATCTCGTTGGCGGGGAAACCAAGCTTATCCAGCAGGCGGAACGCCATGACCGCGCCGCTTTGGCTGTGGTCGATGCGGTTGACCAGATTTCCGATATCGTGCAGATATCCCGCGATCCTGGCAAGCTCGGCGGTGCGCTCCGGATACCCCAGCGTTTGCAGGATATAGCCTGCCTTTTCCGCCACTTGCGTGACGTGGGCAAAGCTGTGCTCGGTGTAGCCCAACGCGCACAGGGAAGCGTCTGCCTCGGAAATGTAGGTGCGGATATCCTCGTTTTGCTTGATCGTTTCGTACGTCATGAATAATCTCCTTTATTTCGGGAACTGTACGGTGACGGTGGTTCCCACACCGGGTGTGCTTTGCAGGTCGATTTTTGCGCGGTGAACCTTGGCGGAGTGCTTGACGATGGAAAGTCCCAGACCGGTGCCGCCCAGCGCCTTGGAGTGGCTTTTATCCACACGGTAGAAGCGCTCAAAGATGCGCTCCTGCTCGCCCTTGGGGATGCCGATTCCTGTATCCTTGACCGTGAGGATAACGCTGACGTCGGTATTCTGAACGGTTACATCGACACGACCGTTTTTTTTGTTGTATTTGATGGCGTTTTCGCAAAGGTTGAAGATGATCAGGGAGAGCAGCTGGCGGATGCCGTACACGGGCGCGGAGGTGCCGCGCAGAGTCAGCTTAACACCGGCTTCCTGCGCCACCTGAGAGAGGCTTTGGATCGAAGCATTTGCAAGGGTGTAAAGATCGACGCTCTCGCGCTGCATATCGCTGACGCCCTCATCCAGGTGGGAGAGCTTGATGATATCCTCCACGAGGGTGATCATGCGCTTTGCCTCGGTATAGATGCGCTCCGAAAAATGCGGTACGTCCTCGGTTTTTACCATTCCACCTGCCAAAAGCTCTGCACAGCCCGAAATGGTATGCAGGGGAGTCTTTAATTCGTGGGAGACATTGGCGGTGAATTCCTGACGCAGCTTTTCGGCTTTTTCTTCCTCGGTGATATCCGTGATCAGGAGATTGATTCCGACTACGCGATTTGCCTCCATGGTGGGGCCTACACTGACGCGGTACTCCTGCTCGTCCAGAACGACGGTGGATTCTGCGTGTTCGCCGTGCCTGGCATCCTCAAAAAGCTTGTGCATTTGTGCGGAGTCCTGAAGCTGAAAGATGCTGTTTCCCACGCAGGAAAAATCGGTGCGAAGAAGCTTGGTGCCCGAACGGTTGATTGACAGCACGGTGGCGTTTTCGTCCAGCAGGATCAAGCCTTCGCTCATATGGTTGGTGGCGGTTTCAAATTCGTTTTTACGGCGCTGTAGCTCGGCGTCCTTGGCGGCAAGCTGTTCTTTCTGCTCGGCAAGGCGCCGGAAAAGCGGGGAAAGCTCCTGATATGCTGCTGGGGGATTGCCAGACGGCTTTTGTATTTGCCGCAAGGGATTGGTGATTTTTTTTGCGGTAAGCAAGGCCAGAGGGGCGGCAAGCAGGATCAGAAGCAAGGGGATCAGAATGAGAAGCGGGAGCACATAGGAAAGTGTATCTGCCTGCAGATAAGGCACCAGCAGGATTGGCAAAAGAATTGCAGACAAAAGTACGGTTGTCGCGGTCACTGCAAAAATAGCGAGGAAGATCCGTTTGGTCATGCTTTTTCCTCCAGCCGATATCCGACGCCGCGCACGGTTTCGATATAAGAGCCGCACTTGCCGAGCTTGGTGCGCAGGGTGCCGATATGTACATCCACAGTGCGTGTTTCCCCGATGAAGTCCGAGCCCCAGATGATAGAAAGCAGACGGTCACGCGAGAATACGTGACGCGGATTTTGCAAAAAGGTGAGCAAGAGCTCGTATTCCTTCAGTGTCAGCTGTACCCGCTCGCCCGAAACAAGCACGGTATGCTCGCCCATGTTGAGCTCCAGATCCCCCATGCACAGCGTGGCGTTGGTGGGCTTGGGAGCGGCACGGCGCAACACTGCCTTGACGCGGGAGAGCATTTCCATCATACCGAAGGGCTTGGTAAGATAGTCGTCGGCTCCCATATCTAAGCCGATGACCTTATCGTACTCGGTGCTCTTTGCGGTTGCAAGGATGACCGGAATATCGGCGGTGGATGCCGTGGAGCGAAGCCTTTGCAGAATGGAGATGCCGTTCTCACCGGGGAGCATGATGTCGAGCAGGATCAGCTGAGGTGTTTGCTCGGAGAGCGCCTTCCAGAATGCTTCTCCGTCGGCAACACCCATTGTTTGATAGCCGGCAGCTTTGAGGGTATAGATCATCAGCTCGCGAATGGCGTTATCGTCTTCTACACAAAATATCATAAATTCACATCCTTCATCTATAATTGTCCAAAAAATAGTGTACCTTCTTTTCGTAAGATTTTACACCGCTGTTTTGTAAAATTTGTGTAAAGTGGCGGAGATTGTGCGTATATTGATTTTATTGTACCACATTTGTGTAAAGAAGTCAACAGCGGGGCAAAATAATTGCGCAAAGGAATGGAAGGTGCGAAAAACAGTGGGTGAGGGCTTGACTTTTTTTGCCATGTCGGGTATAATGGAAACAAAAACCATTACAACACGGAAAAAGAGGTTTGGCAGATATGGAAATCATCAAGGCAAGCGAGGGACTTCTGCCCGAAATTTTGCGGATTTACGAGGATGCGCGCCGCTATATGCGGGAGCACGGAAATGCAGAGCAATGGGCCGGAGGGTATCCGCAGGAGTCGATTTTACGTACGGATATTGCCGCAGGAAATTTGTACGTTTGTGCCGAGGATAGCGAGATTTGCGGTGTGTTCTGTTATTTTGAAGGAGAGGATCCGACCTATCGCGTAATCGAGCAGGGGCAATGGTTGAATGAGCGCCCATACGGGGTGATTCATCGCGTTGCTGTGGCACGCCACCGCCGCGGTGTGGCGTCGTTTTGCTTTGCGTGGTGCTATGCACGCTGTGAAAATTTGAAGATCGACACTCACCGAGACAACCTTCCCATGCAACGCTCGCTGGAAAAGAACGGCTTTGTACGCTGCGGGATCATTCATCTGGAAAACGGCGACGAAAGAATTGCTTATCAAAAAAGCGCGGGCTGCAAGGGGGATTGATTTGTTTTTTGGGGGAACTTTTGAAAAAGTTCCCCCAAGCCCCTTCAAAATCTTCAACGCACTTATAAAAATTGACGAAAAAGGAAGGCCATTGCCTCTTTCGTTTATTTCGGTTCAGAATTCGTTTTCAAGCACATACCCGAAACAATGGCTCCCGCGAGCATTTAGGCGCATGGGCTTGCCCATGCTTCGGCCACTGAATGCTTCATGAGGTAACTTTTTGAAAGTCTCACTAAAATTTTCAAAACCGGTCAAAGGCGATGCTGTTGTTGTGAAAAAAGCACTGTCGGCTATTGACTTATATGATGTTTTGTGGTATAATATAATGAATATTATGTTATAATCTGGAAAAAGGCGTCGAAAGGAGAAAAATTGTGCAAGCGAAGATCAGCGTGATTATGCCGGTTTATAATTGCGAGCGCTATCTGGAGGCGGCTTTGCAGTCGGTGCTGGAGCAAAATGTCCCCGCACTGGAGATCATTGCGGTGGAGGATCATTCCTCTGACCGTTCCGCTGAGATCCTGCGTGCTGCCGCCGCGCGCGACGCGCGCATTGTGACATTGTTTCACGAGCAGAACCGCGGAGTTGCGGCGGTACGGAATGCGGCTCTCTCCCGTGTAACGGGCGATTTTGTGGCGTTTTGCGATGCGGACGATATCGTTCCTCCAGGTGCATATGAGGCGTTGCTTGGTGCGATTGGTGAGAGGGATGTTGCCATTGGTAGCTTTGACGATGCGTATGACAACGGCACGCGCACGCACTGTCAGCTGGGGGAGGATGCGAAGGATTCCTCGTTTCTGGCGCTCTTTTCGGTTTGTTGCTTGTGGACGAAGCTGTTTCGCACGTCCTTTCTTCGCGAAAATGCGCTGACGTTTGATGAGAGTATGACGATTGGCGAGGACGTGGTGTTCTTAGCCAATGCAGCAACCAAAAATCCCTCCTGTGCGCTGGTTCCGGAGGAGACCGTATATTGGCATTGTCAGCACCGGCCGGAGGAGCATTGCTCCTTGACACACATTTACAAGCTGGAGACCTACCGCAAGCATGCGGAGTGCCGCACGAAGCTATTGGAGATTTGCAGCGGAATTCCCGAATGTCGCGATTATGTGTATCTGCGGTTTTCCTGGGATCTGGAACGGCATTTGATGTTGCTTTCTGACGAGCATGAGCGGGAAGAGGCATTTGAGCTGTTTCGTTCCCACATGACAAAATACGAGTTTGAAAAACGGCCGCGTTTTTTTAAGGCAATGACCGGTGTACCGTACGCGGAGTTTGTAACGATGAGCGCCGAAGCTTATTTTGCGCGCAAGGCGGCGTTGACTCCGCGGGAGCGAGTGGCTGACGAATTTGATTGCGGTATGATCGGTATGCGCTGGATCTGGCGCTATTTTAAGGGCTGGTTGCGTTTTAAGCTCAAAGGGAGTGAGTAATAAAAAAGAACGGAGGGGCGGAAATGAAAGGAATTGCCCAAACTTTTCGTCAACACCGATTTTTGTTTACGGAGTTGGTGAAGCGAGACTTTAAAAAGAAATATAAGCGTACCTATCTCGGAATGCTTTGGAGTTTGCTCTCCCCGTTGATGACCCTGTTTGTGATGCGTGTAGTATTTACACAGTTTTTTGGCAGGAGTATGGAGCACTATACCATCTATCTGTTTTGCGGAAACATTGTGTGGGCGTATTTCAGCGATGCTACCAATGGGGGAATGTCTTCTCTGATGGACAATGCGGGGATCTTTTCGAAGATCAATGTGCCAAAGTACCTGTTCCTGTTTTCGCGCAACGTGTCCTCACTGATCAATTTTGCTCTCACCTTTGCGGTGTTTTTGATCTTTTGTGTGATTGACGGTGTTGCCATCACACCGTTGTTTTTTGCCCTGATCATTCCCATTCTTTGCCTGATGATATTCAACATCGGGATGGGCTTGATTTTGTCTGCTATGTTTATCTTTTTCAGAGATGTGCAGTACTTGTGGGGCGTATTTTTGACATTGCTGATGTATCTGTCGGCGATTTTTTACGATCCTGCACAGTTTGGCGGCATGGAAAAGCTCTTTCTTTTGAACCCGGTTTACGTTTATATCAAGTATTTCCGCTCGGTGGTGATCGGTGTGGGCGGAAATATACCGATGCTCCCTTCGATTCAATACCACCTTTTGGCGGTAGGCTATGCGGTGGCTGCCTTTTTGATCGGCTTTTTGATCTACCGTAAGATGAATCACAAGTTCCTTTATTACGTCTGACGGAGGAATGCAACATGGAAGAAAACAACTGTCGGTGTGAGGCGCCGATCCTTTCTTTGGATCACGTTTCCGTCCGTTATATGACGGGGGATTTTAAAGAGATCGGGATCAAGGAGTTTTTGCTCCGCAAGCTGACGCGGAATTATCATGTCAACGAATTCTGGGCAGACAGAGACGTGCATTTTTCGATTTACCGCGGGGATATGCTGGGAATCATCGGCACCAACGGGGCGGGAAAATCCACGCTGCTCAAGGCAATCTCCGGTATTATGGTTCCCACCACGGGAAAGGTGACCTGCAACGGAAAGATTGCCGCCCTGCTGGAGCTGGGAAGTGGCTTTGACGGCGAGATGACCGTGCGCGAAAACACTTATTTGCGCGGCGCGATGCTGGGATATACCAAAAAATTTATGGACGACACCTACGAGGATATCATTCGCTTTGCCGAGCTGGAGGATTTTCAGGATCGGCCGTTTAAGCATTTGTCCTCGGGAATGAAATCGCGCTTGGCGTTTTCAATTGCGTCTCTGGTCAATCCCGATATTTTGATTTTGGACGAGGTATTATCGGTTGGAGACGGTGCCTTTCGCAAAAAGAGCGAGGCAAAGATGAAGTCCATCATCGGCGGCGGCGCTACGACCATTTTAGTGTCCCATTCGATCGCGCAGGTGCGCTCGATGTGCAATAAGATTTTGTGGCTTGACCACGGCAAGCAGGTGGTATTTGGAGACAATGTGAAGAAAATTTGTGACGTGTACGAGAAATTTTTGGCAGATAAGGTTTTGCCGACCGATCTGTAACCTTTTACTGATTGATTTTTTTCGGAGATTTCGAGATGAAAAACATTGAAAATAAAGCATTTTCGCACCGTTTTAGTATTATTTTTTCGGTCTATAACGCCGAAAAATACATTGATGAAGCGATTGCGAGTATTCTGAACCAGAGCATCGGCTTTGAGAAGCACGTTCAGCTGATCCTGGTGGATGACGGCTCGCCGGACGGCTGCGGGGCGATCTGTGACCGATACGGGGCGCAGTATCCCAACAATATCATCGTCATACACAAGGAAAACGGCGGGCTTTCCGATGCGCGGAACACCGGCTTGCGCTATGCGACCGGACGGTACGTAAATTTTTGCGACCCGGACGATATCCTTTCCCCAAATACGTTGGAGGATGTTTACCGCTTTTTTGACCGCCATGACAAGCGGGTGGACATTGTTTCGATTCCGATCACGCTGTTCGGAAGCTCGAACGGCCCGCACCACTTGAACAACAAGTTTGCAAAGGGTAGCCGTGTGATCAACGTGGAGAAGGAGTGGTATTACCCGCAGCTTTCGATTGCGACCTCCTTTGTCAAGAATGAGATTGCAAAAAATCTGCACTTTGATTCCAGACTTGCAACGGCGGAGGACGCCGAACAGATCACAAAGCTGTTGGTTGACAATCATTATCTTGGTGTGGTTGCCGAGGGGGAATATTTTTATCGCCGTTACGGAACCTCGCTGGTTGCCGAGGCGCCGAAAAAGAAGGCTGCGTATGCCGATTACGTGCGGTATTTTTCGATGGAGGTCATGCGGTACGCCGAGGAAAAGCTGGGGTATATCCCGCGCTTTGTGCAGAATACGGTGATGTGCGATCTGCAATGGAAGCTTCAGCTGCCACAGGTGCCGGCTTGCCTGAATGAGCAGGAGTTTGCAGAATATCAAGAGTTGCTTTCCCGGTGCTTGTCGAAAATTGATGAGGACGTGATTATGCGCCAAAAGCATATTCCGTTTGATACGAGGATTGCTTTGTTGGCAAAAAAACACAACGGCAAGGTAGGAGATTTTCTCTGCCTCTCGCACGATGATATTTATTACGGATTTGATCACCGTGTGTTCCACAGCTTTTCAAACAACACTCTGGAATTGAACTTTTTGGAGGTTCGGGACGATGAGATCTCCATCTCCGTCCGCCAAACGGTGTTGAATCAAGGCGCTATGCCCGACGGCTTTTATTTACTGGTCAACAAAAATAAAGTTGCGGCGGAACACGTGACGGAAGCGGAATATAATAAGTGTATGGGTGAGGTGGTTTCGAAGCGCTATCACTGTGAATTCAGAGTTCCGAAAGCGCTTTTGACCGAGCGGGAGAATCTTCTGACCTTTCAAACCGTTGTTGACGGGATTGAGATCATGCTTCGAAATTTGGTTCCGAAGTCTTATTTCCCACTGACAAAGAAGTTCCGTTCTTCCTATTGTGTGCAGGGCGGGTTGATGTTTCGCATGCTGGAGAGCGGATTGGCGGTGTCTGTTGCCGAAAAGCATTTGGTGAAACGGCAGGAAAAGGCCTTTTGCAACGAGCTTTGGAACAGCGAACAGCTTGGCGCCAAGAAGGCGGCGCTTGCAAGAATGCTTGTGCGGATTTATCGGCTTTTCTGCCGCAAGGAGATCTGGATCATTTCCGACCGCCTTAACAAATGCGGGGATAACGGAGAGGCGTTTTTCCGTTATCTGAAGCAGATCAAATTTAAGGGCGCAAAGTATTACTATGCGATTGCCAAGGGTGCCGGATACGATATGATGAAGCCGCTGGGCAGTGTGGTGGATCGGAATTCCTGGCGGTATAAGCTTCTGCATTTGGCGGCGACCAATATTATCTCCTCTCATGCGGATGAATTTGTGATCAATCCGTTCGGCTATTATTCGGAGCCGTACCGTGATATTCTTGCAAAGCAGAATTTCATTTTTTTACAGCACGGTGTTACCAAGGATGATATTTCGGGCTGGCTGAACAAATACCAGAAGAATATCAAGGGCTTTATCTGTGCTGCGGGCCCCGAATATGAGTCGATTTTGAATACACCTACCTATTATTACACCGAAAAAGAGGCATGGCTGACCGGCTTTGCGCGCTTTGACCGTTTGTATCGGGATGAAAAGAATTATATTACCATTATGCCCACGTGGCGCAGATATTTGATGGACAGTGTGGATCAGGAAACCGGCGTGTGGAATGAATCCGCAGGCTTCCGTCAGAGTGAGTATTTCCGTTTTTACAATTCACTGATCAACGATGCGCGTTTGATCGCTGCGGCAAAGGAATACGGCTACCAGATCTGCTATATGCCGCACCCGAACGTGATTACAAAGGAATCTTTGTTCGATCATCATCCCGACGTTCGCTTTTTTACCATCGATGACGAGTACCGTGACGTGTATGCAAACAGCAATCTGGTGTTGACCGATTATTCCTCCGCTGTGTTCGATTTTGCTTATCTGCGCAAGCCAGTGGTGTATGCGCAGTTTGATAAGGATGAATTTTTCAGCGGAAGTCACGTGTATACCAAGGGGTATTTTGACTACGAGCGGGACGGCTTTGGCGAGGTGATCTACGATCTGGACTCCACGGTGGAGCTGTTGATCGATTATATGAAAAACGGTTGCCTCCTCAAGGACGAATACCGCCGCCGTGTGGATCGGTTCTTTGCCTTTGACGACCAAAACAACTGCCAACGGATTCTGGATCGGGTCCTGGAAATGAAATGACTGTTTGATGACGATGCCTTTTGAGCGGGTTTTTGAAATTCTGCTCAGGGGGCATTGTTTTTGAGGGGCGTTACCCTATAATATTCATATTCATTTAAAAAATCAGTGATAAAATGATACGCACTGATCTATAAATAAAAAAACGAAGAAAGGAACGAAAACAAAACCTATGCTTGCAATTTTGAAAAAGCTTGCAAAATGTGTGCGGGAATATAAACGCCCAACGGTCATTACGCTGTTTTTGATGGTTGGAGAAGCGGTGATTGAAACGCTGATCCCGTTTGTGACTGCAGAGTATCTGATCAATATGATCCAGGATCAGGGGACGGATCTGGAAATGTCCTCGATCGTCAAGGTCGGAATTTTGCTGGTCGTGATGGCGTTGTGCTCGCTTGCCTGCGGCGGCATTGCGGGATTTACCTGTGCCAAAGCGTCGGCGGGCTTTGTGAAAAATCTGCGCCACGATATTTTTGCAAAGATTCAGACTTATACGTTTGGAAACATTGACCGCTTTTCCTCGTCATCTTTGGTGACGCGGATTACCACCGATGTTTTCAACGTGCAGATGTCTTACATGATGCTGATCCGCACGGCGGTGCGCAGCCCGCTGATGCTGATCTTTTCGGTGTTTATGTCGGCGTATATGGGCGGCTGGCTTGCCGCTACGTTTGCCGTGGTGATCCCCGTGTTGGGAATCGGGCTTTGGATCATCAGCCGCCATGCAATGCCTGCATTTCGCCGTGTGTTTAAGAAATACGACCGCTTGAACGAGTCGATTGAAGAAAACATCCGCGGAATGCGCGTGGTAAAGGGATTTTCGCGCGAGGACTATGAAAAAGAGAAGTTTGGTTCTGCGGCGGATTCCATTTGCGGCGATTTTACGCGTGCGGAGCGTATTGTTGCGGTGAACACGCCGTTGATGAACTTTTGTATGTACTTCAATATGGCGGTCGTGCTGTTGCTTGGCTCCTTTATGGCGATCAACGGCATTGGCGGGGTGAAGATCGGGCAGATCTCCGCGCTCCTGACCTACGGCACGCAGATTTTGATGTCCTTGATGATGCTTTCGATGATCTACGTGATGCTGACGATGTCGACGGAGTCGGCAAAGCGCATTTGCGAGGTACTGGACGAGGAGCCCTCGATGAAGAACCCGGAGCATCCCGTTACGGTTGTGCAGGACGGCTCGGTGGATTTTGAGAATGTGAGCTTCAAATACTCGGCAGAGGCGAAAAAGTACGCGCTTGCCGACGTGGATCTGCACATCAAATCCGGAATGACGGTGGGAATCATCGGCGGTACCGGTTCGGGTAAGTCCTCACTGGTTCAGCTGATCCCTCGTTTGTACGACGCAACGGAGGGCAGTGTAAAGGTTGGCGGCAAGGACGTGCGTGAATATGATATCGAGGTACTGCGCGAATCGGTTGCCATGGTTTTGCAAAAGAATCTGCTGTTTGCGGGGACTATTAAAGAGAATTTGCGTTGGGGCAACGAGAATGCGACCGACGCCGAGATGATTGAAGCCTGCAAGCTGGCGCAGGCACACGATTTTGTCAGTGCGTTTCCCGATGGGTACGACACGATGATCGAGCAGGGGGGCAGCAATGTCTCTGGCGGTCAGAAGCAGCGTTTGTGCATTGCGCGCGCGCTGTTGAAAAAGCCGAAAATTTTGATTCTGGACGACTCGACCAGCGCGGTGGACACCAAGACCGATGCCCTGATTCGTGCGGGATTTGATTCTTACATTCCCGAAACCACCAAGATCATCATTGCACAACGGGTTGCCTCGGTGGAGCACGCCGATCTGATTCTTGTGATGGAGAACGGAAAAATTGCCTCGGCGGGACGGCATGAGGAGCTACTGCGTACCAGTTCGATTTACCGCGAGGTCTACGAACAACAAACGAACGGAGGAAGCGAAAATGAAACAAAATAATCCTCCTATGAAGCGAAAGCTGAACGGCTCGGTGCTCAAGCGGGTATTGAAGAGTCTGTTCCAATATTACCCCGTATTACTTCCCATTTCCATCGTATGTATTCTGTTTTCGGCGGTGACGTCGGCGATTCCCGCGATTTTCTTAAAAGAAGTGATCAACGCCATTACCGCAAGTGTGGAGAGCGGAACGCCTTGGGAGATTGCACAGCAGCAGATTGTTCCCCGGGTGATTGTACTGATTGTGCTTTACGTACTCTCGATTGTTGCGGTGACTCTGGAAACGCAGCTGATGGCAGGCATTACGCAGAGCTTTTTGAGCAAGATGCGCAAATCCATGTTTGACGGGATGCAGAATTTGCCGATCAAGTACTTTGATACGCACAAGCACGGCGATATCATGAGCCATTATACCAACGATATCGATACGCTCCGTCAGCTGGTGGGGCAGTCGATCCCTACGCTGATCCGTGCGGGTGTGATCGTGCTTTGCGTGTTCTTTATCATGCTGTATTACAGCTTGTGGCTGACGCTGATTTTGCTTGCAGGGGTTGTGGGTATGATCTTTGTGGCAAAGGTAATGGGCGGCGGCTCGGCAAAGTTCTTTGTCCGTTTGCAAAAATCGGTGGGACGGCAGGAAGGCTTTGTGCAGGAGATGATGAACGGGCAGAAGGTTGTGAAGGTCTTTTGCCATGAGGAGCACTGCCAAAAGGATTTTGACTCGCTGAACAACGAGCTGTTTGAGCATGCCTACCGCGCCAACGCATATGCAAATATGCTGGGGCCGATCATTATGAACATCGGCAACATTCTGTACGTGATTCTGGCGGTGGTTGGCTGTCTGTTTTTGGTCAGCGGCACGCCGAACGTAGGTCTGTACAGCATTTTTGCGGGAATCTCGGTGATCGACGCGGGCATTATCGTCTCGTTTTTGTCGATGGCAAAGCAATTTACGGGAAACATCAACCAGGTCTCCCAGCAGATCAACTCCATTGTGATGGCGATGGCGGGTGCGGAGCGTGTATTTGCTTTGATGGATGAACAGCCTGAAGCAGACGACGGCTACGTAACGCTGGTTGACGCGCGGATTCTGCCGAACGGGGAAATTGCCGAGGCGGAACACCACACGGGCATTTGGGCGTGGAAGCATCCGCATTCCGACGGAACTGTAACCTATCAGCGCCTGGAGGGTGACGTGCGGATGACCGACGTGGATTTTGCCTATGAAGAAGGCAAGACGGTTTTGCATGACGTCAGCGTTTATGCAGAGCCGGGGCAAAAGGTTGCGTTTGTCGGCGCGACCGGTGCGGGAAAGACCACCATTACCAATTTGATCAACCGCTTTTACGACATTGCGGACGGAAAGATCCGCTATGACGGGATCAACGTCAACAAGATCAAAAAGTCGGATCTGCGTCGCTCGCTCGGAATTGTTCTGCAGGATACGAACCTGTTTACGGGAAGTGTTCTGGATAACATTCGCTACGGCAAACTGGATGCGACCGATGAGGAGTGCATCAACGCTGCAAAGCTGGTTGGCGCGGATGATTTTATCACGCGTTTGCCCGGCGGTTATGAGACCGAGTTGAGCAACAATGGAGCAAATCTGTCGCAAGGTCAGCGTCAGCTCATTGCCATTGCGCGTGCCGCTGTGGCAGATCCGCCCGTGATGATTATGGACGAGGCGACCTCCTCCATTGACACCCGCACCGAAGCGATTGTACAGCGCGGTATGGATGCCTTGATGAAGGGCAGGACGGTGTTTGTGATTGCGCACCGTCTATCGACTGTTCGCAACTCCGACGTGATCATGGTACTGGATCACGGTCGTATTATTGAGCGCGGCAGCCACGAAAAGCTCCTTGCCGAAAAGGGGCAGTATTATCAGCTTTACACCGGCGCGTTTGAGTTGGAGTAAGGATGCCGTTTGGGCGCGTTTTGGGACGCCGTTTTTTGGGGGAAGCGGTTATTGAGAACGCGGTTTTTGGGGGAACTTTTGAAAAAGTTCCCCCAAGCCCCCTCAAAACTTTTAACGCGTAATAAAAAATTGACGAGGCGGGAATGTCCCTGCCTCGTCTATCTTAGAAAGTGTTGTGAAAGTTTTGAAAGGGGGTGGGAAAACTTTTTCAAAA